>CAZOLZ010000053.1:0-15051 GCA_964580965.1 uncultured Flavobacteriales bacterium | reverse complement strand
ATTTAATCCACAAAAACAACATCAACTCTTCGGTTAGCTTCATTGGCTTGATCTGTATTATCTGGGCTAATCAATAACATTTTATTACTGTACCCTTTATATTCCATTCTGGATTGACTGACACCTTCTTGGATAAGTTGATTATAAACTCTCAATGCTCTTTGATTTGATAAAGGCATGTTATCATTACAACAAACATGTCCACGAATCAAAATTTTCTTTTTAGGATTTTCTTTTAAAAACTCAGCAAAAGCTAAAACCTCTTCAAAAGATTCATAATCTAGAAAGTTCGCTTCTCCCCCAATAAATCGAACATTTAAAACAAATCCTTCATTCGAAGAGATCATCTTTTTCATCTCATCTTTTCTTGAAAGAAACTGTGCTGAAAAAGTTTGTTTTTCATCTAGTTCTTTCTTCAGATGTATTATCACGACTTTTCGATTCAAAGAAGGCTCTGTATTTCTAAAATTTTCTGGTATTACTTTTTTGTTATTGATTACAATTTCTTTATTTAATAAACCTAGGACATAACTTAAACGTCTATTTGTCAAAACTTCATTATACTTGTAATCTCCAATTGAATCACTGGATACTTCAATCGATAACTCAGTACCTTTAGGTAATTTTGATAAAAATAAATCAAATGTCTTTTCGGATTCTTTTGTAAAAATGACTTTATCAAATTCAAAATAAAAAGTTGATGTATCTTGTTGGGCTTTAAATTGAGTTGATAACAATAATAGAACTGTAAATAATTTTACCTTCTTCATAAAATATGATTTTAATTTAAAACCATAACTCAATCAAATAGTTTGGTTACAAAACTTCAGTCCATTTAATTGAAGTTGGACCAACAACAATTTTTAACTTATCTAACTCTTTGTTCAATCTATCAATAACTAACTTTGCATTTTCACGATCCAAATAAGTTCCAGCCAACACATTCAGTTCTAACTTTAGTTTCTGAATAATTGTTGCAGTTCTCAAAACGCTTAAGATATCATTTTTAAATAGCTTATATCGTTTCATCAAAGATTCTAACTCTGGAGTTGGAATAATAATGTTAGAAACAACAGGATCTGTAAAAGAATTTATTTCTAAAGAAATTTTACGATTCAAATCAACAAAAACTTCAGACCTTCTCAATCTCAAATAAACAGAATCCATACGATCTGTACTGTATTCTTTTTCTTCATTCTTATTGATAGATTTAACTACTTGAGCTCCATTCCAAAAACCAATACCATTTCCGAATGCTTTAACCTCAAAATCTAAACTTTTATCAGATAAAGCTTCAAAAAATTGTCTCACAGCAACGCTGTCTTTCTTTTCAAATAACTTCGTAGATAATTCCCACTTATCAGATTCAAAAGCATCATTCAATTCAACTTGAATTCTTGAATCATGGTAAGGTACAGCATCAATCAACGTCATATGCATCATTACTTCATCAACTTGAGTGGATAAACAAGACTCAGGGATTGCTATTAAACGTACTTCAAAATCTTCAGATTTTTCTGATGCAGGAAATTTAAACTCTTGTGTATAAATATCAAAAGTACAAGAATCTTGGAAAGTATATAATCCATCATTATATTCAAATCTAGCCCAATTTAACCCCATCAATTGTTTGTAGTAATCAAGTTTACGTTTATAGATTGCCATCAAATCTAATGCTTCCTGCTTCTGTTTTTTTAAAGTTTTAATTTGTAATCTGTAATCGTCAAAAATTTTATAAAGACCTACAATTGTATTTTGCTCCTCTTTACGTTGTTTCTTATTAGAATCTGTTATTGGTTGATAATCAATTCTTTTATTTGGATCTGCATATTTTTTCAACTTTTTAGTCTTTCTAGACATTTTACTTTCTGTCGTTATTGGGATATAACCGAAATCAGAATATTTCTTTTCATGCTTTTCAATCATCAACTCGACTTTATCCTTTTTCTTGTTATTGTATTCGATCCAATAGTCAAAACCTCTTTTACCATAAATCATGTCGTTTAGCTTTCCTATTCTTTTAAATTCCAGATCATTTATTAACGATTGAAAAGTTGCTCCAGAAGCAAAATTTGAATCTGGAGATAAAAAACGAGTCTCGCCAGAACCAAACAAATGGTATGATAATCCATTTTTTTCGATTACTACTGTTGTTTGTTTTTTTGAATTATAACCCCATACATCAAAATGTAAATTTGTCATTTTATTATTCCCAACAGTTTGAAAATCTTTTACAACAAATCGTTGAGGTTCTATTCTTTTAGATTTTCCATCGCTATCCGTAACAATATCAACTTGATAAGGAAATAAACCTACAGCCTTTGGTAAACCTCTATTCCATCTACCATTTTCATCCTTTTCACGTTCTTCTAACATTCCTGAAGTAGAACTTCCATCACCTGCAGCTATTAAAATATTTTTTAGTACATCAGCCTTTCCTCCTAAAGCTCTAAAAATCTCAATAGTCCTTAATTCTACATAATCATTAATAGCTTGATTCATTGCTTTCAAAGTGACTAACTTTTCATTTCTATTTAAGAAATGAAAAGAACCAACAAAAGCATTTTTATCATCAAAAGATAAACTTGGATCTGTAATATTAAAAATCTTTTTATTTGGAACAGTTTTACCTCCCTTTTCTCTTAATGCAGAGGGAGGAAGATAACTGACTAAAATTGATTCAAATAATTCATACTTCGTTTGGTAAGGCTCTAACTCTTTTTCTCCCTCTCTTTTAGCTAATAAAACCTTATTTAATTCCCATAAAGCCATTTTATTGGAAGCTTCACCGATTAAACCTTTTTCAGACTTTGCTATTTCTTCTTTACGAATCACTAATAATTCAGGTTTATTGATAATCAATGATTCAATTGAGTCATAGTTTACTGATTTATTTGGAAAAAGAATAACCTTTCCTTGATAATCAAAATATCGTCCAAAATTTTGTTCTAAAATTGGACTTTTCTTAACCATATGGAAAAGGTAAGCTCTCTCTTCAGGTGTTAAACTCTCATCAGTCTGCGAGACACTAACCTGTGAGAGAAATAAAAGTAAAAATGCAGTATATATATATTTCATTACAAAACAATTCTAAGAAATTATAAATTAGCAACGTAAATTTCTGTAAAAGTAACACTTTACTCTAATCTATATGAAATCTTTATAACGAAAAAAGGGTATCACAACTATTGAGACACCCTTTTTAAATAAAAAATAAAAAATAAAAACTATTACTCTATAACTATTCGTTTGATTGCGACTTTACCATTCACAATAACTTTTATAAAATAAATTCCTGAATCAAGTGAAGTCAAATCTAATTCATAATGTGATTCGCCTGAAACAGTTTTTAATCGATACATTTCTCTTCCGTTTGGATCTATAATTTGAATAATTCCATCATCTCCTTCTGTCTCTAAATGAATTAAACCTGAAGAAGGAACAGGATAAACATCGAATGAAGGAAGTTCAAACTCTTCAATTCCAGCAGTTGATGGAGGATTAGAATTATCAGAGGAAGGTTCCACACTTGACAAAACTAGCGTAAAATCACCACTTACTATTGTTGCGTCATAACTAATTTTAATGTGTGAAAAAATTGGAAATTTACTATATGATAAATCATAATAATCGTATTGAACACGTGATACAGATGCTGGAACTGAGAGAGGTACACCCGGTAAAGTAATGCTTGCAGAAGTTGTTTCTGAAACTTTATGTCTTAAAACATTTGAATTACTGTAATCTGAAGCTAATATCAATGTTCCTCTTCCGTCAATCTCAGATGTAATATTTCCTGAACATGATGTTCCTGTACTAGCCATCTGCTGATTGGTCAAAGTACCTGAATACGTATCCGTTAAACTTCCATTTAAATCGAACGGATAATTCATAAGAAGCTCTTGATTACTAGAAAATGAAATGATAATATCTCCAATTGATGGATCTTTAAATATAAATCCATAAGAAGTTCTAGTATTAGCATCAGAGGACCAAAATGTTGATATAAAATCAGGAATTTCAGAAACATATGAAGCTCCATAAAAATCTGTATTTGAAGATGTAGCTACAGACATTGTTTTAGTTGTAGCTTGAGCATCAGCTTTAATATCAGAAAAATCCCAAGTAACACCATCTCCATTAATTGAAGACGCATTAGTGTATGCTGAATCGCAAACATATAATAAAACAGACTCTCCAACTTGAGGTTCATTTGATTGTGTTAATTGTGCATTAGCAAATCCAATTGAACTTATAATCAATGTAAAGAATAATTTTCTATTCATATTAACTACTTTAAAAAATTTAGATTCCAAACTTAAACAATTTAAATCAAGATATAAAATCTTCAAGAATAGTATTATATGAATGGTATCATTTGTTGAGCAAAAAGTTAAAATTCAGTTACGGAAAAGCTGTAATTGGTTAATATGTTATTTGTTTTTGAAGTTCTTATATTGACTATTCCTAATAAACTCAATGTGAGCAATAAAACAATTTGTTTTTACATAAAATTCACTTCACTTCTGTCAAACAATTAATTGTTGTTATTTTTACAACCTTTAAACCTAGAATCTCTAATTACAGATTATAACTATATATAAATGAAAGAATTATTTAGAAAAAAAGACGTCCATAAGATACTTGATGATTTATCTAAAAATAAAGACCAACACCTTTCTAAAAATCTTACTGCGAAAGATTTGACTGCTTTTGGGATTGCTGCCATAATTGGTGCTGGTATTTTTAGCACGATTGGTAAAGCTAGTTTCGATGGAGGTCCTGCTGTTATTTTCCTATTTATTTTTACGGCTTTAGCTTGTGGATTTGCAGCATTAGCGTATGCTGAATTCGCTTCCATGATTCCTGTATCTGGGAGTGCTTACACCTACTCATACGTTGCTTTTGGAGAAATAATTGCATGGATCATAGGGTGGTCTTTAATCATGGAATATGCTATTGGTAATATCACGGTTGCTATTTCATGGAGCGACTATTTTACAGGTTTTCTGCAGGGGTTTAATGTTCATTTCCCCTATTGGTCACAAATGGATTATTTAAGTGCCAAAAATGGTTATTTAGAAGCTACAAACCTTATTTCTTCTGGGTCGTCATTGAAAGAATTAAGTTCTTTTCATCAAGAAGCTTATAATGCTTGGCAAAGTGCACCTCAGTTCTTTTCATTTAGATTTATTGCTGACTTACCAGCTTTATTTATCATCATCTTAATCACTTATCTTGTGTATAGAGGAATGAAAGAGTCTAAAAATGCAAGTAATATTATGGTTATTGTAAAACTTGCTATTGTACTCCTTGTAATTGCTGTAGGTCTTTTTTATGTCGACACTAACAATTGGTCTCCTTTTGCTCCAAATGGAATTAGTGGAATTTTAAAAGGTGTATCGGCTGTATTTTTTGCTTATATCGGTTTTGACGCAATTTCAACAACTGCTGAAGAATGTAAAAACCCCCAACGAGATTTACCAAGAGGAATGATGTGGGCAATTATCATTTGTACAATTTTATACATAATAATCGCACTTGTATTAACAGGAATGGTGTCTTATTCAGAACTAAATGTAGGAGACCCTCTAGCTTTTGTTTTTGAAAAACTGGATTTAAAATGGATGTCTGGAATTATAGCTTTAAGTGCTGTAATTGCAATGGCTAGTGTGTTACTTGTGTTCCAAATGGGTCAACCTAGAATTTGGATGAGTATGAGTAGAGATGGTTTATTACCAAAAAAATTCAGTAAAATTCATCCTAAATATAAAACACCCTCTTTTGCAACTGTAGTGGTAGGATTTGTTGTAGCGATTCCAGCATTATTTATGAATCTTACAATGGTTACAGACTTGTGCAGCATTGGAACCCTATTTGCATTCGTTGTTGTTTGTGCAGGTGTTTTGATCTTACAAAATAAAAAAGATGTTCCAAGAGGAAAGTTTAAAATACCTTATGTAAATAGTAAATTTATTATGCCTACAGCAGCAATTATTTTTATCGTTTATTCTTTTACATTGAATAAAGAAAATACAATTCATTTTATAACTAATGAAAGAGAGATTATCCCTGCCAACGAAATTGTAACACATATTCCTCATAAATATGTTGAAACTTTAAAATTAAAAGCTGATTCTTATCCAACTGTAAACGAATATTTATCTAATCTTTCTGAAAGTGATTATCGAAACACATTAAACAATATAGGGTTAAATGAAAGTCAATTTTATATAAGTGGCTTTGAATTATTCAAAGAAAAAATCCCACTTTATATCTTTTTTATCATTTGCATTTTTTTAATCATTTGGGCTTATCGTGCAAACCTATCATTAATACCTATGTTAGGTCTAATTTCGTGTCTTTATATGATGTCAGAATTAGGGCTTTCAAACTGGATAGGTTTTGGAATATGGTTAATTGTCGGTCTTGGAATTTACTTTTTATACAGTAGAAAAAAGAGTTTATTAAATCAATAATAATTATGGTTTAATCCATTTTAAAAAGAAAGGTAATCTATTTTCTTTATATACAGGATAAGAATAATCTTTAGCTCCAAAGTTATAATTAAATCGAGCAATACTATCTATATTGGAACCTCCAAAATCGAAGAAGTTTGATTTTGAAACATTTGACTTTATCACCTCATCCATTAGAAAATGCATTGCAGATAAATTTCGTCCAATTTTATTCGAACTACCTTTAAAATATATGACTTGGTTATTTGAAAAAACAAAAAATGCATTTGCTATTAATACATCATTATGATAAACTGAAATAACTTTACCTTTATTGTTATCAATAATTGTCTTAAATAACTTTTTCAAAATCACGAAATGGATTTCTGTTAATTCCCTTAACTGCCCTCCCCTATTCAACTTAAAAAAATCAACCACTGAATCTCCATTTTCATCGTAAACTAATTTTAACTTATTTTTATTTGCTTTTCTTAAGTTTCTCTTCAGATGATTGGAATAAGATGTATAAATTGAATCGTATGTTTGATTTAATGAAATCTGTTGAGCTTTTCTAAAATGAATTTTAAAGTTTTTAGATTGATTTAAATAATTACCCGGAGATAAAAATAAATTCATGTATTGAATTGATTGAGAATGGCTCAAACATTTTACAAAAGAACTTACTTCAACTTTATTGTCATCTTTAGCTATAACACCAGATTCTTGTATAAAAATTGGTGTTATCACATACGAAATTAAAAATTTCTTTTTATCCAAAACAGGAAAGACCATTTCATAATCACCTAGTACACAAGCGTTCCAATATGGGTGTATCAAATCGAGATACCAAGAATAGTAATAAATTTTACCCTGTGGAGATAAATCTACAACCTCATCCCATTTTGAATAGTCAATCTGACTATTTTTTAGGAAACGAATTTCCTTGTTCATATCTAATCTAATTTGGAAAGGATTTCTTGACCTAAGGAATCATAATCAATTCCATCAAAATTTCCAGAAGACATCATTAACAAAACACTATGATTTAATTGCTCACTTTTAATAATGTTCAGGACTGTATCTGTTTCAGTCATCACAATTACTTTTCCACCAAATGCATCCCTAACTAAATCTTTATCAATAGAATCTAACTTTTTATGTTTTACGACCTCAGGATTGAAATAAACTATAGCTTTATCTGCTTTTTCCATTGCATTTTTATACTGAGGTAAAAATTCCTTTTTTAGGGATGAAAAGGTATGAAGTTCCATACACGCAAATAACTTCCTATCGTTAAATTGCTCTTTGACTGCTTTTGTTGTAGCTTTTAATTTTGAAGGAGAATGAGCAAAATCTTTGAACATAACAAAAGACTTATTTTCAACAACCTTCTGCAAACGTTTACCCGCTCCAGTAAATGTTCGCATTGCTTTAAAAAAAGTTTTTGGTTCAACACCTATACTTTCACAAACATTCATTGCCCCCATTAAATTTTGTAAATTATGTGAACCAAAAATATTTAGTGGAAATTTTTCTCCTTGAAAAGAAAGTATAGTTCCGTTATCTGTAACTTCATATTCAGGAGTTTGATAAGGAATTGATTGTAAGCTTGAATTGTATTGTTCACCTAACTTATTTACTTCTATATCTTCAGTATTATATATCAAACGTCCTTTAGGTGTTATTTTATCGCAAAAGATTTTGAATTGTTCAACATAATTATCAAACGTAGGAAAAACATTAATATGATCCCACGCAATTCCACTTATCAATGCTACATCAGGATTGTACAAATGAAACTTTGGACGACGATCTATTGGAGAACTTAAATACTCATCCCCTTCCAAAATCATAACAGGGGCTTCATCTGTAAGCTTAACCATACAATCGTACCCATCTAATTGAGCTCCAACCATGTAATCTACATCTAAACCTAAATTATTGATCGCGTGAAGAATCATTGAAGTAATAGTCGTTTTACCATGACTACCGCCAATTACAATTCTCTTTTTATGCTTACTTTGTTCGTATAAATATTCTGGATATGAAAAAATTGGAATTTCCAATTCTTTTGCTTTTATCAATTCAGGGTTATCTTCTCGGGCATGCATACCCAAAATTACAGCGTCTAACTTAGGATGTATATTCGATCCATCCCAACCTTCTTTTTGAGGTAAAATACCCTCTTTATCTAACCTTGATTTTGAAGGTTCAAAAATTTCATCATCAGAACCAGTAATTGTAATCCCTTTTCTTTTTAACGCAATAGCTAAATTATGCATTGCACTTCCTCCTATTGCTATAAAATGAACATTCATAAAAAATATCAATTATTAAATTTCATCTCAATATCTCTCCAATCTTAATCAGTAGTTCTTCTTTAGATGAGGACCTTGAGTTTCTTTTTGCCAAACTCTTTCTGAAGAAGGTTCTCCGTTTTTGGAATAAGTTGTTGCACTTGCAGTTTGAGTTCTTACATATACATCCCCATGCCCCTCTATGACTACAATTCGTCTTGTGTTTATAGCCTTCATCAAACCATTTTCATCATTTTGATTAAAGGTTTCTTGAGAAACACCTTCTGGATATTCTTGCCCTAGAGCGTTTGGTTGTAAAACTTTTTCCTGAGAACCTGATGTTTGAGATGTTTGATTCAATTTTTGTTGAGCATTGATTAACATTTGTTCTTTGTCGAATACTTGTTGCGTATTATTATCAATTAACTCATTTGCTTTATCTTTTAAAGCTGATCCACTTTCAACATTTTTATAATTTGAATTTGTAACATCATCTTCAATTTTATTGTATTTTCTACCGATATTACCTTGATTACTCAAGTATTTTACTTTCTCATTATTGTAAGTGCTATTTGAATTACTGTATAATCCCTTTTTATTTAACTTTAATTTTTCAGTTGAATTCCTTAAAGTTTCTTCATTACCTTTTTGCTCAGAGGCTATATTTTTATTGAGTTCAACAACTTGATCCGTAGTTTCCCTTCCCTGATTTTGGTCATTATTATAACTAGATGCAGAAGAAGAAACAACGTTTTCTTTTATAACTTCTAAATTATCATTTAAATCTGCCGCGTTAGAAACATCTTTAATCATAATTTTTTCTTGTTCTCTATCAGCGACAACAATTTCTTTTTTTGTTGTTAATGCTTCTATTCTTTTCTTTTCATTGGCTTCTTCAACTAGAATTGTATTATTCTTTGTTGCTCTAATAATTTTCTGATCAGCATCAATTTTTTCATCATTATTTTGAATCTGAGCTTGTTCAATTTGATCACCAACTTTTTTTATTTCATCAATACCCTCTATTTTTTCAATATGTTCTTCATTAAATGAAGTTTCTAATTTATTTAAATGGATAGTCTGATAAATCTTCATCTCAGCTGTTTTACCTTCATATTGAGCTAATTTATCGGTTGTTTCAATATCATTTTCTAATTTCATGATATCGGTTTTGGTTTGAATATTTAAGCGATCTGTATTTTCAAAAGAATTAGATTGCTCATTAAAACTCTCTTGTTCTCTTCGAACTTTTTTATTCTGTTCAACAACTTCTTGAAATTCCTCTTTTCTATTTTGAATTTCATCATCAATATAGTTTCTTAATTCTACAACTTGCTGATTACCAGCTCTAGCTTCAACTTTTTTCTGATTTTCTTTTTCTTCATATAAAGCTATAACTTCATCAGCTCCTTTTTCAAGCCCTTTCTCTTTCAATCTTTTTCTTTCAATCTCAGCTTTTCGTAAATCGTCTATTGCTTCTTTCTCTGATTTTTCATAAATAACTCCTAAAGGTTGTAATTTTTCAGGTTCTATTGGTTCAGGTTGTTTTCTTTCAATAGTAGGTTGGGGATTCTTTAACCTTTCAATTTCCTTTAATTTCGTTTTAGGATATGGGTCATTACTTCTTATGGTCAAAGCTCTTTCATAATATTCTTTTGCTTTATCATAATCTTTAGAAGCTAATTTTTTATCGGCTACCGTCAATAATTTTCTGTAGCTAGCATCAACTTCTTTATTTGATTCTGCCTTTTCTAAACGAACACATTCTTTTATTTGATTTTGAGCTCTTAAATCTGTAGGAATAATCGTCAATGCTTTTTCATATTGAGTTTTGGCATCTAGATATTTTTTTTGTCTATACAATTTATCAGCTAAGATTATGATTTCATCAAATTGTTTTGTCTTTTCTGCCCCTGCTTTTGCTGCTTTTGCAATATTATCTTTTAATTGACTTGCTTCATTAATTTTAGATTTTGCAAACGAATCATTAGGTTTAAACGATAAGGCTTTCTCGTATTCACTAATAGCAATATCAAAGTTTTGCTGAGCTAAATATTTATTTCCATTGCCAATATGCAAATCATAATTTTTATCATCAGTAGCAGCTTGAGCTTGACTTGAAATTATTTTTTTTAATTCAGAAATTTTCTGTTTGGGTAAACTCTCTTTAGGTTTTAAGGAACTAGCTACTTTATATTTTGCCAATGCATTCTCATATTTTTTATCAGCTTCATATGCTTTAGCTTCCTGAATGGATTTGTTGTATTGATTATCTAACCCTTTAATTTTATTTTCGTCATCAATAAACTTATTAATCTCAACTATTTTCTGAGATATTTGAGCATCACTTTTTATTGCTAAAGCTTGTTCCAACTTAATTTTTGCTTCTTTATATTTTTTTGATGTTACTAATTCAAAACCTTCACTTTTTAACTGATTAAACATTTGCTCTTTTTCAGCATTGTTTTTTTGAGCACTTAATTGTTGTGTTATTAACCTTAATTTTTGCTTCGCAACTTCATTATTGGATTCTAAGTTCAATACCTCTTCAAATTTTGCTTTAGCTAAATTTAAATCTTTTACATTCATTGCAGAATTCCCCTCACTTATAAGCTGATTAATTTGAGCTTTAAATTCTTTCTCTTTTTGGAGCTTTGCCAATTCTGCTGCTATATCGGTCAATTTTTGTTTGGGATATTCTTGAGTTTGATCAATTGAAATAGCTGACTGATATTTAACTTTAGCCTGCTCAAACTTACCTGAATTAAATAAATTATCAGCAGTTTTTATCGCTAAGTCATATTGTTGTTTTTTAGCTTGACTTTGCTTTTCTTTTTCAATTTCAGCGTTTATTTCTTTTATCTTTTGAGTAACAGAAGGGTCCTGCTTAATAGCGTTAGCAGCTAAAAATTTAGCCTTAGCCTCATTCAATTTATTACTCTCCATTAGAGAAAGTCCTTCCTGTTTCAGACTTTCAAAACGCTCTTGTTTTGAAGCCTCCGCTTTTTGATTAGCAATTAATTTGGTTAACTTGACGATTTCAGTTTTGGGATATGTTTCAACTTTCTTGGATAAAGCTTCTCTATATTTTGATACTGCATCTTCATATTGTTTTTGATCTCTTAAATTATCAGCAGCGACTATCAAATTTTTATATTCTGTCTCTAATTTTTGTTTTGCTTGTGCTTGAGCTTTCTCTTTAGCAATTAACTGATCTAACTCCGTAATTTTTGTCTGTGGTAATTCTTCTTGTGGTTTCAATTTCGAAGCTTCTTTGAATTTGATTAAAGCTTCATCATATTTTTTCTGAGCAAGAAGTGATTGTCCAGATGAAATAGCCCCTTGATATTTAGCTTCATTTTCTATAGCTGCTTTTTCTTGTATAGCTAATAAATCTTCAATTTTTTTCCTAACCTTAGCACTAGCATTTTTATCATAATCAAGCATCATTCTATTCGCATCCCAAAAGAATGATGCAACAGGTTCATTGTTCAAAAATGAAAAATCTGCATTCGGCCGTTCTGAAAACAAATCCATATCTAAAGTAGGTAAAGGGAATTCTGTCCCTGCAGGAATATCTTCTTCTGTCATTCCTGAACCAGTAAACTTAATTTTTTTTGATACCATACCGGACTTTGCATATACAACTTGTAAGTTGGCTCCCATTGGAGCTTCTGCTTGAATATCATATTTACCATTTGAAGAAGTAACCGCTGAACCTATTACTTTACCATTCATTAATAGGTTTACTGTTACTCCTGTTTCATTTTTCCTTGTGTCGCTATTTGTAATTCTACCACCAACCCTATATAAAAGATTTACCTGAGAAAATAACATCAAGTTAAAAAACAATAAGAAAAATATGATTATGGTTGACTTCATCCTTAATTTTAAACTATAATATCTTTACGGAGACACTATCAAAATGTTCCCTAAATAAGTAAAAATATAAAAATAATTTAATGTGTTAAGTACTTAAATAGATTTTAATCCCTAAAAACCACATATCTATTTAATAAAAAGAATCACCTAAAGACTTTCAACATTTTTGTTAAACCATCAAATTGAGCTTTAAAAAAACCTAATTTGTTAACTTTTTCGCCTTCCACTCCTATCATAATCTTTGATCCTTTTAAAGGATTTTTAAATGTTCCAAAAGCTTTATCCCACCAATTAAATACAAAGCCAAAATTTAAATTATCATCAGATGGATTTATACTATGATGTAATTTGTGAGCAAGAGGACTAATAAGAACATTTCTACCGACCCAACCAAGATTCCAATCTAAATTTGAATGTAATAAATGTTGATATATTTCTCGACTATACACTAACCAAATAATCGCTTCAACTTCAGCCCCCATAATTACGAATACCACAGTGCTAAACAAGGTATTAAAAGCGGCCTCAAAAAAACTACCTCTAGTAGTAGTTATCAAATTAAACTCTTTTGCTGAATGGTGAAACAAGTGCAATTCCCATATGCCCTTCATATGATTTATCCGATGTCTCCAATATGAAATAAAATCAATAAAAATAAACAAAAGTATAAACTTCAAAACATCATTCGTTACAAAATGAAGGAGGTTAATATTAATTAATTTTGTCATTATACTTGACAAAAAATAAAAAAAGCCAAGTGTTAGTATAAACGATAAAAATTCAAATATTTTAAAAACACTTAAAACATAACTAAACCAATCTACCAAAGCAGATTTAGAAGGTTTTATTAATAATCTTTTTAATGCAGATTTACTCCACCCAACAAAAATTAATTCAATCAATAAACTAATTAAAGAAACTCCCAAAAAAGTTAAAACAATTTGTGTTGTTAATGAACTTATTTGAGTCGCATCAAAAAATAGTTTTAAGAAATAATCTCGATTTGATACAATAGCTAAAAGTTTTTCTTTGTAGTATACAACCATTAAAAAAAAAGCAAACAAAGAAAAAACTATCAAAATCATTTTTTTTCTCATCTTTATCTAGTTATTTTACAAAACTAAAATTATTTAAAGAAACATCATGTTGAACATCAATCAATTAAGTTATTGGGAGAAAAATAGTTACTTTGAAAATATTGATTTTTTAGTTATTGGTGCAGGGATAACAGGATACAGCACTGCGATTTACCTTCGCAAAAAAAATCCTACGGCTAAAATTGTTTTAATTGAAAGAGGATTTTTACCAACTGGAGCAAGCTCGAAAAACGCTGGATTCTCTTGTTTCGGAAGCGCTACAGAATTAATTGATGACTTGAATCATTTTGATGAAAATTTAGTATGGTCAACACTAGAAATGAGATGGAAAGGACTTCAGAATCTCATTAATCTAATTGGCATTAAAGATTTAGATTTACAAACTAATGGATCTTGGGATTTAATCACTAAAAATGAATCTGAAATAGGTAATTTAACAAAATCTAAAATTGAATACCTTAATCAAAAAACCTTTGAAATAACCGGTGAAAGATATGTTTATGGTATTGACTCAAAAGTCTGTAATCGTTTTGGATTTAAAAATGTAGATTACAGTTTCACTAATCGTTTGGAGGGTCAGATAGATACTGGTAAAATGATTCGTAAATTTCATAAACTTATACTCGAGAATGATATTTTACCTATTTACGGTATTGAAGCTACGCATTTAAAAAATCTGGGTAACAAAGTTAAAGTAGAAACCAATATTGGAACTATTCAAGCAAATAAAATTGCAATTTGCACCAACGGATTTGCAAAACAATTTTTGCCTGAAGAAGATGTTTTTCCAGCTAGGGCACAAGTATTAATTACAAAACCAATAGAGGGTTTAGATTTAAAAGGAACTTTTCACTACCAACAAGGCTACTATTACTTTAGAAATATACACAATCGGATTTTATTGGGTGGTGGAAGAAATCTCAATTTCAAAGGTGAAACAACGACTTCTTTCGATCAAACTGAACAAATTCAAAATGCTTTAACAAACTTACTTAAAGATGTTATTGCCCCAGAAAAAAGTTATGAAATTGATTATTCTTGGTCAGGAATAATGGGTGTTGGAAACAACAGTAAAAAACCAATAATCGAAAAAGTCAACGAAAATGTCGCTTTGGGTGTTCGAATGGGAGGCATGGGAATAGCTATAGGTTCTCTGGTGGGTGAACAAGTTGCTGATTTATTAACTTCTGTTTAACCTGCTTTATTTTTTTGTAATTTCGCTAATTGTATTTAAAAAAAATGATCACAAAGTTTAAAATCACAACAATTTTAATTTCATGAAAGATATAAGACTTGCTCAAAAACACATTGAATTAG
>CAZOLZ010000052.1:0-15458 GCA_964580965.1 uncultured Flavobacteriales bacterium | reverse complement strand
TAGTGCAACATTAGCTGGTGATAAATTCTATGCCCAGTTTTTAGATTTTCTTGAAAAAAATGGAGGTTATAAAAGCGCTTGGGAATATATGTATGATTAGTCTATTTTGTTAGTTGAAACTCCAGAAACCAGTATTTCCTAATTGTTTCATTAGTACATTGATTAACTTTTACATAAATCAATCCGGAATATGTAATGTCCCACCAATACAATCTCTTTTTGCGCCCGTTACAGAATTAACAGTATTCGGTAATTTTTGTAAATATTGTGCACCCAAAAACGCAAAAATAATTGCTTCTTTAAAATCAATAATCGTATGGTTTGGTGCAATAACTTCACCTTTAAAAGAATTTTGAATTCGTTCAATTAAAAAACTATTTTTTGCTCCACCACCAGAAATATATACAGACTGGAGATTATTATTATTTAAAGTTGAACTAATTTGAATGGCTTCATGCTCGATAATTGTTGTCAATAAATCTATTCCACTTGACTCTTTAAATTCTTCTAAAATTGGATAAAAGTCTGAATTTAACCATTCTGTCCCCAATGATTTTGGGTGCTTGATTTTATAAAAATTAAGATTGTTTAATTGATTTAAAAGTTCTTGTATAATTTTTCCTTTTCGAGCATTTTCCCCATTTGTGTCATAAGTAAGATTTAATTTTTCTTTACAGATGAGGTTTAAAGGCAAGTTTGCAGGACAAATATCATAAGCAATAATTTTCCCGTCTTTTTTGTAACTAATATTTGCAATTCCTCCAAGATTTAAGAAAGATTCAGCAAATTGATTGAAAAGATTAAAATCACCTAAAGGAACTAAAGGTGCACCTTGTCCTCCAAGTATTACATCTTTTGTTCGAAAATCATTAATTACAGGAATTCCAGTTGTGATTGCAATTGTTGTCCCGCATCCAATTTGACTTGTAAAACCATTTTCGGGTTGATGAAAAGTCGTATGTCCGTGAGAGGCTATAGCATCAATTTGTCTTTTGTCAATTTTATACTTTGTAATAAATTGATTAATATTTTCACCGAATACTTGGCCAATTTTTTTATCAAGTTTTAAAAATTCAGTTGCTGATAAATTAACACTATTTTGTAGTTCATTTGTGAAATCTGTTGAATACGGAATAGTTTCACTGTGTAGTATTTCAAAATTTATAGTTTCAGATTTATATTCAAAATTAACAAAAGCAATATCTAAACCATCTAAAGAAGTTCCAGACATCAAACCTATAATTGAAAATTTGTAATGCATTTTAGTGTTTTTTTTAATATTCAAAGATTCAAACTTACAAACAATATGTTTTTTGTAATTTATTAGTTTATCTTTGTAAATGTAAATTTACTATAACTTTAAAGTTAAGCAATATGATTTTTAATTTTACTGAAGAGCAGTTAGCTGTTAGAGATGCTGCGAGAGATTTTGCTCAAAATGTATTAAAACCTGGCGTAATTGATAGAGATAATGAACAGCGTTTTCCTGCTGATGAAATTAAGCAATTAGGAGAATTAGGTTTTATGGGGATGATGGTTAGCCCAGAATATGGGGGAAGTGGTATGGATACAATTTCTTATGTTTTGGCTATGGAAGAATTATCTAAAGTAGATGCGTCAACTTCTGTTTGTGTTTCTGTAAATAATTCTTTAGTATGCTGGGGATTAGAAAAATATTGTACTGAAGAACAAAAACAAAAATTCTTAGTTCCATTAGCTACTGGTCAAAAAATTGGTGCATTTTGTTTATCTGAACCAGAAGCGGGTTCTGACGCAACTTCGCAAAAAACAACAGCAATTGATATGGGAGATTATTATTTGTTAAATGGTACCAAAAACTGGATAACAAATGGGTCTTCAGCTTCTACATATATTGTAATTGCACAAACAGATACCGAAAAAGGTCACAAAGGAATCAATGCTTTGATTGTTGAAAAAGGTATGGAAGGTTTTATTGTTGGTGCAAAAGAAGATAAAATGGGTATTAGAGGTTCTGATACACATACATTATTATTCAATGATGTTAAAGTTCCAAAAGCAAATAGAATTGGTGAAGATGGATTCGGATTTACCTTTGCGATGAAAGCATTATCTGGAGGACGAATTGGTATTGCTGCTCAAGCTTTAGGTATAGCTGGCGGTGCGCTTGAATTAGCTACAGATTATGCAAAAGAAAGAAAAGCGTTCGGGAAATCAATTAGTGAACACCAAGCAGTAGCATTTAAATTAGCAGATATGGCTACGGAAATTGAAGCAGCAAAAATGTTAGTTTATAAATCTGCAGCTGATAAGGATGCAGGTAAAAATTACGATCAATCAGGAGCAATGGCTAAATTATATGCATCAAAAGTTGCAATGGAACAAACGGTTGAGGCTGTTCAGATTCACGGGGGATATGGATTCGTAAAAGAATATCATGTTGAACGTTTAATGAGAGATGCTAAAATTACACAGATTTATGAAGGTACTTCTGAAATTCAAAAAATTGTCATCTCAAGATCAATATTAAAAGATTAATAGATCAATAGATATAATTGAAAAAGCCATCCATTTGGATGGCTTTTCTTTTTTTAGTTCACCTGTTATAAAAATCTTGAATCTATCATTCTTGAGTTTATAAGACTTCTTCTAACTTTTCCAATTCGATTCCTCTAGAGCCCTTTAAAAGTGCTAGAGAGTTAATTATTTCAATGTTTTTAGCTTTTATATTTTTAATAAGGTCAGCTGTATTTTTGAATTTTGGCTTTGAATGAACAATAGTTTCAAAAATTGGTCCAACTGTAATGTAATTGATTTTATACTCATCTAAAAGCTGGATGATTTTTTCATGCTCCGAAACTGATTGATCACCGAGCTCCAACATGTCTCCAATAATTGCTATTTTATCATCAACATTATTCATATGAAAACTATCAATAGCAGATTTCATACTTGTAGGGTTAGCATTGTAACAATCTAATATTAGAGTGTTTTTATCTGTTTTCTTTATTTGAGAACGGTTGTTTGAGGGGCTATATTCTTTGACAGCTTGATTGACTAAATCTTCAGATACATTAAAATAATTTCCAATACAAATTGCAGCTAAATAATTGTAGAAATTGTATTCTCCAATCATCTGATTTTCTAAAACAGGGGAGGTGTAATTTTCTTTTTCCCATTTCATTTCAACATAAGGAGAAAGCTTTATTAATTCTCCTTTTATTGAGGCTTTAATATTTTTACCGTAAGAAGTTGTTGTTACTTCTTTAGGTAAATTATTTTTTATGATTTGATCATCTTCATTGTAAAACAAAACTCCGTTCTTATTTTTTTGAATAAATCTAAAAAGTTCAGTTTTTGTGTTTATTACGCCATCATAATTTATGAAGCCTTCAAGGTGTGCTTTTCCAATATTTGTTATGATACCATAATTTGGTTCAGCGATCTCTGCTAACTCTTTAATATCACCTGGTTTATTAGCCCCCATTTCTATAATTGCCATTTCATGGGTAGAATTCATTTCTAACAAAGTAAGAGGTACTCCTATGTGGTTGTTTAAATTACCTTTTGTTGCTAGTGTATTATACTTTTTTTGAAGTACGATATGGATTAATTCTTTAGAAGTTGTTTTACCATTACTTCCTGTTATACCAATAACTGGGATATTGTATTGTTTTCTATGATAGTTTGCTAAATCTTGTAATGTTTTTAGAGCATCTTTAACAAGGATGATATTTTCTCCATTAGCATACTCCTTTTCATCGACAATAGCATATTTAGCACCATCATTTAATGCTTGAGAAGCAAATTTATTTCCATTAAAATTTGAACCTTTAAGGCTTATGAAAATTGAATTTACTTTTATCTTTCTCGTATCTGTGCAAACTCCAGACGATTCTTTGAAAAGGTTGTATATTTTATTAATTTCCATAATTTATTATGTCAAAAAAAAGCACCATAAATTTATGGTGCTTTTAAAATTATTTATCACAATTTTATCTTCCTTGTTGTTGCTTCTTTTTAGCCTTAGCCTGAGCTTTAGCTTTCTTGAAATCAAAAGCTTCAGAACTACCAACTCTATCCATACAACATCTGAAACCAATTGTACATGTAGATTTGTCTTCGTCTAAGAATCTTCTAGATCCAGCAGACAACCAATAAGCTCTGTCTCTCCAAGATCCACCTTTATAAACTCTCGACTTATCTGAAATCAATGTTGTAGGCCAAGAAGTTTTATCACCTGGTTTAACTTGTTTACCATCTAATCCAAACTCTTCATATTCGTTTTGATACATAATCAAGTTAGGATCACGACTTGCTTGGTTAATTTCATTCTTCATGTCATCATTATTGAAGTAGATTGAACTTTCGATATCACCATCCATGTAATCAACATAATCAGCCTTTCTGTAATTGAGACGACCAATGTTTTCTTCTTCTGTTACATCACGGTATTTCATTTTACCTGGTGTATCAATAATAAATGAGGTAAAACCTAATCTTAACATCGAAATGATTTCAAAAGCATATTCTTCACCATTTGGACCAACTCTTAATTCATCAACAAAGATACCGTCAAATAATTCTTCTTGAATACGAGCATTTGCTTCATTGTCGTGTTTATTATTTTTATCAAAGATAGCTTTGTCAATAACCGCATTGATACGAGACAACAATTCTAATTCCACTGAATCTTTAACAAATCCATGAGAAACATAGAATGGATCTGGAGCATAACCTGTCTTTACAGGATGTTGAGATTGAGTTCCTCTAGCAATACCTAATGGAATCACAGTATCATTTGGATCGTGTCTAGCAGCTGAAACTCTTTGGAAACGAACTCTTTCAAACTCATTTAAATATTCTTTCATTCCATGAATATCGAATGTTACAGATGAAGCTTTCATTTCAAAACTTCCAGCGTTATTTAATAATTTAGTTTTAAAAACATTACCTCTAAACGGTCTAAACTCGTCAAAATCTTCAAAAGATAAAGGTCTATATACATCTAATACCCATTCAGAAACATTACCTGCCATATGGTATAATCCATAGTCATTAGGCCAGTATGATTCAACAGGTGCTGTGATGTCTGCACCATCGTTTAGATGTCCTGCAACCCCCATGTAATCACCTCTTCCTCTTACAAAATTAGCTCTGATTGCTCCCTGAAATTGTTGCTCATCATTTCTAACCCAGTGACCATCCCATGGGTAAACCCTTCTTTCATCAATATTCTCTGTTCCAGCACCCAAGTTACCTGTTAATCCTAGTGCTGCGAATTCCCATTCAGCTTCAGTCGGGAGACGGTAACGTGGCAATAATATACCATCCTCCAATCTCACAATCCTTGTACCTAATTTTCTACCTTGTCTATGGTCAGGATTTAAATCTTGTAAATTTGATTTTACATTTTCTTCATATTGACCTGCAAGATAAGCTTCAGTATTGAAAGTATTTTCATCTCTTTGGTCAATATTATAATCTAAAATACCTTCTCTAATCAAAATATACTCGTTTGCACGGTCAGTTCTCCATTTACAATAATCTGAAGCTTGTAACCATGATACACCAACTACAGGATAATCTCTGTAAGCTGGGTGTCTCAAATAGTATTCAACAAACTTTTCACTGAATCCTAATGGTGTTCTCCATACGTTTGTATCGGGTAAAACGTTTTTACTAACAATTGGATAAGATTCATATGCCCTAGAAATCCAATACATGTATTCACACCAGTGAAAGTTTGTGATTTCTGTTTGATCAACATAGAAAGATGAAACTGTAACACGTGAAGGTCTGTTATTCCAATCGTGCATTACATCTTGTTCTGTACGTCCCATTGTAAATGTACCACCTTCAACAAAGATTAAACCTGGACCAGTTTCTTGGTCAACAAATCCAAATTTCTCAAAACCTCCTAAGTCAGGTTCATTGTATGGCTGCCCTGTCGCCGTAGAAAATTCTTGATAACAAGAAGTTAAAACAGCTAAACATCCAATAAGAAGTGAAAAAATCCTCATATTTTTCATATTTTCCCGATTTGCGTATTTCAAATTAATGAACTACAAATTTATTATATTAACGTATATAAAATAAAAAGTTACATTTTTTTTTTAAAAAGAAGGACAAGACAACGTTTTAAATGTCACTCCTTTTGACCTACAATTTAAATTAAAACCTAAAGATATCTCGTGGGAACCACTTGATACTCTGTTGTTTAATTTTGAAATTGTAATATCGTAACTATAGCCTATTTTAAATGTACCTGTATCTATGCCTATTAATAAAATAAATGCATCTGAATTTCTATACCAAACACCACCAGTAAAGTTGTTGTATTTTACGTAAGTCCCAATATTTAGTTCTTGAAAACCATTTTGATATTGATATATTATGTTTGGTAAAATCGATGTACCATTCTCAAATTTTGATCTTTTGCCCAATTTTATTTCTGTTCCTATATGTCCAGTTAACCTCATAGGAAGCCTAGAGTTTCCATTAATTAATGTTTCATCAGGTTGATTTAAGTGATGTGCTGAAATCCCGGCATAAAAATATTTACTGTAACCCAATACACCTGCTGAAGCATCAAAAAAAGATCGATTGATAACACCTGATTGTTGCGCAGGGAAATCACTTGTAGAATAGATAAATCCTTTTTTTGGATCAATCATGTCCCCAAATGTCAGTTTATCTGTATCTAACGACTTAAAATAATATTGAGCTTTAGCTCCGAACATTAATGAAAACTTGCGTGAAACTTTCAAATGGTATGAATAAACCAAACCTAAATGAGAAGTTGTAATAGTATTTACTCCTTGCTGGTCATAACCTGCAATTACTCCTATTCCTCCAGATATATTTTTTATATATTGATCGTAAGAAGCACTGTAAGTAACATAATTTGCTGATAAACTTGGCCATTGGTTTCTATAGTTTAATGCGAATCTTGGGCATCCATAAGATCCTGCAAATGCAGGATTCAGATAAATAGGGTTGGCATAAAACTGAGTGAATGTTGGATCTTGAGCAATTGCTTCTTCAGAATTCAAAATCACAGTGACCGCAAACAGTAATATATATAAGATTTTCTTCATTTCTAATATGAAATTTAACAAAATCCTCTACTCAATTGATAGAAAATTTATACAAATATTGCAAAATGTTTATAATATACAAACATTTGTTTCGTTTTTTTAATGTCTATATAAGTTTATACTTATTTTTATATCGAAAGTTACAAAACATAAATAATGGCTATTAGAAACTTGTTTTTACTGTTACTAGTTATTTCTTTAACTACGTCTTTTATCATAGGGCAGGAATCTATCGATGTAACTTTGAATTGGTCCTCTGTAGAAGTTGGCAAAAATGATGAAAAGTTTAAAATTCCTTACATTGAAGGGCAAGGCTACAATGATAAAGAGATAAGTTTTCAATGGAATTACAAATTAAATGGTGCTATTTCAGATTGGGTAATTGAAAAAGTTGAGTATTCTGGTTTGAGTGAAGTTGATTTAGATTACTTAAAAAAATATCAAATAAATGTTCCTGGAAATTTCAAACCAACGATAAAAACGGTTAATTCTCAATCAGATCAATATTTAACGGTAAGTTTCTTTCCATACATTAAACTAAATAACGTAATCAAAAAGGTTATTTCATTCAAAGTTGAAAGTACAACTAAAAATCAATTGAAGTCTAATAAATCAATTGTTTTTAAGACAGAGTCTGTACTTAAATCCGGAGATTGGTATAAGATTTCGGTTAATAAATCAGGTGTTTACAGGCTTGATTATAATTTTTTGGCTTCTGCAGGTGTGAATATGCAGGGTTTGACTTCAACTTCAATTCATGTTTTTGGTAATGGTGAAGGTAGGCTTCCAGAATCAAATGATATAAATAGATTGGATGATTTAACTCAAAATGATATTCTGATAGAAGATGGGGGAGATGGAATTTTTGACCAAGGTGATTATATTTTATTTTATGGTTGGGGCCCAAGTAGATGGTATTATGATGGACAAAATACATATTTAGATCAAAATATTTATTCTGAAGATTCATATTACTTTATTAATGTTTCAAGTGATTTTGTTTCCAAGACAATTTCTAACTCAACATTGTTAAGTACAGCTTCCTCTTTAAAATCAATAAATAGCTTCGATGAGTTCCAGATACATGAGCTTGAAAATTATAATTTAGTAGGTGGAGGTCAAAGGTGGTATGGAGATTTATTTGATGTTGATTTGGAACGTCAAATAGCCCTAGATTTTGAAGGTATATCAAGTTTAACGGTAGATTTTAAATACGCTTTAGCTTCAAATGCAACATCTATTTCTGGAAATAAGTTAGATATTTTAATTAACGATAATATCGTTAATTCAATTTCTTTACCAGTCGGAGATTATTCAAGGCAAACAAAGTCATTTTCTACTAGTATAATTCCTTCTGGTAATAATATATTGTTTAGAGTAACTAGAAATTCACCCTCAGTTTTGACTTATTTAGATTATTTACAAGCACATTTTCTAAAAAGTAATAGGTATAATAATAAGCAATATAATTTTAGAGCGTTTGAATCAAATGTAAATGATGTGATTCAGTTTGATGTATTTAATGTTAATTCTCAATTGAAAGTTTGGGATGTGACAAATAGACAAAGTCCTGCTAACGTTGGTTTTACATCACTCAATAATGGGAATGGTAGTTTTAAAATGGTTTGCGATACATTGAGGGAGTTTGTAGTTTTCTCGATTAATGATGTTTTTGAACCTGATTTAGTTGGTAAGGTCAAAAATCAAAATTTACATAGTTTACCTCAAACTGATTATATTATTGTAACACCAGAACTGTTTATTGATCAAGCAAATCGTTTAGCAGATTTACATAGGTCTGAAGGTTTAAATGTGACTGTTGTTCAGCTTGAACAAATTTATAACGAATTTAGTTCTGGGATGTTAGACCCAACTGCAATAAGAGATTTGGTAAGAATGTTTTATACTAGAGCTCAAAATAATATTGGGGGATATCCGAAATATTTATTACTGTTCGGCGATGGTACATATGATCCTAAGAATAGATTACCAAATAATAACAATTATGTCCCTACATACCAGGTGGTAAGTTCAGAATATAGTTTAACAGCGATGGTTACCGATGATTATTTTGGAATGTTAGATGATAATGAGTCAATTGAATCTACTGATATGTTAGATGTCGGAGTTGGAAGATTACTTATTTCTTCTCAGTCTTCGGCTAAACAACAAGTTGACAAAATCGAACATTATTTAAAAAATGGAGGTGTTTTAGATGAAGAAAACTCCTGTTTTGGAGATTGGAAAAATAGATATGTGATTATTACAGATGATGAAGAATATGGATATTTTATAAATCAAGATGCAGAGCCAAATACACTTTATGTAAAAGATTCTTTTCCTGAAATGAACGTAAATAAAGTTTATTGTGATGCTTTTCAACAGATCACAAATGCTGGAGGCCAGCGATATCCAGAAGTAAATGATGAAATTAATGAATCTGTAAATAATGGAGCTATTGTAATCAATTACATTGGACATGGAGGTGAAAAAGGTGCTGCTGAAGAACGAATTATAACAATCCCAGAAATTCAATCATGGGGAAATAAAAATAAACTGAATTTGTTTGTGTCAGCAACTTGTGAGTTTACCAAGTTTGATGATCCTGCTAGAGTATCGGCTGGTGAATGGGTGGCTCTTAATACTCAAGGAGGAGCTATAGCCCTAATGACAACGACAAGGTCTGTTTTTTTTGGAGTAAATACGATTACTGGAAAAGAGTTTTATAAATATGTCTTTGAAAGAGATACGCTAGGAAACCCATTAACTTTTGGAGAAATTATAAGATTAACAAAGAATGCTTCTGGTTCATCTGACAACAAAAGGTCGTTCACATTAATAGGAGATCCTGCTTTGAAATTAGGACTTCCTCGCTTTAAGATTATTACGGATAGTATTAATGGTTATTCTCCTGATTTATATGTTGATACTATAAAAGCCCTTTCAAAAGTTAAGATTAAAGCACATTTAGAAGATTTTGATGGTTCCATTTTGTCTAGTTTTAATGGTATTGCTGAGCCAACCGTTTATGATAAGTTTTTGTCAAAGTTTACACTTGGTCAGGATGTGACCTCTCCGGTCATTGAGTTTGAGGAGCAAAAAAATGTTTTGTTCAAAGGACAATCATCTGTTTATAATGGTTACTTTGATTTTGAATTTATAGTACCAAAGGATATTAATTTTCAATATGGCACGGGAAAAATTAGTTACTATGCAAATAATGATGTTACTGATGCCAATGGGGAAGATGGAAGATTTATAGTTGGAGGTATTGATACAAATGCGATTCTGGATAATCAAGGGCCATTGGTTTCAATTTTTTTAAATGATTCGTCTTTCATAGACGGATGTTTAACAGATGAAAATCCAATGTTTTATGCTAAAATATATGATGAAAGTGGAGTTAATACAGTTGGTAATGGTGTTGGGCATGACATAACATTAGTTTTAGATGGAGAAACTTCTTCACCTATTGTATTGAATAACTTTTATCAAGCAGATTTAAATACGTATAAATCTGGCCTTGTAGAATACCAATTAAATGATTTATCAGAAGGAGAACATACGCTTAAATTTAAGGTTTGGGATGTAAATAATAATTCCGAAGAAGTAAGTTTAAACTTTGTAGTTGCAACTAAAAGTGATGTAACTTTAAATCATGTTTTAAATTATCCAAATCCTTTCACTACTGCTACTAAATTTTATTTTGAACATAATCAATTAAATGAAGTTCTAGATGTTCAAATTCAAATTTTTACTGTATCTGGTTCTTTGGTTAAAACAATTAAAGAGCAAGTAACTATGAATAAATACAGGAATGAAGGAATTTCATGGAATGGATTGGATGATTTCGGAGATCAAATAGGAAAAGGGGTTTATATTTACAAATTAACGGTAAGAACTTCAGAGGGTAAAACTGAATCTAAAGTAGAAAAGTTATTTAAATTATAGTCAGTAAGCAATAAAACGTTCATTTATACGTAAATTTAATTTAATTTAGTGGTATTGAAATTTATTATGGTAAGAAATAGTCTAGTTTATTTATTTTTATTCATGTCAACTTTTTTAGTTGCTCAATCAAGTCAATCTGGAGCTACAAGTGATGACTTACAAATGAATACAATAACAACAGCAATGCCTTTTTTAACGATTACACCTGACTCAAGAGCAGGCGCAATGGGAGAAGCGGGTACAGCTTTAAGTGGGAATTCAACATCAATTTATTGGAATACATCAATGTTAAGTTTTGCTGAAAAAAGTAATGAAATAGGAGCCTCTTATGTTCCTTGGTTACGTCAACTAACTAATGATATCAGTCTTTCATATTTATCTGGATATACTAAGTTAAATGATAAACATGTGATTGGTGGAGCTGTTCGTTATTTCAGTTTAGGAGAAATTACTTATACAGATCCTTCAGGTAATATTTTAAGAGATGATAAACCGAGTGAATTTGCTCTGATTGGTTCCTATGCATTTAAGTTATCACCTAAATTAAGTATTGGTGTTAATGGTAAATTTGCATATTCGAATTTAACAGGTGGAGCAGTAGCTACTGTAGCTAATAGTAAGCCGGGAGTTATTGGAGCAACAGATTTATCATTTACGTTTTTGAATCCTGATGCTAAAATTGGAGAATCAAATTTTGAGTATGTTTTTGCTTCAACGATAAACAATGTTGGAAATAAAGTATCTTATTCTGAAACAGCTATAAGAGATTTTATTCCTATGAATTTAAAAATTGCAAATTCAATCAAAAAGGATTTAGATGGTTATAACAGTATTTTGTACGCATTAGAATTTCAAAAACTATTAGTACCAACAGCTCCAATTTATGCACCAGATGGTTCAATTGCTTCAGGTCAAAATAATGATGTAGGAGTAATTGCTGGATTACTTCAGTCTTTTTATGATGCTCCCGGTGTTGTTTTAACTGATGATAACGGAGATTATATTCAGAATGATGACGGTTCTTACCAAGTAAAAAAAGGTTCTAGATTAAAAGAAGAGTTGACAGAAATAAATATTGCTACGGGACTTGAATATTGGTATAATGATGTCTTTGCATTGAGAACTGGATACTTTTATGAAAGTAGAAATAAAGGTGACAGACAATACGCCAATTTTGGTGTAGGATTAAATTATAATAGTTTAGGTATTGACATATCTTATTTGGCTTCAATCAAAAAAGATAGTCCATTAGCTAAGACATTTAGATTTACTTTAAGGTATTCTTTTGATCAAAAACAATCTCAAAGTTCAGATAATTAAATGAAAATAAGGGTAGGGTTTGGAGTTGACGTTCATCAACTAAAGGAAGGTTTAGACTTGTATATCGGAGGGGTTAAAATTCCTTCAGAAATTGGAGCTTTAGGTCATTCAGATGCAGATGCTTTGATACATGCAATATGTGATGCAATTTTAGGTGCAGCAAACAAAAGGGATATAGGTTATCATTTTTCAGATAAAGACCCTAAATATAAAGGGATTGATAGTAAAATACTTTTGAAAAATGTTATTGATTTAATTCATAAAGAAGGTTATAAGTTGAACAATGTAGATTGTACCGTAATTCTTGAAAAACCAAAATTAAATCCTCACATTCCAACTATGCAAAAAGTTTTAGCTGAAATAATGGAAGTTGAAATAGATGATGTATCAATTAAAGCTACGACACACGAAAAAGTAGACTCTTTTGGGAAAAACGAAGCTATAAAAGCTTATGCTGTTTGTCTATTAACAAAGTAAATAAAACTTTTTAATTCGAATTGAATAGGCTATATTTGTCACTTAAATTCAAAGCAAATTGAAATGAAAGTAAATCCTCAATATAATACAAAAGGAGCTTTATTAGAACTTTACAATAAGCCATTATTGGAGTTGGTTTTTGAAGCTGCAACAATTCATCGACAATTTCATAACCCTAGAGAAGTTCAAATGTCTTCACTTTTGAGTATAAAAACTGGTGGTTGTGCAGAGGACTGTGGTTACTGTCCACAAGCAGCTAGATACCACACGGATGTTGAAGCTCACAAATTAATGACAGTTGAATCTGTTGTTGAGCAGGCAAAAAATGCTAAAGCTAATGGGTCGTCTAGGCTTTGTATGGGAGCTGCATGGAGAGAAGTTAGAGATAATAAAGATTTTGATAATGTTATCGAAATGGTTCAAGCGATTAATGATCTTGATATGGAAGTTTGTTGTACATTAGGTATGATGAATGAAGAACAAGCTCAACGTTTGAAAAATGCGGGGCTATTTGCCTATAATCATAATTTAGATACTTCTGTAGATTATTATAAAGATGTTATTTCAACACGTGAATATGAAGATCGATTAAATACAATTGAAAATGCTAGAAAAGCTGGTATTTCAGTTTGTTCAGGAGGTATCATAGGTATGGGTGAGGCAATAGAAGATAGAATTGGATTACTAATGAGTTATATGCAAATGGACACTCCTCCTGAGTCTATTCCTATTAACGCATTAGTAGCAGTTGAAGGTACTCCTCTAGAAGATCAAAAACCTATTGAACAATGGGAAATGATAAGAATGGTAGCGACTACCAGAATAGCATTCCCAGAATCAGTAGTCAGACTTTCTGCAGGAAGAACTAAGATGAATATGGAAGGTCAAGCCTTATGTTTTATGGCAGGAGCAAGTTCTATTTTTGCGGGAGATAAATTGTTGACAACACCAAACCCAGAGTATAATGAAGATATGGAAATGTTCAATATTTTAGGGTTAATTCCAAAGGAACCGTTTACTGAAGGGGAAAAGCCTACAACAATTCCAGATGAAAAAATCATCGCTCGTAAAGCAAAAGAAGCTGAACGAGAAGCTGCTTTACAAGCTGCAAAAAACGCAAATTTTGAGCCACGAAAATTTTCTCGAATTGACTAATTGCATAGATAAAAAATTAAAACATAAATTAAATTTCAGAAAGGAAGAGGGGACATTACGTTCCCTCTCTTCTTTTGAAGGCTATATTGATTTTTTTTCAAATGATTATTTAGGTTTTTCTAAATTAGATTTCAATCATTCAAAAATAGGAGGAAGTTCAGGATCTCGATTAATTTCAGGAACTTCAACCTTTGTTTTGGAATTAGAAAAGAGTTTAGCTGAAAAGTTTCATTCTGAATCAGCATTGATTTTCAATTCAGGATTTGATGCTAATCTCGGATTGTTGGGCTCTGTATTACAAAGGTCTGACATTGTTATTTATGATGAGTTTGTTCATGCGAGTATTAGAGATGGAATTCGTTTGGGAAATGCTAAATCATATGCTTTTAAACATAATTCTATTGAGGACTTAAGAACAAAACTAGAACGCTTCGGTAAAGGTGTTTATGTCGTGATAGAATCACTTTACTCGATGGATGGTGATATTACTCCTATGCATGAGGTTGTAAATCTTTGTAAAGAATTTGAAGCTTACTTGATTGTTGATGAAGCGCATTCCGGGGGTGTATATGGGCGAAATGGAGCAGGTTTAATCACAGCACATAATTTAGACGATCAAGTTTTTGCCAAGATAATAACTTTTGGTAAAGCTTTTGGAAGTCATGGAGCTGTTGTTCTAGGGAGTAACCTCTTAATTGAATACCTAATTAACTTTTCTAGATCTTTTATTTATACAACAGCTTTACCACGTCATTCTTATGAAATTATAAATTTTGTTGTTAATAGTGAATCGTTAATTAATTTACAACAAGAAAAGCTTAAAGCCAATATTGATTTCTTTAATCAATTAATTAATCAACATTTTTCGGATTTAGATTCTCCCATTAAAATAATCAGGTTAGGTGATGTCAAAAAGACAAAAGCTTTAGCTAAAACTCTAAACGAGAAAAAAATAGCTGTTAAACCAATTTTTTCACCAACAGTTCCTCAAGGAAGTGAAGGTGTTCGAATTTGTTTGCATAGTTTCAATTCAAAAGATCAAATTGAAACTATTGCAAGTATTGTTAATGAATTCATTTCAGATTAACTATTACAAATTTTGAAGGTCCACTGATCGAATTCCTGCATAAAATTTTAGTACTCTTTCACCAATATTTGGAACCTCTATATGAATTAAATAGACTCCACTTGTAATGGGTATAGCTACATGGTTTTTCAAGTCCCAATCGATGTATGTTTGTGGACTATCTTTTGAAAAAGTTCTTAATAACTTTCCATTTACGGAGTAGATTGAAATTTTACATATTTCAGGAAGGTTAGTAATTTTAACTTTATTATCTAATCTGTTTAATTCATATTCTGAGTAGCCATAATAAGGGTTTGGAACTATGTTAATGATATTTAATACTTCAGCTAATTTGCTATCTACATTTGTTTTCGTACGAATATCATCCATATTCCATGAGAACATTGGGT
>CAZOLZ010000051.1:0-15586 GCA_964580965.1 uncultured Flavobacteriales bacterium | reverse complement strand
AGCACTAGCTACAGCATCAAACGGAACGATAGGATGGACAACAAGTGGAACAGGTGCATTTGGAGATGCAACAATAGAAGATGCAGTTTATACTCCTAGTTCAGCAGATATAACTGCAGGTACAGTTACATTAACAATTACAGTAACAGGAACAGCAAATGAATGTAGTGGACAAAGTGTATCAGAAGCAATCACATTAACACTAAACTCTGCAGATGCACCAACAGTTGATGCAGGAGGTAATCAGACGATTTGTTCAATAAATGATTTTACAGCAGCAGCTACAGCATCAAACGGAACGATTGGATGGACAACAAGTGGAACAGGTATATTTGGAGATGCAACAATAGAGGATGCAGTTTACACTCCGAGTGTAGCAGATATAACAGCAGGTACAGTTACGTTAACAATGACAGTAACAGGAACAGCAAATGAATGTAACGGTCAAAGTGTATCAGAAGTAATAACGTTAACGCTTAACTCTGCAGATGCACCAACAGCGGATGCTGGTCAAGACATAGCAGTTTGTAACAATCAGACATTTTTATTAAATGGAACTTCAGTTAATGGTTATATTTCATGGTTAACATTAGGTGATGGATCATTTACTAATCCTTCAATCTCAAACCCAGAATATTCTTTTGGTTCAAATGATGTTGCAAACCAGTTTGTAGAAATCGTATTAGAAGTTACAGGAAATAATTCTGTTACATGTTTAAACTCAATAGCTTCAGATACAATTCGATTAACTGTTGTACCTTCTCCTAATGACCTTACTTTAGACCCTACTTATACATTTTGTGATTACGATTTACCGGATTCAATTTCATTGGAAGGTGAAGCAGGTTATAATGTAAATTGGTATTCTGACATATTGATGACTAACTTAGTTGGAACAGATGTCATAGCAATACCAAGTCAAACTACTACATTCTTCTTGACACAATCTGTAGGTTCGACATGTGAAAGTAATCCAGTTGCCGTTGAGATTGAATTGAGTAGTTGTCTTCTTGATATACCAACTGCAATTACTCCTGATGGTGATAATAATAATGATGTATGGGTTGTACCAAATTTAGATGAATATTATCCTATGAATAAAGTTAGAATATATAACAGATGGGGAGAAATGTTATTTGAATCAAATGAAGGTCAGTATGACTCAGTTCCATGGGATGGTATGTTTAATGGAAAAGTTTTACCTACAGGATCATACTTTTATTTTATTGATTATAATAATGGAACAGGGAAAACTCTGAATGGTGTGGTATCAATTATTTTAAATAAATAACTATGATGAAGAAATTATTAAGTGGTATTTTATTGTTAGGAAGTGTGTCTTTAAATGCACAACAATTACCACAAATCAGCCAGTATTTAAGGAATCAGTACATGGTAAATCCTGCTGCTGCTGGGGTATACGATTTTACAGATATTACAATGGGTGGAAGGTTGCAATGGGTAGGTTTAGTGGATGCTCCTAAAACATCATATTTAGCATTCTCAGCACCTTTAGATGTTTTAACAGGTAAAAATAAAACAATTTATAATCCTGGATTAAGAAATAGTAATGGTGTGATTAAGAACCCAGAGGTAGGTACAGGTAAGTTTAAACAAGCTGTAGGAGCTCAAATTGTAGCAGATCAGTTTGGAGCTTTTAGAAAAATTGGATTTTCAGGGACTTATGCTATTCATTTACCTATTAGTTCCAAATATAATTTATCTTTTGGTACTAATTTAGGGTTAAATAATCATTCGTTTTTATCTGATAGAGCAGTAGTAGCAAACGTTGGATCCGACAATACTTACAACGATTATATAGCTACCAATAGTAGTGTAAACGTCATGAATATTTCAGCTGGGTTATATTTTTATTCAGATAATTTATTCGTAGGTATAGCAGCTGATCAATTGACTAGTGATATGATTAAGTTTGGTTCAGGGACACCAAATTTTGATCCAAGAATGCATTATAACTTTACAGCAGGGTACAAATTTAAGATAGGTACTGATTTTTCATTGACACCTGCTGCATTAGTTAAATATGTAACCCCTACAAGCCCAATCTATGAGGGGTCTCTTCAGTTAGAGTACAAAGAAAGATTTTGGACGGCTGTTTCATACAGACATACAGATGCTTTCGTTGGTATGTTGGGTATGACTTTGAGTAATAAGATTAAATTAGGTTATTCATACGATTATTCGCTATCTCACATTAATACATATAGTTCTGGAGGACATGAGTTAGTTTTAGGAATAATGTTAGGTAACTAACAAAAAAATAAAAAGTGTTAAAGGGTATTGAATTTTCAATGCCCTTTTTTTATTTCTAGAAAATTGATGTTATTTTTACAAAAACAATATTAAAAAATTAACAAGGATAAAGAAATATATGGAGTTAACAGTTTTTCACCAACAGGTTTTAGAAGGTATTCCATCTAAAATTCCATCGAAAAAGATTTTTGAAGACAATATAAACCATGCACCCAAACGTAAGGAGATTTTGTCCGAGGATGAAAAAAAGTTGGCATTAAGAAATGCTTTAAGATATTTTCCAAAAGAACAGCATGCTGAATTAATTATTGATTTTAAAGAGGAGCTGGACAAATTTGGTAGAATATACATGTATCGTTATCGTCCAGATTATAAGATGCATGCTCGTTCAATTAATGATTATCCTGGTAATTCATTACAAGCTAAAGCTATAATGTTGATGATTCAAAATAATTTGGATTATGCTGTTGCTCAACACCCTCATGAATTAATAACTTATGGAGGAAATGGAGCTGTTTTCCAAAACTGGATTCAGTATCGTTTAACGATGAAGTATTTAGCTGAAATGACAGATGAGCAAACTTTAGTTATGTATTCTGGTCACCCTATGGGGTTGTTTCCATCTCATAAAGATGCCCCAAGAGTTGTAGTAACAAATGGGATGATGATTCCGAATTATTCTAAACCGGATGATTGGGAAAAATTTAATGCGTTAGGAGTTACGCAATACGGACAAATGACAGCTGGTTCTTATATGTATATTGGACCTCAAGGAATCGTTCATGGAACAACGATCACTGTTTTAAACGGATTCAGAAAAATTAAAAAGTCACCTGCAGGTTCTTTATTTGTTACTTCAGGATTAGGAGGTATGTCGGGAGCTCAGCCAAAAGCTGGAAATATTGCAGGTTGTGTCACTGTGTGTGCTGAAGTGAACCCAAAGATTACAAAAATTAGACACGAACAAGGTTGGATAAATGAAATTATTGAGGATTTGGATGAGTTAGTTCATCGAGTTAGAAATGCTCAAGAAAATAAAGAAGTTGTATCGATTGCATATTTAGGAAATATAGTTGATGTATGGGAAAAGTTTGATTCTGAAGGTATTCATATTGATTTGGGCTCAGATCAAACGTCTTTACATAATCCTTGGGCTGGAGGTTATTACCCTGTAGGACTATCTTTTGAAGAGTCAAATAAAATGATGGCTGAAAATCCAGAAGGATTTAAGTTGAAAGTTCAAGAAACTTTAAAGAGACATGCATCAGCAGTTAATACGCATACTGCTAAAGGAACATATTTCTTTGATTATGGGAATGCATTTTTACTTGAAGCGTCTAGAGCTGGAGCTGATATTATGGCTGAAAATGGTATTGATTTTAAATACCCTTCATATGTTCAGGATATTATGGGACCAATGTGTTTTGATTTTGGTTTTGGTCCATTTCGCTGGGTTTGTGCTTCAGGAAAACCAGAAGATTTAGCAAAAACAGATGCTATTGCTTGTAAAGTTTTAGAAGACATAATGAAAGTAAGTCCAGAAGAAATACAGCAACAAATGGCTGATAATATTCAATGGATTAAAGGAGCACAAGAAAATAAATTGGTTGTAGGTTCTCAAGCAAGGATTTTATATGCGGATGCAGAAGGTAGAATGAAAATTGCCGAAGCATTTAATAATGCAATTGCTAAAGGAGAAATAGGACCAGTTGTATTAGGAAGAGATCATCACGATGTATCGGGAACAGATTCACCTTACAGAGAGACTTCAAATATTTATGATGGTTCAAGATTTACAGCAGATATGGCTATTCAAAATGTCATTGGAGATAGTTTCAGAGGTGCTACTTGGGTTTCGATTCATAATGGTGGAGGCGTAGGCTGGGGAGAAGTTATGAATGGTGGTTTTGGAATGTTACTCGATGGTTCTCAAGAAGCAGATAGAAGGTTGAAAATGATGTTGCATTGGGATGTAAACAATGGAATTTCAAGAAGATCTTGGGCTAGAAATGAAGGAGCAATGTTTGCAATCAAAAGAGCAATGGAAATTGAACCTCGATTGAAAGTTACAATTCCGGAAATAGTTGATAATACAATTTTGGAAGGAATTTTTGAAAAAGAAAAAGTGAATTAATTTATAAGGGGAGTTTACTCCTCTTTTTTCCACAAATCTTTACTAATATTTACTGTTCCTTTGAATAAAGCGACTGTCTTGTCTTCTTGGTTTTTGATTGTTACTTGGTAGATTCCGTATGACTTACCACGATTCAGTTCTATGCATTCAGTCGTTAGTCGATCGGTTATTTTAACTTGGCGTGTATGCGAAATAGATGTTTCGATGCTTACACATTTTTGGCCATAAGCATTTGAAGCAAAGGCAAGTGCAGAATCTGCTAATGAATAACAGATTCCACCATGCAATATGTCAAAACCATTTAGCATTTCTTTTTTTAATGAAGATGTTAAAAGGCAATACCCGGGTTTTATTTCTTCAAGCTTAATCCCTAACCAATTAGAGAAAGCATCTTTCTCCATCATTTTAGAAACTATTTCTTGTGGGCTTAACATCGATTAATTCAAATTTTCAGCAACTATTGCTTTATTTAAAAGTGTTATGATTGCTAAAGCTACAATAAATAATTGTGTTGCTGTTTCATCATCTAACATTGTTCCATCTTCATCTTCTGTACTGATTTCCATCCCCATGAATTGAGCTAAAATAGGTTGATCACAAAAAGATTCTAATATTTCTTCATCTTCTTTTTCAAAGTATTGGTCTAACATTTGAAAATAAGGTTCTTCGAATGTATCAATATCATCTTCTGTAATTTTGCGTACTTGAATTCCTTCCTGTTGGAAGCTTTCGTTGATTAAACAAAAATAATAGATTAATAGCCCTTCTAATTGTTCATTTTTATACTCAACAGCTGCTGACATAGCATAACCCAATAGAACTTCTTGTGCTAAGGCATATGTTTCTGATAACCTTTCTAATGAATCATCTTCTAAATTATCTACTTTTTTGATTGCTGCTTCAATACTTTTTAAAGATACGTGTCTCATTTAATTTATTATTTCATTTGCTTCAAAGTTAAGGATATTTTATTCATCGTTACACTACTTTTAGATTACCTTTGTTAAAAAGTGAAAATGAAAGGCAAACAAATACATAGTTATATTAAAAATGCAGGAATAAGTGAATTGAATGGTTTGCAGAAACAAGCATTAAAAATTAATGAGAAACAACAAGATGTAATACTTTATGCTCCTACAGGTTCAGGTAAAACACTAGCTTTTTTGTTGCCAATGCTTTTGAATTTAAAAGAAAATATTGAAGGGATTCAGTTATTAATCTTAAGTCCTACAAGAGAATTAGCACTTCAAATTGATGCGGTTTTAAAATCGTTAAAATCCAATTTTACTTCATTAGTAATGTATGGAGGACATTCTTTTTCGAACGAACGAAATAGTTTAATGGGTAAGCCTTCTGTTTTGATTGGAACACCAGGAAGAATTGTAGATCATATTCAAAAGCAAACAGTCGATTTGAGTCAAACTTCATATGTAATTCTCGATGAGTTTGATAAGATTTTAGAAATGGGTTTTCATGTTGAAATGGAAAAAATTATGAATGAATTAAAGGGGGTCAGAAAAAAGTTTTTGGTTTCAGCAACACCAAATTTTGAGGTTCCTTCATTTATGAAAATGTTAAATCCATATCGATTTGGAATTGAAAAAGTTGAATTAGCATCTAAATTAAAAACCTTTGAAATATTATTTGATGATCCATCTGAAAAAATGGATGTATTGAAAGATTTGATTTGTCAAGAATGTCATGATATAACAATTATTTTTTGTAATCACAGAGAAGCGGTTGAGCGAGTTTCCTTCTTTTTACAAGATAATGGGATTTTAAATAGTTTGTACCATGGAGGTTTAGATCAAGATGAGCGTGAACGCGCATTGGTGAAATTTAGAAATGGAAGTGTTCAATATTTAGTAACAACAGATTTAGGCTCAAGAGGTTTAGATGTTGAAGATGTGAAACATGTAATTCATTATCAATTGCCTACTACTGAAGATGTGTTTATTCATCGAAATGGAAGAACTGCTCGAATGAATAAAAGTGGACATTCATACATAATGAAGAGTAGGGATCAGTTATTACCTGATTTTTTTAATAGTAATGCTGAGATTCTTCAGGTCAAAATTACAACTGAAGAACAAGTTCCATTTCAAACCGAATGGTTAACACTTTATGTGGGGGCAGGAAAAAAAGATAAGGTAAATAAAGTTGATATTGTTGGATTTCTTGGCCAAAAAGGAAAGTTGTCGAAAGGTGATATCGGTTTAATTCACGTACTTGATAAGACAGCTTTTGTCGCAGTAAAACGATCGAAAGTGAAAAGCGTTCTTAAGTTAATTCAAAACGAAAGAATAAAAGGTAAAAAAGTGAAAATTGCAGTTTCAAGGTAGCTGTTAAAACTTTTTAAATTGAAATTACTCTAATCATTTTTTGAACTTTTCGAGCAGTTGTTTTTGCAATTTCAATATCCTCAGATGTAATAGTAATGTGTCCCATTTTTCTGTTTGGTTTGGTTGTGCTTTTACCATACATGTGAATGTGAACTCCTTCCATCTCAAGAATATCATCTATTCCATCGTAATACACATTACCTTCAAAGTTTGGCTCACCAACTAAATTAATCATCACACCACTTTGTATAGTTTTTGTAGAACCTAAAGGTAAATTCAAAACCGATCGCATGTGTTGTTCAAATTGAGAAGTAATGTTACATTCAATTGTGTGGTGACCACTGTTATGTGGTCTAGGGGCAATTTCATTTACTAATAAACTACCGTCTTTCAATAAGAAAAATTCAACGGCCAAAATCCCAACCATACCTAACTTGTTAATGACATCAATCGCTATTGATTTTGCATTTTCTTCAATTTTTTTTGAGATATCTGCAGGAGAAAAAAGGAATTCTACCAAATTTGATGTTGAACTAAATTCGCATTCTACAGTTGGATAAACTTCTGTTTGACCTCTTTCGTTCCGTGCTACAATAACTGACAATTCTTTTTCAAAAGGAATCATTGATTCTATTATTGAAGGAGCATCGAAAATATGTTCTAGATCAGATTGAGATTTTATTATCTGCACTCCTTTTCCATCGTAACCTCCTTTACGGAGTTTATTTACAAATGGAAATGAAGGGTTTGTAGCTATTAACTCTTCTTTAGACTTGTGAAGTGTAAATGGAGCTGTTGGTATACTTTCATTGGCATAAAATTGCTTTTGTAATCCTTTATCCTGAATAATTTCAATTACATTTGGTTGTGGGAACACTTTTTTTCCTTGCTTTTCTAATTCTTTTAAAGCATCAATGTTTACGTTTTCAATCTCTATAGTAAGGGTGTCTTTATCTGCGCCGAAGTTCATAACCGTATCGTAATCAGTTAAAGAACCAACTGTAAATTCGTTAGCTATTTCTTTACAAGGAGCATTTTTATCAGGGTCTAATGAATGGACAGCAACATCAAAAGCAATAGCATCTTGAATAAACATTCGACCTAATTGTCCCCCACCTAAAATTCCTAATCGTAAAGATTTTCCGTACCATTTGTTTTCCATAATGCAAATATAAAACCTTATTTATTTTACACAGAGTGTTTTATGTCTTTTATTGGATTTAATGGTTTAAAATTGTACATTTGCGTTCTAATTTTTCGATAAAGTGATTCAAATTAACGATAAGCAATTTGAGCTTTTTTTAACAAAAGAACAGATTCAAGAAGAAGTTTCAAAAGTAGCAGCACAATTAAATAATGATTATGCTGGTAAATCAGTTACTTTAATTGTAATCTTAAATGGTTCGTTTATGTTTGCTTCAGACTTAATCAAACAGTTAAAATTTGATAATGAAGTTTCTTTTGTGAAATTACAATCTTATAATGATTTTTCTTCACTTGGAAATGTTTTGGAGTTAATAGGTTTGAATACAGAGGTAGCAGAAAAAGATGTTGTAGTTATTGATGTCATTGTTGAAACAGGGATAACAATAAATTCTATGCTCCATAAATTGCATAAGAAAAAAGTTGGATCTGTAAATGTATGTTCTTTGCTATTTAAACCAGATGCATTTAAAGGAGATGAAGCACCAAAATATGTTGCGTTTACCATTCCAAACAAATTTATTATCGGTTATGGGATGGATTATAATCAAAAGGGTAGATCACTTTCAGGAATTTATAAATTAAAAGATTAATTATAAAGTAAATTATCAAGATATGTTAAACATTGTTTTATTTGGACCTCCAGGAGCAGGAAAAGGGACTCAATCAGAACGTTTAATTGAAAAATTCGGATTAGTCCATTTATCAACTGGAGATATTTTTCGATATAATATCAAAGAGCAAACTGAATTAGGTGTTTTAGCGAAAAGTTATATTGATAAAGGTCAGTTAGTTCCTGATGAAGTGACAATTAACATGTTAAGATCTGAAGTATTAAAAAATGAAGGTGCTAAAGGGTTCATTTTTGATGGTTTTCCAAGGACAAATGCTCAAGCAGTCGCTTTAGACAATTTTTTAGCTTCTTTAAATACATCTATTTCATTAATGACAGCTTTAGAAGTTGAAGAGAATGAATTGAAAGAACGTTTAAAGAAAAGAGCTGAAATCAGTGGTAGAACTGATGATGCTGATCCTGAAATAATAGCAAATAGAATTAAGGTTTACAATAACGAAACTGCTCCAGTCAAAGATTTCTATCAAAATCAAGATAAGTTCATATCGATTGATGGTATTGGAACGATAGACGAAATTACAAAACGATTGTACGACGCTATTTCAAAATTTAATTAAAATGCAAGGTAGTCAGTTGGCTACCTTTTTTTAAACTCACAAATTACTTTTAAAAAAACAGATGGCATCAGATAATTTTGTTGACTACGTTAAAATTCACTGTAAATCTGGAAATGGGGGAGGAGGTTCTACTCATTTCAGACGTGAAAAATACATTCCACAAGGTGGACCTGATGGTGGTGATGGTGGTCGTGGTGGACATATAATTATCAAAGGAAATAAGCAATTATGGACCTTGCTGCATTTGAAATTCAACAAGCATATTAAAGCTGGTCATGGAGCTCATGGAAGTGGAAATTTAATGACTGGTGCTCAAGGTCAAGATAAATATATTGAAGTTCCAATTGGTACAATTGCAAAAGATGCTGAAACCGGAGAGGTTTTGTTTGAAATCAATGAAGATGGTGAAGAACAAATTATCGCTCCTGGAGGAAGAGGGGGATTGGGAAATAATAATTTTAAATCATCTACATTTCAAACACCACGTTATGCTCAACCTGGAGAACCAGGTGAAGAAGGTTGGAAGATTTTAGAATTAAAAGTTCTTGCCGATGTTGGTTTAGTTGGTTTTCCAAATGCAGGTAAAAGTACTTTGCTTTCAGTTTTATCAAGTGCTAAACCAGAAATTGCAGATTATCCATTTACGACATTACGACCGAATTTGGGGATTGTAAATTATAGAGATTATCGCTCTTTCGTGATGGCAGATATTCCAGGGATAATTGAAGGAGCCCATGAGGGTAAAGGACTTGGTTTAAGATTCTTGAGACACATAGAACGAAATTCGCTATTGCTGTTTATGATTCCAGCTGATAGTGATGATATCAACAAGGAATATGAAATATTATTGAATGAACTTCAACAATATAACCCTGAATTGATGTTGAAAGATAAGTTGTTAGCAATTACAAAATCAGATATGTTGGATCAAGAATTAAAGGATGCAATTCAAGAAGAGTTAACAATTAAAATTCCAACTATTTTTATTTCATCAGTAGCAGAGGAGGGGTTAACTGAATTAAAAGATTTGATATGGAATACCTTAAATAATGATTGATTTTTTAGAGCAAGTAGATACATCAATTACACTTTGGATTAATGGTTTACATTTACCTTTTTTGGATAAATTTATGTGGGCTATATCTGCAAAGGTAACATGGATTCCTTATTACTTGTTTATTCTCTATCTTGTATTCAAACGTTATTCACCAAAAGTTTTCTTGTTGTTTTTTGCTCTTGTTTTAGTTTCTGTGGGTTTATCGGATTTTGTATCTTCTCAAATTATTAAGGAGACAGTCCAGCGTTATCGACCTTCACATAACCTTAATATTCAACATTTATTACACTTGTATCAATTTAAAGATGGGGCAATTTATAGAGGAGGACAGTTTGGGTTTGTTTCTTCGCATTCAGCTAACTTTTTTGCAATAGCAACTTTTACCTACTTAACCTTAAAACAATCGATTAAAAATTGTGGTTATTGGTTATTCGGAATTGCTATACTAGTCGCTTTAAGTAGAATTTATTTAGGCGTACATTATTTATCAGATATTATTATAGGGGGATTAATTGGATCTTTGATTGCTTTTTTTGTATATCGATTTATTTTTAAAAGGATTATTCAATTAGTTCATAATTGATAGTTTGCTTAATCTCATATTCAAATTTCCAGTTTGATTAAGGTTTTAATTAAAATTTCAATAATCCTAGTCTTGTCTCATGGAGAGAACACAATTTTATTTCGATTTTAAAGGAAGGCCTATGAAGGAAATAGGCTTTATATTTTATACCTTTTTGGTATTTAGTCAAAATTAAAAAGGAACGACTTCTTTAATCTCTTTGATTAATTCTTCTCGTTTTACAATCACTTTTTTCAAATTCGCTTTTTTCATTGCACCAAGTACTTGGAAATCTTTCAGTTTTCGAAAGTAAACATAACTTGAAAGTCCGAATAGTGGAATGATTAATGCGTAATAAGCAAAACCTAACCAATAACTTGGATATACAAAGTGATAAAAAACAAAGATAAAGGGAATATTTATGATTCCCATAATTGCTTTACCCATTATCATTTTAACAGACCCCCAAAATACGCGTCTTCTGAATGTTTTTTCAGTAAATCGTTTGATGAATTTATATGGTAAGTAGAAATGAACCAAACCAACAAGCGCAAATGGCCACATTAGTAGTAAAAAAAGAGATTCATTCAATCGACTTTTTTTATGTTTAATGAATTTATGGATGTAAAATTCTTCCATTCTTAATTTTCGAATCAATGAAAAGTAACCTTCTAGTTTACTTTTTAATTGAACTAACTTCTCATCTTCTAAATTTTGATCATTCAACCAATTTGCTAATTTTTGTGAATAACGCCATCTTTCTTTTAAAGAATACTTACGGTTGTGATTTTTAGCATTCATTCCTTTTCTTGTCAAAATCATTACGTTTTCGTGAAAAGGAGCCCAAACTTTATTTTCAACGTGAGTAATCTCTTCACGCATTTTTTGTTCAATCAATTTTGTTACTTCATTAATAACTTTATTTGGATTTTCTTCATACGACTCTTTGTAATCATTCAAACAAATTTTATCTGAAGTTGAGATTAATATTTCACTTCGCATATAATTCGGCTCAGTATAATTGCAACCTACTGCAGCAATGTAAACTTTCTTTTTCCAATTCATATTTTCTAATGCTGTAAATCCCATTCTTGCAGCACCTTTTTTAACAGGTTTTAATCTTCTGATAAATGTATCATCTGTAAAACCTTCCCCAAAGATTAAAATATTTCGACCTCGTTTTAATATTTTTGAGCTTGCTTTAAATACTTCTTCATTTTTACTTTTGGTATCTTCTCCATCATGTTGTCTGTAAATAGGTAACATATGTGCAGCCCATAACACAGGTTTTAATAACGGTTTAAAAACATCTGAACGGGTCATGAAAAACACAATAGGTTTTCTAAAAGCTGCAATTAATAGCGGATCCATAAATGAAGCTGCATGGTTACTTACATAAATAGTTCGCCCTAGATATTCTTTTGGAGAATTATGGGTTCTTCTAGTTTTAAAGTATAATCGTGTAGATAATTTCAGTGTAATGAAAAGTAGAAAGTAGAAAAATCTCATTTTTTATTTTTTTGTGCAAAAATAGGAAATTTGAACAGACTAGAATACTATGGGGTTTAGGAATTTAGTTATTTTGGATGTGAGGATTTTTAAAATTATTTCTTAAGGGATATTGACTAATGGAACTTTTTTACTTTTTTAAAATTTTGATTCAAAATTAAATTGTTTAATCATTTCATACATTTTAATTCATTCCATTTTTACAGTAATACTCGCCGATTTCTTGTTTTTGATACATCAAGTTTCGTCCTATTGCAGTATAATCTTCTCTATTAGGTCGTTCATGATATAAATGATATTGAATTGCTTGATGTTTCATTTTTAAAAATGAAGCACCTGCTTTTTGAAGTCTCCATTGGATATCAGTATCCTCACCATATCCTGCAGAAGTATAATCCTCATCAAAACCATTTATTTTTTTTAATAGATTCATTGGAATAGCCATATTACATCCCAATAAAGTTGGTTTGTCAGTTTCTTTGGGTTTAAAAAATGGCAGAAAAATACCATTTTCAACGTGTGTAGATTTATTCTTGTATAATGAAAATAAAGATGGGATTTTAAACACTTCAGATTCCATTATTTTTTTTGTGGTAATTTTATCTAGATTAACCCTTTTTCCAAAACAAACTGTGTTTTTTTCAAAATGTTTGACATATTCATTAATGAAAGATGGATGGACAATACAGTCCTCGTCGAGAAAAATGATTAATTCTTCATGAGCATTTTTTATTCCAATATTTAAGATTCTATTTTTTCTAAATCCTTTGTCTTCTTGATCGAAATGCTCAACTTGATATGGATACATTTGATCCAATAAGAATGCTCTTAATGCATGATTATTTCCATCTTCTAAAATTGAAACTGAAAAGTTTTTAAATGTTTGATAGCAGAGAGACTCTAGTACTTTTGATAGGTAAGGAACATTTTTATAGGTAGCAATAAATACTCTAACAGAGATATCCTTCATAATTTATTTTTTCATTTTTTTTAACGCTGTTAACTCATCTCTTAATCTCGCAGCTTCGATAAAATTAAGTTCTTTTGCGGCATTTTCCATGGATTTTTTCAAGGATTGAATATTTTTTTCTAATTCATCCTCGTTGAAATAAGTTTCAGGACTTTTAGCAGCCATCCCCAATTCTTCATCGGTCATTGGACGATACATTTTATCTTCATTGATGATTTTGACTTTATCTATCGTTTTTCCAATAGCTTTATTCAGTGGCTGAGGTGTTTTTCCGTGTAATTTATTGTAATCCATTTGTATTTTTCGTCTTCGAGCAGTTTCATCAATGGTTTTCTGCATTGAATCAGTTATTTTATCAGCATACATGATTACTGTACCATTGACATTTCTTGCTGCACGTCCAACTGTTTGTACCAATGATTTTACATTTCTTAAAAAACCTTCTTTATCGGCATCAATGATAGCTATAAGAGATACTTCAGGTAAATCCAAACCTTCTCTTAATAAGTTAACTCCAATCAAAACATCAAAAGTTCCTTGTCTTAATTGATTCAAAATACTTACACGTTCAATTGTTTTAACTTCACTGTGAATGTAACGGCACATAATCCCCATTCGAGTTAAATATTTTTGTAGCTCTTCAGCCATTCTTTTGGTTAAAGTTGTAACTAACGTTCGTTCATTTTGAGAAATACGTTTATGAATTTCTTCAATTAAATTATCGATTTGATTTTCACTAGATCTTACTTCTATGATCGGGTCTAGTAAACCTGTTGGTCGAATGATTTGTTCTACAACAATACCTTCAGATTTTTCCAATTCGTAATCAGCAGGAGTAGCAGAGACGTATATTGTTTGATGTAATAAATTCTCGAACTCTTCAAATTTTAAAGGTCTATTATCAATAGCTGCTTGAAGACGGAACCCATAATCTACTAAATTGATTTTTCGAGCTCTATCACCACCATACATTGCTCGAATTTGCGGTGTTGTAACATGACTTTCATCAATTACCATTAAAAAATCTTTTGGGAAATAATCCAACAGACAGAAAGGTCTTGTTCCAGGTAAACGTCTATCAAAATAACGAGAGTAATTTTCAATACCTGAACAATAACCTAATTCTCGAATCATTTCTAAATCGTAGGAAACACGTTCTTCTAATCGTTTGGCTTCTTCAACTTTACCCTGCTCTTTGAATGCTTCAACTTGAATAACCAAATCTTTTTCAATTTCTTCAACAGCCATTCTTGCTGTTTCAGGGCTGGAAACGAAAATGTTAGCAGGGTAAATGTTAATTTCTTCAAAAGATTCAAATTTTGTTGAAGTTTCTGGGTCAATAGCATTTATAGCTTCTATTTCATCCCCCCAAAACTCAACTCGTAAAGCATGGTCAGCATAAGCTAAAAATATATCGATAGTATCACCTTTAACTCTGAAATTTCCACGTTTAAATTCGTCTTCTGTTCTTGAATATAGGTTTTCAACTAAACGATATAAAAATTTATTTCGACTAATATTCATTCCGATTTTAATCGGAAGAATACTGTTTTCAAATTCATTTGGATTCCCAATACCATAGATACAAGAAACTGAAGACACTATAATCACATCTTTTCGACCAGAAAGAAGGGTAGATGTGGCAGATAATCTTAATTTTTCTAATTCATCATTAATTGATAAATCTTTTTCAATGTAAGTACCTGTAACAGGCAAATATGCTTCTGGTTGATAATAATCGTAGTAAGAAACAAAATATTCAACTGCATTTTCTGGGAAAAACTCCTTGAATTCAGCATAAAGTTGAGCGGCTAAAGTTTTGTTGTGAGATAAAATCAAAGTTGGACGATTTGTTTCTTCAATAACGTTAGCAATCGTAAATGTTTTTCCGCTTCCTGTTACACCGAGTAGTGTTTGGTGTTCGATGTTTTCGTTAACACCTTCAACAAGCTGTTTGATTGCTTCTGGCTGATCACCAGTTGGTTGAAAATTAGAAACAAGTTTAAATTCCATAATAACAAATTTAAGGATTATCTTTGATTTTTAATTGTCTTAAACTCTTTAGGAAGGCTGTTAACATCAGCAACAGAAACTGAAGAACTTTTTCTTAATTTTAATTTATCCGTTCCAATTTCCAATTCTCCGAAAGTTTTTACTGCAAATTCAAGATTATTTGAAAGCCATTCAATTGATTTTTGATTTTGTTTTTTAAGGCCTTGAAGCCTTTTAATTTCTTCATCAATTGTTTTAACTGCTGCTTGCTTCATCTTTATTACACCTATATAATTTGAAGCTTTGGTAAGAAGATTATCTTCATTAAGCTGAAGTTCTTCTTGTAGTTCTT
>CAZOLZ010000050.1:0-16105 GCA_964580965.1 uncultured Flavobacteriales bacterium | reverse complement strand
AAAGAAAAGCATTCGTTGAATTGTGTTTACAAAGAAAAACGTTGGAAAGATTAGAAAGTTTGGTTAAATATGGGAAAATTCTGAGGAATTAGACACTAGATGCTAGATATTAGATATTTGATATTTGATAGTCTAGATTATAGAATTTAAGATTTTGATAAATAAGATAAAAATAGAAAAATAGAAAAATAGAATGGCTCATAATTTTAAAGAAATGAAGATTTGGCAGGAAGCAATGAAAGTTGTGAAATCAACTTATTTTTTAACTGCACAACTTTCTTCTGATGAAAAATTTGGTTTGATAAGTCAAATAAATAGATGTGCGGTTTCTATTCCTTCTAATATAGCAGAAGGTTCTGGAAGAAGTACCGAAAAAGATTTTCTAAATTTTCTAAATATCAGTTTATCATCCTCTTTTGAATTAGAAACTCAATTAATTTTAGCAAACGAAATATTCAATCTAGATGTTGAAGATTTAAGTCTAAAAGTCAATGAATTACAACGTATGATTGTTGGATTTAAAAAATCAATAAATAATAAACTTGAACAAGAAAAAAATATTAAACAAGACAAAAAGACTATGGATACTAGCAATATCTAGCATCTAGCGTCTAATGTCTAAAATCTATTAAAAATGAATCAAAAAGCATACATAGTAACTGGATTTAGATCGGCTGTAGGTAAGGCAGGAAAAGGAGGGTTTAGATTTTATCGTCCTGATGATCTAGCGGCAGATGTAATTAAACATTTAATGGCATCGGTTCCGCAATTGGATAAAAACAGAGTTGATGACGTTATCGTGGGAAACGCAACACCAGAAGCAGAACAAGGACTGAACATTGGTCGTATGATTTCCTTAATGGGATTAGATACAGATAAAGTACCAGGAATGACGGTTAACCGTTACTGTTCTTCGGGATTAGAAACTATTGCAATAGCTACTGCTAAAATCGAATCAGGAATGGCAGATTGTATCATTGCGGGAGGAGTTGAATCAATGTCTGTAATGGCGATGGGTGGATGGAGAATCGTACCAAATGATAAAGTAGGGAAAGAGCACCCAGATTGGTATTGGGGAATGGGCTTGACTGCTGAAGAGGTTGCGAAAAGATACAATGTATCAAGAGAAGATCAAGACGCTTTTGCATTGAAATCACACGAAAAAGCTTTAGATGCTATTGAAAAAGGTAAATTTAAAAATGAAATCGTTCCTGTTGAAGTAGAAGAAGTATACTTAGATACGAAAGAAAAACGTCAAGTGAAAAAATATACTGTTGATACAGACGAGGGTCCAAGAGCAGGGAGTACAATGGAATCTTTAAAGAAATTAAGGCCTGTTTTTGCTCAAAATGGAAGCGTTACTGCAGCTACTTCATCTCAAACATCAGACGGAGCAGCTTTTGTTTTAGTGATGTCTGAAAACATGATTAATGAACTTGGATTAAAACCAATGGCAAGGTTACTCTCATACCAAGTTGTAGGCTTAGAGCCAAAAATCATGGGAGTTGGTCCGATTGAGGCAATTCCAAAAGCAATTGAAAAAGCAGGATTAAAACTTGAAGATATCAACCTTTTTGAATTAAATGAAGCGTTTGCTTCACAATCAATAGCAGTAATTCGAGAGGTTGGTTTAGATCCTGATATTGTTAACGTAAACGGTGGAGCATTAGCATTGGGTCACCCTTTAGGATGTTCTGGAGCTAAATTAACAGTTCAAATTATGAACGAATTGAAAAGAAGAAATCAAAAATATGGAGTTGTCACAATGTGTGTAGGAACAGGTCAAGGGGCAGCAGGAGTTATTGAGATGCTTTAATATTTATCCATATTTCATAAAAGCTATTTCTTTGGAAATAGCTTTTTTTATTTAAAAAATTATTACATATGAAATTATTCGAAAAAGATTTCCTTGATTTTTTCAAGGAGCTTGCAGCCAATAACAATAAAGATTGGTTTGATATCAACAGAAAAAGATATGAAACAAATATCAAAAATGCTTTTAAAACATTTGTTGAAGCTGTAATTGAACGATTAAGTAAACATGATGATTCATTGAAAGACTTGGAGGCAAAAAATTGTATTTTTAGAATCAATCGTGATATCCGCTTTTCAAATGATAAATCTCCATATAAATTACATTCATCTGCTGTAATTGGTGAAAATGGAAAAAAAACAAAATCGGGAAATGGAATATATTTAGAATTAAGCCCTGAACACTTTCGAATCTACGGAGGAATTTATGAAATCAATAAAGATGATCTATTGATTATTCGTGAGGGAATTGCTGATAATATGAATGAATTTAGAAAATTATATTCTGATAAAAAATTCAAACAATCTTTTGGAGAAATTAGAGGCGAAAAAAATAAAATTATCCCGAAACACTTGAAAGAAGCAGCAGAAAGAGAACCTTTAATTTTCAACAAACAGTTTTATTTTTTCAGAGAGTTACCAGCCGAAACAATATTAAATGATAATTTAGTGGATACAATTGAAGAGGTGTATACAGTGATCAAGCCAATTCAAGACTTTTTTACAAACATTTTAAAATAAAGTACAAAAAAATGAAAAGAATTTTAATCGTATCATTAGGTTTGTTAATCAGCGGAATTTCATTCAGTCAGAAACAAGAATTAACACTAGAAGATGCTGTTCTTAATCAATATAGAAAGTTTGCTCCACAACATTTATTTGGCTTTCAATGGATTCCTAATTCTAATGACTACACTTATTTAGATGGTTATGTCAAATTAAAAAAAGGTGACTCTGAAGGTAAATTAGAATCTCAATTGTTCACAATTCAAGAAATCAATGCAATTGCTAAATCAAATCTAAATTGGTTCTCTGGATTTCAATGGGTAAATGATTCAATTTTTTCTTTGACAAATGGCCAAAAAGTTTATGCGATTAATGTCAATAGAAAAACAGCTGAAACATTGTTTGCAATTGATGAAAAAAGTGAAAATCAAACGATAGATAATCAATTTTCAAAAATTGCATTTACAGTTGAAAATAATCTTTTCGTTCAAAAGAAAGACAAGCAAATCATTGCTATTACAAACGAATCAAATCCTGGAATTGTTTCTGGCCAAACGTATGCAAGAAGTGAATTTGGTATCAATGGAGGAATTTTTTGGTCACCTAAAGGAAACTTTATAGCATTTGCACAAAAAGATGAAACAGAGGTCGCTGATTATCCGATTTTAAATATTAATTCTACACCTGGAACCTTAACTTCGATTAAATACCCTATGACAGGTCAAAAATCAGAAAAAACAAAAATCGGGATTTATAATTTCAATACGAAATCTACTTTATATATTGCTCCAAGGGGTAATTCTGATGATTACTTAACAAACGTTACGTGGTCACCAGACGAACAGTTTATTTTAATAGCTGAAGTAAATAGAGATCAAAATAAATATGCTTTAAATAAATACAATAACAAAGGAGAGTTTATTCAAACACTTTTTGAAGAAAGTAATGACAAATGGGTTGAACCAGAGAATAATGCATTCTTCCCTTCTGAAAACAGCAATAATTTTGTATGGATAAGTGAAAAAAATGGGTTTAATAACCTATATTATTATGATATCAACGGTAAATTAATTCGCCAATTGACAAATAATAATTTTGTTGTAAAACATATTTTAACAAGTATAAATGATGGAAAAGAAATCGTTTTTGAATCTACAGGAGAGAATCCTTTAAATAATGTCTTCTATGCTGTTAACTTAAAAGGGAAACAACGCTTATTAACAGTTGAAGAAGGAACACATTCAATTTCATTCAGTTCTAAAAACAAGTACTTCTTTGATGAATTTTCAAATCACTCAACTCCATCTGTTTCTCAAGTTGTTACTACTAAAAATAATAAGAAAACCATTTTAGGAGAAGCTAAAAACCCTTATCAAAATATTAAAATGGGTACAGCTGAAATAGGATCAATTACAAATAACGAAGGATATAGGTTATACCACCGTTTAATAAAACCCTCAAATTTTGACAGCACAAAACAATATCCTGTTTTAGTTTATGTTTATGGTGGACCACACGCACAACTTGTTACAAATGAATGGTTAGATGGTGCAAGTTTATGGATGTATTATTTAGCTGAACAAGGTTATTTAATCTACACAATTGACAATAGAGGTTCAAATTTTAGAGGTTTTAAATTTGAAAGTGGAATCCACAGGCAATGTGGCACGATTGAAATGGAGGACCAAATTGAAGGTGTAAACTTCTTAAAATCATTACCTTATGTAGATACAAATAGATTAGCTGTTCATGGTTGGTCTTACGGTGGTTTTATGACTACATCTTTAATGTTACGTAAGCCAGGAACATTTAATGTTGGTGTAGCTGGTGGACCAGTAACAGACTGGAAATACTACGAAGTCATGTATGGAGAGCGATACATGGATAGACCAGAACAAAACCCTGAAGGTTATGCTAATTCATCTTTAATGAATCACGCAAAAAACTTACAAGGAGATCTATTATTAATTCATGGAACAGCTGACGATGTTGTTGTTTTACAGCATAACTATGCTTTAGTTCAAAAATTCGTGGAATTAGGAATACAAATGGATTACTTTCCATACCCTATGCATAAACATAATGTCTATGGAAAAGATAGAGTTCATCTTATTGAAAAGATCCTAAATTATGTGATTGAGCATAATAAATAATTGACTTAACCACCTAAACTTCATTTGATAAACATCAAGAATAAAAGTCACCCTTCTGAACCTTCCCTTAAGGGATGATGAGATATATGCTTATATTCATTTCACAAAATCAACAACCAGAGCTGGTGGTCTTCCAATAATGGCTTTATCATTTTGAATAATGATTGGTCGTTCAATTAATTTAGGATATTGTATCATTAAGTCTACCACCTCAACTTCTGTTAAAACTTTTCCTTTGATATAAGTTTTGTAATCAGCCTCACCTTTTCTCAATAAATCAAAAGCAGAAATATTTAGCTTCTTTAAAATATCTTTTAATTGTTCAGAAGTTAATCCATTTTTTAAATATTCAACAACTTCAACGTTCTCTTTACCTTCCAACAAACTTAACGCTTCTCTACTTTTAGAACATCTTGAGTTATGGATAATTGTAATTTTACTCATCTTATAAATCTTTATCTGTGATAAAAAAACGACTGTTTAAGTCACTAAATTTTGTAATTCGTTTAAAATATCTTGCCCACAAAATACTAGCTCGATAAAATCCAACTTTATTGTAGATTGTAGATGTCTCTTTTATTACTTTACGCTGTTTTAATAAAACATCTAACCTCCTATAGAAAAAATAATGTGCTTTAAAAACACAATAAAAACTCTTTATTTCTCCTTTAACCAAAAAGTGAAAAGCAGCAACGCCATCTAAACACATTCTGTAAAACAACTTTGGAAATAACCATCCCTCATAATTTCTAACAATCATATATAAACTGTTTCTGAAATTTAAGAATAATTTTCGAGGTGAATTGTATGCTAAAGTTCCTCCTCCAACATGATAAATCTTTGAACTTGGAACAACCTTAAAACGATAATTCATTTTTTTCAAGCGCCAACACAAATCAATTTCTTCCATGTGAGCAAAAAAAGCTTCATCAAAACCTCCAACTTTTTTAAATAAATCTGCTCGAATCATAAGGGCTGCACCTGTAGCCCAAAAGATTTCCGTTTCACCATCATATTGACCATTATCTTTCTCAAATTGTTCTAAAATACGACCTCTACAAAATGGATAAAAATTGTGATCCATAAAACCTCCAGATGCACCGGCATGTTCAAAATGACTTTTATCACGGTAAGATAAAACTTTAGGTTGACAACCTGCTACTGTTTCATCTTCCATTTCTTGAACTAAAGGTGTTAACCAATCCTCAGTTACTTCAATATCGCTATTCAACAGTAAAAAGTAATCTGCTTTAACTTTAGCTAATGCATCATTATAACCCTTAGCAAAACCTCCATTTTCATTATTGTGAATCAGTCGAATTAATGGATAATTTTGTTGAAGAAAGACTATAGAATCGTCAGTTGAGGCATTGTCTGCAACAATTATTTCTGCATCATTAGAAAAGCGAACAACAGATGGTAAGAACTTTTCTAAATAGTCTCTACCATTATAATTCAATATGACAATTGCAGTACGTTTCAAAATTCAAAAGTATTCCTGCAAATTTATGAATAATCCTTTATCAAATACATTTGATTAATACTGACGATAATAATCGTTTGCGCTTCCGCCATATGTTGGTTGCACATTTTGATTCGGATCGTCAACTGTTCCTGTATTTGTATTTCTCTTGTTTAACTCATATTGCCATGAATTATTTTTCAACTCACCAATCATGTCAGAGTGTAAAAGTCGGTAACCATTCGTTACTAAATCAGGGTTATAAAAAATAAACCGCTTATTACTGAATCGTTCAATCTTATTATATTGCCAAATCTCGTATGGATACTCTGTAGAACTCACATCTCTTTGAACAACCATAGAAGGAGCTCCATATTGTAAATAAACTCGACCTCTATCTGTTTGATATCCTTTCATATAATTATTACTATACATTTTTTCAACGTACATAACTTGAGCTTTGTACTTAATCCATTGTTCGTAATAATTTGTTCCAGCTGTAGCAATCCAAAAAGCTTGAATATGTTTTCTAGCTACGGAATCATTGTGTGATTTTAAAATCTTTGAAATATTCTTGTTTTCAGCTTGTTTTGCAATTGGAATTAAGCTTGCTAGATAAAACATAACACTATCATCTGCAATAGATTGTTGAAATGCAGGATCTACCAACACACTTTCTTCCTGAACGATATCACCTAGATCATTGCTACGATCAAATCTGTAAACTTTATAGGCTAGAGTATCACTTGAACGAGTTGACAAAAAATATTGAAGTTCATAACTCCCGGTTGAAAGATTCTCTATATTTAACAACTTTAAGATTGGGACAACTTGAGCACTTTTAACTCTCGACCTTGAAGTAAATGAAGGTACTTCCTTACCCGTATCTGTATTTATTACTTTTTGATTTAAGATATATGCAGAATCTTGATGTTTATCCAATTGATAGATTTCAAAATATACTGGCATCTTAATCTCTTCTTGAGGAAAAAAGGTTGTTAATTTAGGATACATTAAAGCTCCTGATTTATAAAACAAATTCGATGGATCTTCACTCTTTAAAATATTTTCATTAACCTGAATATCTGAAATTACAATCTTGTTTGTATAGTCATAAACTTGAAAGTTTTTTTCAGCTTCAACTGATCTTGATTCGTCTAACAAATCTTCTATTTTTATTTTTAATTTATAATTTCCTGAACCAAGAGGGAGACGTTTAATCTCAAAAAAATCATCTATAATGCTATCTCTCATTACAGGAGTATACAACGCATAATAATCTTTATGTACAATAGAGTCTGTGTTAGAAACTTCAAAACTCAATGCTAACTTTCCTCTTAATCCATTTTCATATGGTTCATATTTAAATGTGTAACCTGAAAATTGAAATTGAAACTCAATAAACTCACCTTCTACTGGAGAGAAAAATTGTTTTTCAGCTAAAAATGCTTTAATTTTTGTTGTTTGACTTAAACCACAAAAAGTTACAATTAAAAAGAGTTGTACTAAAAAAATTGAATATCTAAACATGTATCTTGGGTATTAAAATCGTTTAATTAAAATAATCAGTTCAAAATCAACAAAATAAAACAACTATCAAGTTGAAAAAATTAAAAATTAATTTAAAGTTAAATAATTTTAATAAAAATACTTGTTAAAAGAAAAAGTATTACTAATTTTGCAACGCCCGGAGAGATGGCAGAGCGGTTGAATGCACCGGTCTTGAAAACCGGCGTACCGAGAGGTATCGGGGGTTCGAATCCCTCTCTCTCCGCAGTAAAAAAGCTAGACAATGTCTAGCTTTTTTTGTTTACAGAGCACATCTAATTACTTTTATAAATATTTTTCACATAAAAAAACGAGTGAATTATTAGATTAAGTCACTCGTTCTATTTGTATATATTTCTTTAAAATTAAAAACAGTACTTCCCTGCTTCAATCATTGTTGTTGCAATTAATTGTCTTGCTTCTTTTGGATTAAATGTATCTGTTTTTGTGAAACGTTTCAATCCTATCAACATCATTCTTAATTCATCTCCTTCTGCAAAACTGTTTAAAGCATCTCTTCCTGATTTTTCAATTATTGATGCTGCATCGTAGAAAAATGTTTTGGTCATCGCAATCTGTGCTTTAGCAGCTTCTTCTCCTTTCATTGTTATTAACTTTTCAGTTCTTAATAATGCTGATTCTGCCTGATAAATCAAGATTGTAATATCTGCTAAATTCATCAAAATTTCTTGTTCCTTTGATAATGTTTGCATCAATTTCTGAACTGCTGAACCTGCAACCATCAAAACAGTTTTCTTAAAATTGACTAAATACTTATATTCATTTGTGAAAACACCTCTATCTGTATCATCAATTTCAGGAATACTCATTAATTCACCTGCAACTTTTGTCGCTGCTGATAATAAATCCAACTCCCCTTTCATTGCTTTCCTCAATAACATATCGATAATCAACATCCTATTAATCTCGTTTGTTCCTTCAAAAATACGGTTGATTCGAGAGTCACGATAAGCTTTTTCTACAGGAGATTCTGCAGAATATCCCATCCCTCCAAAAATTTGAACTGCTTCATCCGCAACGTAATCTAAACACTCTGAACCTGCAACTTTTAAAATAGCACATTCAATCGCATAATCTTCAATTCCCTTTAAAGTTGCTTTCCCTTTGTCCAATCCTTCTTTTACATGTCCTAAAATGGCATCGTCTATATTTTGACCAGCTCTGTATGTAGCAGACTCAACAACATATGTCTTAATTGCTTGTTCAGCTAATTTATGCCTAATTGCACCATATTTATTAATTGATCGACCAAATTGTTCTCTTTCAGTTGAATATTTCAAAGCATCGTTAATAGTTGCTTTTGCTCCTCCCATTACACCAGCAGCTAATTTGATACGACCAATATTCAAAATATTTAATGCTATTTTAAATCCTGCTTCTCTTTCACTCAACATATTTTCAACAGGTACTTTCACATTATTAAAGAATACTTGTCGTGTTGAAGAACCTTTGATACCCATTTTTTTCTCTTCTGGATTTAAAGAAACACCTTCCGATTTAGCTTCTACTAGGAATGCTGATAAATTTTTATCATCATCAATTTTAGCAAATACAGTCATCAAATCTGCAAACCCTCCATTTGTAATCCACATTTTCTGACCATTAATGATATAATGTTTTCCATCTTCTGATAAAATAGCTTTCGTTTTACCAGAATTAGCATCAGATCCAGAACTTGGTTCTGTTAAACAATATGCAGCTTTCCATTCCCCTGTTGCTAATTTAGGGATGTATTTAGCTTTTTGATCTGCATTTCCATAATAGAGCAATGGTAAAGTTCCAATTCCAGTATGTGCACCATAAGCTACTGAAAATGAATGTCCTTTCCCTAATCTTTCAGTTGCTAATAATGATGTTTTGAAATCAACACCCATACCTCCTAACTCTTCAGGTATTGACATGCCTAACATTCCCAATTGACCCGATTTATCTAGTAAAGAAACCATTAAACCTTCCTCCATACTGTCAATCCTATCAATCACAGGATAAACCTCTTGATCAATAAAATCATCGCACATTTGAGCAACCATATTGTGCTCTTCAGTAAATTCCTCAGGTGTAAAAATCTCAGACGGTTTTGTAGGTCGAATTAAAAATTCTCCTCCTTTAATTGGTTTCATATTTTGTGACATATTTTGGCTTATTTTTTTCATTACTAATATAGTAAAATGGATTAAAAATACAAGGGAAAATTATTAAAGTAGATCTATTTTTTTAAAAAAATATTTCCTTACTTGAGAAAAGTGGAAACGCAGCTAACTTGTAAATTTGTAAACAAAACTTCTTGGTGAAAAATAAGTGATGAAATCTTTAAGAATCAATTATAAAGTCATCAATCTATAATTCAGTTAAACCTGAATATTCTCTCTAGAGAAGAAGCAGTTTTAAACTTCGATAATAAAGAATAACGAACCTTTAAAAACTAAGATCTAATAACTTATCTTGGTAAGTTAATCCTAAAAGTTGTACCTTTCCCTACTTGACTTTCTAAGACAAATACATCACCTCTGTGATATTCTTTTACGACACGTTTTACTAAGGTTAAACCTAACCCCCAACCTCTTGTTTTAGTAGAATACCCTGGTTCAAAGATCGTTTTAACTTTTTTAGGTGGAAGTCCTTTTCCTGTATCTTTGATATCTATATGAACAAAAGTGGTTGATACGTGTAACATAAAAGATAGGCTTCCTTCACCTCCCATTGCATCTACAGCATTTTTTGCAATATTTTCAATTACCCATTCCAATAAAGGTGCGTTGTGTGCAACCTCATATTTATCTTCTAGTTTTAAAACAATATTTACTTTTTTTGAGATTCTAGGTTTTAAATAAGCAATAACATTCTCTAAAGTCTGATTGATATTCATATCCTTTAATTTAGGTTTTGAACCTATCTTAGAAAAACGATCTGTTACTTTATCTAACCGTTGAACATCCTTCAACATCTCTTGATAAATCATTGGATCAACACCTTTTGTATCCAACAACTGAATCCAAGCTAGTAAAGAAGACAAGGGGGTACCTAATTGATGTGCAGTCTCTTTAGCCATTCCTGCCCAAACTTGATTTTGTTCGGCTTTCCTAAATGTGCTAAAAATGATATATCCAATCATTACGAATAAGCCAATAATTAAAAATTGAATGTAAGGAAAGTATTTCAATCGTTTCAATTCAGGACTTTCGTCATAATACAAAATTGATTTCTTATCATTTTGAAAATCAATTGTAATAGGTTGGTTGACACTTTTCAATCTTTGAATTAATTTGCTTCTATTTTCAGCTGTCAAATCTTCAACAGGCATATTCGACCCTATAACCTGATTTGTAATTGAATCAATTAAAAATACAGGAATCAAACCGGTATTGTGAATCAACTCTTGATTGAAGTTTTCAATTAACTGATCACGTTCTTTTTCTAATTCTACTATTCCTTTTGAATCATTATAAACATAAGTCATAAATAAGTCTTTGTATATTTCTATCGTAAAGACTTGACCTTTCTTACTCCATTCCTCTGCCAATTTAACCAATGAATCCTCAAATTTTGCCTTGATGTTTAACTTTTCATCATTCGAAAAGATTTGAGCAATTGAATCAATTGTAAACGAGATATTATTATAAGCTGAAATTTTCTTAGTTTGATCCAAAACAATTACAGGAATATCCTTATTATCATTGATTATTTTGAGTGGTAATGTAAAATCAGGAATAACATCCAAAGGTGTTTCTTTTGAAAGTTCTTTAGTTGCATCCATCCAAACTTTCATTTTATCTCTTTCTAGATCTCTTAATTTATTGAACGTATTGTTTGTTAAACGTACTAGCTCTATTTTTTGCTTTATTGCATCAGCCCATTGACGAGCTCGTTCACGTTCATTTTCACGAACCCCTTTAACAATCGAATTTGAGATAAACAATGAAAAACCTACTAATAATAAAGCTACTATTAGTAAAGTAATCTTCCACTTCTGTTTATTCGAATATAAATTCAAACTCATTATTTTATTTAAAAACGTTCGTTAGATAAAACTATTGTACACTATTTAATAAATATTTATATTGTTGAATTGTATTTTCTAAACCAAAATATAAGGCTTCAGAAATTAGAGCATGTCCAATAGAAACCTCTTTTAAATGTGGTATTTTTTCTTTAAAAAACTTAAGATTATCTTGACTTAAATCATGCCCTGCATTGATTTCTAAACCCAGATCATGGGCTAATTTAGCAGCATCAACATATTCTTTTACGGCTGTTTCAGGATTCATTTCAAAATTCTGTGCAAAAGGTCCTGTGTATAATTCAATACGGTCAACTCCTGTTTTTGCTGCATACTCAATATTCACTAAATTAGTATCTACAAATATTGAACTTCTAACTCCTAAATCTTTAAAATCATTTACCAATCCTTTTAAGAAATCCAAATGCTTTTTAGTATCCCAACCCGCATCTGATGTCAACACATTTGGCGGATCTGGAACTAATGTCGCTTGAACTGGTTTAATTTCTTTAATTATTTTCAAATAGCGTTCATCGGGATAACCTTCGATATTGAATTCTGTTTGTACAACTTCTGCTAAATCATACGTATCCTTCAAAGTAATGTGACGCTCATCTGGTCTTGGATGAACTGTAATACCATCTGCACCAAAACGTTCACAATCAATTGCGACTTGAACAACATTTGGCGTGTTTCCACCTCGTGCGTTTCTAATTGTTGCTATCTTATTTACATTTACACTCAACTTAGTCATAACAAAAACATAAAAAATCCGTTTCAAAAGTACATACTTATTAAGTATTTTACTAATTTGGCAAACACTATGAACGCGTTAGAATTAATATCAGAAGAAATCCCACCTCTAACTCACAGTGATACAGGTGAGAAGGCATTAAGGTGGATGGAAGAATTTAAAGTTTCTCATTTACCTGTTTTAAAAAACAGAAACTTTGTAGGCGTAATCTCTGAATCCGATATTTTAGACAAACTAAATACTGACGATACTTTAGATGTATTATTTGATCATTTACCTCGTCCTTATGTTAGTGAAGACGCTCATATATACGAGGTTTTAGCTAAAATTGCTGAACACAAATTGAGCATCATGCCCGTTTTAGATGAATTTGAATCATACATCGGTTGTTCCTCAATTCATCACATTGCAACATTAATTGCGAATACAGGTAGCATCAAAGAAAATGGTGGAATCATAGTTTTAGAGGTTAATAATATCGATTACTCTATGGCTCAAATTGCACAAATTGTTGAAAGTAACAACGCTAAAATTTTAAGTTCTTATATTATCTCACCTTCTGACTCTACAAAGCTTGAAGTAACACTAAAAATTAATCATGTTGAATTAAGTAGTATTATTCGAACTTTTGAACGTTACGATTATGTAATAAAAGCTTCTTATCAAAGAGGCCAGTCAGATGATGATATTCAATTCAAATATGATGCATTGATTAATTACTTAAACTTGTAACATATGAATGTAGCGATCTACGGAAAAAAGATTAATAAGCAAACAGCTCCGCATTATATCCATTTCATTTCGATCATAAAAGATTTGGGTTGGAATCCAATATTGGAAAAGGATCTTAAAGAGCAATTAATCAAAAAAGTAGGAATCGCTAGTAATTATGAAGAATTCAGTTCCTACAAAAATTTTAAACAAGGAATTGATTTAGCGGTAAGCATTGGTGGTGATGGAACTTTTATCAATACGGTTAGTTTTATCCGAGATTCTGAAGTTCCAATTTTAGGTATAAATACAGGACGTTTGGGTTTTTTAGCAAATATTCCTATTCATAAAATGGAAGAAACGATGGATATGGTTAAACGTAAAGAATATGTTTATCAAAAGCGTTCCTTATTAAGAGTTGAAACTGAAAACAATCTTTTTGGAGATGATAATATTGCTTTAAATGAGGCCACTTTACATAAAAAAGACACCGCTTCAATGATTACAGTTCACGCATCTTTAGATGGAAATTACTTAAACTCATATTGGGCTGATGGCTTAATTGTAGGAACCCCAACAGGTTCCACAGCTTACAATTTAAGTTGTGGCGGACCAATTATTACTCCTGGTTGTCAAGTTCACTTATTAACTCCAATCGCACCTCATAATTTAAATGTTCGACCAATGGTTGTTCCTGACCATATGCCCATTCAATTAAAAGTTGAAGGTCGTGATAGAAAATACTTATTGACATTAGATGGAAATTCAAAAAACATTTCTCAAGGTCAAGAAATCATGATTCAAAAAGCTGACTTTATGGTTAATGTGATTAAATTGAATGACAACAACTTCCTAGATACAATCCGTAACAAAATGATGTGGGGATTGGATAAAAGGAATGAAAACTAATTAATAGTTTTAATTCATGATTAAGATTTCTTGTTAATAACATTTGAAATTTTCTTAGAATTAAGATTTCATTTTTTCTTAATTTTACCTAGTAATTTTTAGTTTAAAAAAATGAAGCAATATCACGACTTATTACAGCATATATTAGATAATGGAACAAAGAAAGAAGATAGAACTGGGACAGGTACTGTTTCCGTTTTTGGTTATCAAAGTCGCTATGATTTAAGTGAAGGTTTCCCATGTCTAACTACTAAAAAATTACATTTACGTTCTATCATTGTTGAATTATTATGGTTCCTTAAAGGTGATACAAACATCAAGTACTTAAAAGATAACAAAGTAAGTATTTGGGATGAATGGGCTGATGAGAATGGAAACTTGGGTCCTGTTTATGGTCACCAATGGAGAAGTTGGCCAGGAAAAAATGGAGAAGCTATTGATCAAATTTCTAAATTAATTGAACAAATCAAAAACAATCCAGACTCTCGTCGTTTAATCGTTTCTGCTTGGAATGTTGCTGATGTAGATAATATGGCTTTACCTCCTTGCCACACAATGTTTCAATTCTATGTTGCTAATGGTAAATTAAGTTGTCAATTATACCAAAGAAGTGCTGATGTATTTTTAGGTGTGCCTTTCAATATTGCTTCTTATGCATTATTAACGATGATGATAGCTCAAGTTACTGGATTAGAAGCTGGAGAGTTTATTCATACATTGGGAGATGCTCACTTATATAGTAATCATTTAGATCAAGCAAGATTACAATTAACAAGAGAATGTCGTCCGTTACCAAAAATGAAAATAAACCCTAATGTTAAAGATATTTTTGGATTCCAATTAGAAGATTTTGAATTGTTAAATTACGATCCACATCCACATATAAAAGCAGAGGTAGCAGTTTAATTTTTATTCATATTTTTTTTAAAAGATGTCATCAAATTTAAAAGTAGTCATCATTGTTGCAATGGATAAACATAACGGTATTGGTAAAGACAACGACTTGATGTGGGATTTACCTGAAGATATGAAATTCTTTAAAACAACAACTTTAGATAATATCGTAGTAATGGGTAGAAAAAATTACGAATCTATCCCAGAAAAATACAGACCGTTACCGAATCGTGAAAATGTTGTTTTAACTCGTAACAAATCATTTAAAGCACCTGATTGTAAAGTATTTCATGCCTTTGATGATATTTTAAATCATTACAGCAATGAAGAAGACAAAACAATGTTTATTATTGGTGGAGGTGAAATTTATAAACTAGCCTTGGAAATGGACCTAGTTGACGAAATGTATATTACACATATCAACTCCTCATATGATGCCGATACTTTTTTCCCAGAGATCAACTTAAAAGATTGGCGCAGAAAAAAAATAACAACACATCCCGCAGACGCGAAACATAATGTTGGTTTTGAAATTTGGAAATATGAGATTTTGACGAGTTATCAATCATAATTATACAAGCAAGTAATTTATAATTTCTATTATCATTAAGATCATAGTTTTAAATTTTCAAGGAAACAATTAAGTCTATTATCAAATTTCTATTAGCTTAGCGGTCTATTGTTTTTTAAACCACAGGGTTTCCCAGAGTATAGCACAGTTTAACATGGATTTTTTTTGTGTTTGGACTAATAGTTTTTAAACTCGATTTTATTTGAGATTTATAGAAACTAAAAAAAGTGAAAAATAAGTTTTGACTTACTAAATCATAAAATCTTGAATCTGTTATTCGGTCACCCCTCTGTATCTCCCCTCAAGGGGAGAGTCGGTTCAGACTTTGATAATATCATTTACTGACTTAAAAAAGTATTTCGAAGCGAAAAATAAGTTTTGTAATATTTTGTCTAGGATCGTAGTGGACTTGTGTCTAATAAAAACTAGTCACCCATCTTAATCTTCCCCCAAGGGAAGAGATAATTTATACTTCGGAAAAGTAGTTTATATAAACAAAAAAAGCCCACTACGTTGTAGTGAGCTTTAATAAAAGTGGCATCGACTT
>CAZOLZ010000049.1:0-16500 GCA_964580965.1 uncultured Flavobacteriales bacterium | reverse complement strand
ACTCTGAAAAATTTGATAAAATCTATATTGGTTATACCGCTGATTTAATTGATCGGTTTAAATTATGCCTCTAATTTTTTGTGGGTGATTTTATTTATAACTTTACAAAATATAAAGTTAATTTTTAGTCTTCAATAAACCGTTTATAAGTGACAGATTCTCAAGTAATAGAATTGATTGAACAACGAAAAGAGGGTAAAGCTATGGTAAAACTTTACCAATATCAAAACGTTGTAAAAAAAATGATTTTGTCAAAAGGCGGTACAGATGATGACGCTTTGGATATATTTCAAGAAGCATTAATTATATTATGCAAGAAAGTTTGGCAAGGTAACTTTCAATTAAAATCAAAATTGGATACTTACATATATGGTATCTGTTACAACCTCTGGAGGGATCATTTAAAAAAGAGAAAAGATAATTTATATACTGAAATGGAAGATGATCATCATATTGAGGATGATTTAGAAGAGTTTATAGAAAGAGAAAGTAAAATATCATTAATCGAAGATGTTTTGAATAAAATTGGTGAAAAATGTTTGAAACTTCTAAAGTTGTTTTACTACGAAAAGATGAAAGTTAAAGAAATAGTAAATATTCTTAATTACAGCTCTGAAAATACAGTTAAAGTTCAAAAATACAAGTGTATCGAGCGAGCAAAAAAAATGATTGTCAATTGAGTTTTGAATAAAAATCAGTGCGAAACGAACTAGAAAAAATAGCAAAGATTGAGAAATTCTTAAATGGTGAACTTACTGAAAGGGAAGGTAACGAGTTTCGTGAAGAAATTAGACTCAACTCTGAACTTAAAAATGAAGTTGAAAAACAACGTTTAATTCAAGAGGGAATTCAATCTCTTTTCCTAAAAAAAATAGCTCATTCAGCTTACAGGAAGTTTAAAATCATACGTTTTTTAAAGTACTTTGGAATACCTTCTGTTATAATCATTACTACAGTAATGGTAATCAACCTAATTAATAATAATGAAGGGCAAAAATTGAAATTGAAATCAAATGGTCATCCTCAACTTCAAAAACCATTTGATAAATCAGAACCTGTACCCAAAACAGATTCTGTAGTTTCATTCGACACAACAAATAATAAACTTAATACAGAAACCAAGCCTTCAGAAAAACTAGATTTTTTTGGTCCTCTTGATGACATTATTATAGAAGCAGAAAACTATAGTGATTTTAAAGATTTATCACCAGAAAACTTAGGTAATGTGAGTAGTAATGACCCCGTAGATCTTTATAATTTGGGTGGTAGGACAGTGGTAGGACATACTTTACCTGAAGAATGGCTTAAATTCAATTTTGATATTCCAAAAGCTGGTGATTATGAACTTTTCCTTATGGTTGGTTCTGGAAAAGACAGTGTTGACAGAACAATCAATTTTAACGTTAATGAAAAACTATGGAAAACGATTAATACGCCTTTCACTGGTTCTTGGTTAGATTATAAAGCTCTTTATTGTGGAAAGTATAAGTTTAAAAAAGGTAAACAACAAACACTTAAACTTGACTTTAAAACTGGTTGGATTAATCTTGACAAGGTCATAATCAGATACTCAAAAGATAATTTCTAAGAAAATATTTGAAACTGTATTAAATCGAATGATTATTGAAAATAACTAAACTTCTCAGTAAAACTCACTGTAAACCAAACCTATAATCAACAAAGCTCCAATTATACTTACCCTTCATAAAAAATCAACTTTTTTGGTTAACCTTTTTAACACCTTTTCCATTCACTATAAAAAGGGAAAGCCGAGGCCCTTTTAAGTAGGCGTTGAATTTTTAAAACCAAAAAAGATGAAAAATTTAAAAAATGGAATTGGAGTGATGTTTATGGTAATGGTTGGATTGTACTCTTGTAAAAAAGAAGAGCTTGAGCCAACACAACCTGTTATTGAAGAATCGAATGAACCATCAAATCCAATTGTTGAAGAACCATCAAAAACAGAATTAATAACAGGATCATACTCGATAAGTCTTACCGTATACAATGGAGATACATTAGATTTAAATGCTCAATACGGTGATCAAACTTATGTTATTGAGAATAATGGAACTGGTCAACAAATTCTTTATGTGACGAATGGGAATGATACAACTGAATTCAGTAAACCTATCGAGTGGTACTTCGGACCAAATGAAGAGATTTGGAATATGAGAGATAAAGATTTAGACGATAATGGAAACCCAGTACAAGAATGGGGTGGATGGATACCATTTGATATTTTAAAACTCACAAATAATGAGTTTTGGTACGGCATTGAAACTCCAAACTTTTCTTTGGAGGTACATATGGAAAAACAATAAAAAATAGAGGTGTCTTCGGATGCCTCATTTTAATTAATTATACTTAAATTAGAATAGTTTAAGTATTCAAAAAAATTTAAATATCATGAAACTCTTTAAATTAATTAGTATATCATACATCTTAATAACCCTATCCAGCTGTGCTGTTGTTAGACCAGGAGAAATTGGTGTTAAACAGAGGTTTGGGAAATTAAAAGAAAAGAACTTAGAACCAGGATTAGTTATTATCAATCCTTTTACAACCCGAATTGTAAAAATCCCAACTAGAACAGAAAACCAAGAAGTAAAATTAGTTCTTCCCTCCAAAGAAGGACTTAATGTATCTGCTGAGATTTCTATTCTATATCATATTGAAAAAGAAAAAGTCATTGAAATCATTAAAGAGGTAGGAAAGAACTACGAAAAAGTTCTAGTTTTAAGTACTTTTAGATCAGCAGCAGCAGACGTAAGTGCTCAATTTCTTGCTAAAGATATGCACTCTGGCATGAGAAATAAAATAGAACATGGAATAAAAGAAAAAATGATGGTGTTGTTACAAGGTCGAGGTATCGTTATTGAAGCGGTATTAATGAAGAGTATTTCATTACCTGATGGGCTTTACGATGCAATAGAAAGCAAACTCAAAGCAGAACAGGAAGCTCAACAAATGGAGTTCGTTCTACAACGTGAAAAACAAGAAGCTAAACGAAAACTAATCGAAGCTGAAGGGATAAGGGATGCTCAAATAACGCTATCTGAAGGGTTAACAGATCATATCATTAAACTTCGAACAATCGAGGCTTTTGAAAAATTATCTAAATCTCCTAATGGTAAAGTAATTATTACAAATGGTGAAAGTCCATTATTGATTAAATAAAATGTAAAAAACATATTTTAAGACTCTTGAATTTAAAATGGATGAATCTATGTGATTTTGTTCAAAAAGAATCTGCCGAAGCTTGATTTATAATTGATGGTTTAATTGGATTGAGTAAATATTAAAATTATTTCTTAAACCACTAAAATATTTTGTGGAATAAATAGTTATCAATAATATTGTAAAAATTTAAACATAAAATCATGAAAAAATTAATTATTGTTGCTGTTGCACTTGTGTTAAGTTATACAGGTATTTCTCAAACTTATGAGTACAAAGTTGTAACAAGTGTTGAATCTATTATTCCAATGGGATTAGGTCGATCAAGAATTATTGAGAATAATCAAGAAATGGACTATAGAACTTTAACAACTTCAAGAGAAAAGGGAAACGATAGTAAGTCAAATCAAGTAAAAAGAAAAGATGCTAAAATTGATGGACTTAACGAAACTAAAATGCTAAATTTCTACAGTGGTGTTGGAATCAACTTCAGAAACATCGCTTCTAATGATGCATTAGTTACAAGTATGTTAAATTCACTGTCTGAAGAAGGTTGGGATTTATTTACAGTATCAACTGGTGTTGAAAGTGATGCTGGTTCTGATGATGGACAAGGTATCTTCGTAACAAGATATATCTTTAGAAGAATCAAACAATAATGATTTATCAAAAAATTATAAAAAGCACTACTAGTCAGTAGTGCTTTTTTTTCATCTCATTAATAATAAGCGATCTGAGAATTAAACAATAAAAGAACTCAAGATAATAACTTTTCAAAAGCTAAGCGTTTGCTTCCACTTTCTAGATAAATGATACCACAATAATGATAACCTCTTTTTTTAAGTAAACCCTGCATGACTTGATTGTCTTCATGAGTATCAATGCGCATTGATATAATGCCTTTCTCAATCAATAAATTTTCAAAATAATCAAAAACAAATCTGGAAAATCCAGAGGAACGAAATTGATCATCAACAGCCATTCGATGGATAACACCGTATTTAACTAAACCTTCTGTTAACCAGTTCCCTTCTATAATATTATACGTTGGTTCTAGTCTTAATGAAAACATCGTTGTTCCTGTACATTCATTATTTTCATTAATAACTAAGTAACTTTCTTTATTTAGAATATCTTTTAAAATGATTTCTTCATTAGGGTAACCATCTTGCCATTGATCAATGCCTAATCCAGCAAGGTACTTTTGTGCACATTTAATAGCTTTCATTATCGAAGCTAAATCTGTTTTTTGAGCAGGAACTATTTTCATAATAATGTATATAAACAAAAAAAAGAGTTACATTTCTGTAACTCTTTTGCTCCTCCTCTTGGGCTCGAACCAAGGACCCTCTGATTAACAGTCAGATGCTCTAACCAACTGAGCTAAGGAGGAAGTTGCGCACGTTTCTGTGTTAGCGATTGCAAAGTTAATCAAAGATTTTATTTAGCAAACAAAAAAATAGATTTTTTTCTTAATTAATACTTAAACAATTAATAATCAATATTTTAATTACAACTTTTGATGATGCTTTTCTAGGTTTAATTAAGTAGGTTCAACAATAAACCTTAATATTAATTTTTTGTATTTATTATTATTGCATCTTTAAACCCATTCCTTTGAAGGTATTTCAATACATCTTTACCATCTTCTCTTGTTTTGAAATTACCTACAATATAACGGTACTTATAAGCATTTGTTGATTCAACTTCTTGTCTGATAACTTTATGTTCCAATGTTTTAAATGCTTTACTATCTGTTGCTATTGGAACCTTTGAAGACATAATTTGGACAGCATAATCACCTTTTGATGGAGGTTTTAAAAAGTCTATCGTTGGATATTCTTTTACAATAAATGTTCGAAAACCTCTAAATATTGCTGAAGCAACGATTTCTTGACCTTGTGTTGTATTTAAATAATTAGCTTCCCTTTCATTAGTTAAAAAGCCACACTCAACCAAGACACTAGCCATTGTTGTGTATTTCAAAACTTGTAAAGAGTGTTCTCTGTCTTTTGTGTCTTTTATACCTCTTGACTTTCTTGCAGCTCTTGTTGCAAATTCTTTTTCTAATGTTTCAGCTAAGCGAACTGATTTTGCAGATTTGATATTATGAACATGGGTCTCAGTACCATGCACTGCTGCCTTATCGTTGGCATTACAATGAATGCTTATGAAATAGTCTGCTTTTTTAAGATTTGCTAACTCAACACGATCATCCAAACTGACAAATGAATCATCCGTTCTAGTATATACGATATCAATATTATATAAATATTTCTTAATGTAACTCCCTAAAAAATTTGCAATCAAAATATTAACATCTTTCTCAGGCATTAACTTTTTGCTTTTAGGTATATGACCATAATCAGAACCACCATGACCAGCATCAATAACAAGTGTAATTCTTCTCGGTTGTGCAAAAGAAATAAATGTCACTATAAAAAATAAAACAACTAAAGCATACCTCATCTTATTCCTTCAAATTCTAAATTATTACTCAAAATTAATTCAGATAAGAACAACTTTTACACTCTAAATTAAAAGCTTACTAAAAGTATTTTGTTCATATCATACCAAACCATTAAAATAATGCCAAACTATTTTTGCTTTAGATTTACCAATGACATTTGCTAAATCTTCTTCTGTTTTGGATTTGATATTACCAACAGTTTTAAAAGCATTCATTAATTGCTCTTGTGTTTTTGGACCAATTCCATCAATCTGCTCTAATTCTGAAACAAATGCATTTTTACTTCTTCTATTGCGATGATGCGTAATCCCAAAACGATGTGCTTCGTTTCGCATATGTTGAATAACTTTCAAACTTTCGCTTCGCTTATCCAAATACATCGGCAAACTATCTCCAGGAAAGAAAATTTCTTCCAATCGTTTAGCTATGCCTACAATCGCAAGTTTACCTCTTAACCCAAGTTTATCTAAAGCTTTTAATGCAGCTCCCAGTTGCCCTTTACCTCCATCAATGATAATAAGTTGAGGTAAAGGCTGTTCCTCATCCAGCAATCGTTTATATCTTCTGTAAACAGCTTCCTCCATTGTAGCGAAATCATCTGGACCTACTACAGTTTTCACATTAAAATGTCGGTAATCGGATTTACTTGGTTTTCCCTTTTTAAAAACAACGCAAGCTGATACAGGATTAGTTCCCTGAATATTCGAGTTATCAAAACACTCCATATGAATCGGTAATTCCTTTAAATGGAAATCTTTTTTAATTGTTTCTAAAATGCGTTCTGAATGTCGTTCAGGATTTATAATTTTCTCTTTCTTTAATTTTTCGAAACGGTAATAATTTACATTTCGTGCGGACAAATCAATCAATTGTTTTTTATCTCCGCGTTGAGGAACAAAAAACTTAATTCCATCCATTTTGAGCTTTAATTGTTCGGCAACAATAACCTCTGTCGATGCGCTTTGAAAACGTTCTCTTAATTCAGGTAAAACATAACTAACGATATCTTCTTTCGTTTCGTCTAATTTCTTTTTAACTTCTGTTGTATAACCGTGAATAATCGAACCATTACTTATCACTAAATAATTGATGAAAAATGATTTTTCATCTTCAAGCATCGTTAAAACATCAACTTTATCGATCGTCGGCGAAACAATTGTTGATCGTGATTTGTATCGTTCTAGGACTTCTATTTTTTCTTTGATTTGCTGAGCTTCCTCAAACTCTAATTGCTCTGAATGATTTATCATCTGTTGATTTAATACATCTAAAACAGGTGTTAAATTTCCTTTAGCTATTTGACCAATTTGTTGAATGTAATTTTGATATTGTTCAGGTGTTTGTTTAGCTTCACAAGGACCTTTACAATTTCCAATGTGGTATTCTAAACAAACTTTATATTTTCTTTTTTCTATGTTTTGTTTCGATAGATCAAGGTTACAATTTCGAATGGGATATAATTCTTTGAGTAACTGCAACAAGGTGTTTAAAACTTTGACATTTGTGTATGGTCCATAATATTGTGACCCATCACGAATTACTCTTCTCGTTGAAAAAACTCTGGGAAAAGGTTCTTTTTTAATACAAATCCAGGGATATGTTTTGTCATCCTTTAATTGTATGTTGAACTTAGGTTGATATTTTTTGATTAAGTTATTTTCTAATAATAATGCATCATTTTCAGTCTCAACAACAATATACTGAATATCTACAATTCGTTTTACGAGTAAAATCGTTTTTCTATTGTCTTGACTTTTATTGAAATATGAAGAAACGCGGTTCTTTAAGTTTTTGGCCTTTCCTACATAAATGATAGTTCCTTTTTTATCAAAATACTGATATACTCCGGGACTTTTCGGAAGCGCTTTTACTTTTAATGCTAACTCTTCATTCATTTTAATTGCAAGATACTAGTATTTAGAACCTGTAAGCTAGACTTGAGATACTAAATTCTTAATATAATACAAAGATACTAAAGAGAAAGTATTTACCTCATTCCATACATTTATGTGCTCTGCTCTATTTCTTCTATCTTTTTCTCAATCTACTTCGATATAATCTCAAATAACTCATTCAAATTAGGAGAAATGATAATCTCGATCCTTCTGTTTTTTGCCTTATCATCTGGATCTACAGGTATAAATTCAGATCTTCCTGCAGCAGTTAATTGTGTTGGATCCATAGAAGAATTTGCTAACATAATTTGGACAACTGATGTTGCTCTTAAAACAGACAATTCCCAGTTGTTTTTTGGATGAACAGAACTGTTAATTTTATCTGCATCTGTATGACCCTCAACAATGATTTCGATGTCTTTTTCTTCTTGAAGCACATACGCCAAATCAATAAGAGCTCTTTGACCTTCAGACTCAACTTTTGTGCTTCCTGATGCAAATAATAACTTAGCCTCTAAACTCACATAGATTTTTCCGTTTTTCTCAACAACTGTTAAACCTTTGTCCTCAAAACCTTTCAATGCCGCTGCAACTTTATTTCTCAGGGCTTCAACTGCAGCATCTTTTCGTTTGATTAACTCCTCTAATTCATTTACTCTTTTTTCACGTTCTTCAAGTAATTTAGATTTCCTATTCAATTCAGCTTCTAACTCCAATAAGGCATCTTCTTTTCGTTGTAATTCTATATTTTTAGTTTCTAAATCAGATTGTAAACCTGCTGTTTCTTTTGCTCCTGATAATCTAAAACGATCAAACTTACTTTGTAAATCATCATTTTCGTTTAACGTTTTTGAATATTGTGTTTGTAACATTCTAAATTCACGACCTAATTCAGTTGTATCAGCTATTATTTTATCCAAGTCTTTTTTCAAAACACCATATCTTGTTTCGAGATCTTTAGCTTTACCTTCATATTCCAAGGCATTATTTTTAAATTTCTCTAAATCTGAATTACAACTTGCTTCTTTCTCGAGTAATTCCTTATACTTCTTTGCTGGCACACATGAAAAAACACCTAAACCAATTACGAAAACTAAATATGGGAACTTCATATATTTATATTTTTTATTTCTATTGAGAGTCAACTACAAATATCTAAACTAAAGGCGATGTTTTTTATGTTTTTACAGATAATTATGAACGCTAAATAGTGTAAAACCATAATCCCATCATTAATTTAAATCCTCGCTTTACTTTAATATTCAATCTGAGGTTTTTATTTTTGGCCTGTGGTATTTAGCAGTTTAATTTTTCTATTTTATTTTTTACCTATTTTTTTCATAGGTTATTCACTTACACCTAACAAATGGAAGAATCTTGCTATTCTATTTGCAAGCATGGTATTTTATGCTTGGGGCGCACCACAATTCTTTGAAATTGTTTTAGGTTCAGCAGTATTGAATTTTATGATTGTTAAACAAATTCATTCGTCTGAAGATAAAAAAGTTAGATCACGATTATTAGCGCTATCAATCGTGATTAATTTAGGTCTTTTATTGTACTATAAATACACTAATTTCTTTTTGGAGAATGTAAATCATCTCTTAAATTTTGGTGGACAACAACAACTAAAATGGACTAAGATTTTACTACCCATTGGAATTTCATTTTATACTTTTCAAACCTTGACATATTCAATTGATGTATATCGAAAAGTACATCAACCTCTTTCTAGATTAGTAGATTATTTGGTTTATATATTCAGTTTTCCACAATTGATTGCTGGACCTATTGTTCGCTTTCATGAAATTGCAGATCAACTTGGTTTAAGAAATAATTCCATTGAAAATCGTCTAATTGGATTTTATCGTTTTGCAATTGGCTTAGCTAAAAAAGTATTAATTGCGAATGTTTTAGCTCATTATGCAGATGATGTGTTCGATAATGATTTTAGTTTGTATTCTTCAACTGCGCTTTGGGCTGCAATTTTGGCATATACTTTCCAAATATATTTTGATTTTTCCGGTTATTCGGATATGGCAATTGGACTTGGAAGAATGATGGGTTTCACATTTCCTGAAAACTTTAACTTCCCCTATATTTCAAAAAGTATTACTGAATTTTGGAGGCGTTGGCACATAACGTTAGGAAATTTTATGCGAGAATATTTATATATCCCATTAGGAGGAAATCAAACCAAAACGAAATCCAGAATGTACTTCAATTTGGTCTTCGTTTTCTTTATTTCTGGTTTATGGCATGGTGCATCTTGGAACTTTATCATCTGGGGATTATATCATGGTTTTTTCTTAATCATTGAACGAGTTTTTCTAAGAAAATGGTTAGATAAACTTCCATCTTTCTTACAAATAACCTGGACCTTTTTTGTAGTTATAATTGGTTGGGTATTCTTCCGGTTAACTTCATTCGAAGATATAAATCTCTTTTTTAAATTAATTTTAAAGAATAATCATACAGGTTATACTTTTTCATCAGAATTAATCATGTATTTAATTTTAGCTGTTTTATTCTCATTCATGGGAAGTTTCAAAAGAATTGAAAAATTTTCAAATCAACTATTTAAATCTGAAGAATGGTATTTGAAAAAACACTTTATTCTATTTTTTATTACTGGTCTTTTATTTTATTTATCAATTGTTTCTCTAGCATCATCTAATTTTAATCCATTTATATATTTCAGATTTTAATGCGGTTTAATCAACATAAAAACAAATTAATCAAATTCTTATTTTACAGTTTGATGGTGGTTTTATTGTTGCCAATGCTTCATCATTTTATTCCTTTATTTAAGATTAAACCATTAGAAGGAGCTTATGAGGTAACGAATGAAAAACCTAAGCTCAATTTAAAAAATTGGAAGAATGAAACTTTTCAAAAGAATGCTGAAAAGTATGTTCAAGATCATATATATTACAAACCTTTTTTGATTCGATCGAATAATGAAATTCAGTTTCGCCTTTTCAATAAACCAAAAGTTGTTTGGGTAGTAGCTGGAAAAGAAAACTATTTTTACGAAGAAAATTACCTCAAAGCTTATTATGGACAGGATTATCTTGGTCAAAAAACAATTGAAGAAAAGGTTTTCAAATTGAAAAAAATTCAAGACACATTAGAAAAGTTAGGTACTCACTTATTTGTGGTTTTAGCTCCTGGAAAGGGAAGTTTTTATCCTGAGTTTATTCCAGATAGCTGGCCTAAAGACAAGCATTCAACTAATTTCAAAGGGTTTAAAACAGTATTCAAAAAACAACAAGTCAATTATCTAGATTTCAAGTCTTGGTTTGAAAACAATAAAAACACTTCTCCTCACCCACTATTTCCAAAGACAGGAATTCATTGGAGCAAATATGGCGAAGTATTGGCAGCAGACTCGATTATCGAATATTTGAGTCAGCACTTTAAAAAGCAACTTCCATATGTTCAAATTGACACGGTTTTAACTTCTTCAAACATGCAAGACACCGATGACGACATTGAGCAAAGCTTGAATTTATTTTTTAATATCCCTGATTTAGAAATGGGTTACCCGCAATGGAAATGGATAGATTCATCAACTTTTTATCACCCAAAAATTTTAACAGTGGCAGACAGTTATTACTGGGGAATGTTCAATTTTGGAATGTCAACTAATGCTTTTGGAAATGGTCAGTTTTGGTTTTACAATGAAAGTATTTACCCTGATTCATATTCTAAACCCATAAATGTGGATGATATTAATCTGAAAAAATCTGTTGAGCAAAATAAAGCTGTACTTTTATTGTTCACCGATGCAAACCTCAATCGTTTTGGTTTTGGTTTCATTGATGATTTATACCATGAATATTACTTTTCTAAAGTTTCAAACGATTAACTTTGTAGTATGAATAACTTTCAATCTCAAGATACAATTTGTGCTATTGCTACTGCAAATGGAATTGGCGCAATTGGTTTAATTCGTGTTTCAGGTGCTGATGCTATTTCAATCACATCCACTATTTTTTCTAAGCAATTAGAAACAAAAGCATCACATACGGTTCATTTTGGTACCATTCTAAATAAGAATGAGGAAATCATTGACGAAGTATTGGTTACAATTTTTGAGCAAGGAAAAAGTTTTACAGGTGAAGCATCTGCCGAAATAGCTTGTCACGGTTCACCTTACATTCAACAACAAATCATGCAATTGTTGTTACAAAATGGTTGTCGTTTGGCTGAACCAGGTGAATTTACGATGCGTGCTTTTATGAACGGTAAAATGGATTTATCTCAAGCAGAAGCTGTGGCAGATTTAATTGCTTCTCAATCGAAAAATGCCCATCACATTGCAATTCGTCAAATGCGCGGTGGTTTTTCGAGTGAATTAAAGGATATTCGAGAAAAACTAATCAATTTTGCGAGTTTAATTGAGTTAGAGTTAGATTTTGCAGAAGAGGATGTTGAATTTGCTGACCGCACGCAATTGAAGATAATGGTCAAAGAGGTACTCACTTACATTCAAAAATTAAGTCATTCATTTGAATTAGGGAATGCCATCAAAAATGGTGTTCCTGTTGCAATTGTTGGAGCTCCAAATACTGGAAAGAGTACTTTACTAAATATTTTATTGGGTGAAAATCGCGCGATTGTAAGTAATATCGAAGGAACAACCCGAGATGTAATTGAGGAGACCATTAATATCGAGGGTATTTTATTTCGACTTATCGATACGGCTGGAATCCGTGAAAGTTCAGATACAATAGAATCATTAGGGATTGAACGTTCAAAGGAAAAAATTGAACAAGCACAAATTGTCTTGATTATGTCTGACTACAGCGACAAAGCCTCTGCAAATGAAGGTCACCTTTCAATGGCAACGGAAACTGCTGAAGAATGGATGAACGAATTACAAGCAACTTATCCCGATAAGAAATTTGTGTTGATAGGAAACAAAGCAGACTTAAGAATTAATTCCAATCCACACCCTCAATCAGACTTCATCTCTATTAGTGCAAAAAAAGGGGAAGGTTTAGATAACCTAAAATCTTGGATGGTCAATCAAATTACACAAGGTTTTGATATGGCTAATGACACGATTGTTTCTAATGTTCGTCACGTTGAAGCATTAAGGCTTACAGAAGAAGCCTTAATCAAAGCTGAAGAAGGATTGTATGGACCTATCACTTCTGATTTTGTTGCAATGGATATTCGTCAGGCAATGTATCATCTAGGAACAATTACAGGTGATATCAGTACAGATGATTTGTTAGGAAATATTTTTAGTAAGTTTTGTATTGGTAAGTAACCATTAAAACAATCTTTCGATTCTAAGTATAATCGATAATCCAAGGTTAAACAAATCATTTAAAATAAAAAAAGGTACCAATTTCTTGATACCTTTTTTTTGATTATATGCTTTGGATTCTATCCTGAACACATTTCACAGTTATCTGGATCTTCAAGTGAACAAGCAATTGCTTCTTTATCTTTGTTGATTGTTGCATCATTGTACACCATTGACTTATCAACTGTAAATTTAATTGCATCAGTTGCAGCTTTTGTTCTCAAGTAGTACATCCCTGTTTTCAATCCTTTTTCCCATCCGTAGAAGTGCATTGAAGTTAATTTTCCGAAGTTTGCATTCTCCATGAAAATATTCAATGATTGAGATTGACAAATAAATGCTCCTCTATCTGCAGCTTGATCAATTACTGCTTTTTGAGAGATTTCCCAAGCTGTTTTGTATAAATCCTTAATGTATTGTGGAATTGATGGAATGTTTTGAACTGAACCACTCGTTGACATCAACGTTTGTCTCATTTCTTTTGTCCATAAATTCTCTTTAACTAAATCTTTCAATAAGTGCTTATTCACAACGATAAACTCACCTGATAATACTCTTCTTGTGTAGATATTAGAAGTGTATGGCTCAAAACATTCGTTGTTTCCTAAAATTTGAGCTGTAGAAGCAGTCGGCATAGGAGCCAATAACAATGAATTTCTAACTCCATGCTCTTTTACTTCTTCTCTCAACACATCCCATTCCCAACGTCCAGAAGGTTCTGTTTCCCACATATCAAATTGGAAAATCCCTTTAGAAACTGGAGAACCAGCAAATGTTTCATAAGGCCCTTCTGCTTTTGCTAAATCTTTAGAAGCTGTCATTGCAGCATAATAGATTGTTTCAAAAATCTCTTTATTCAATGTTCTTGCCTCTTGAGATTCGAAAGGATAACGCATCATGATGAATGCATCAGCTAATCCTTGAACTCCAAGACCAATCGGTCTGTGACGTAAGTTAGAGTTTTTAGCTTCTTCAACAGGGTAATAATTCACATCGATTACTTTGTTCAAGTTTAATGTAACTTGGTAAGCAACTTCGAATAATTTATCGTGATCAAAAGTACCTTCTTCTGTTACATATTTTGGTAATGCAATTGAAGCTAAGTTACATACAGCGATTTCATCTGGAGCAGTGTACTCAATAATTTCTGTACATAAGTTTGAAGACTTGATTGTACCTAAATTTTGTTGGTTTGATTTTGCATTCGCAGCATCTTTGTACATCATGTAAGGTGTACCCGTTTCGATTTGAGATTCTAAAATTTTGAACCATAAATCTTGCGCTTTGATTGTCTTTCTTCCTTTTCCTTCTGCTTCATACTTCGTATATAAAGCTTCGAATTCAGCACTGTGAGTATCAGATAATCCTGGACATTCGTTTGGACACATCAACGTCCAATCTCCGTTTTCTTTCACACGTTTCATGAATAAATCTGGAATCCATAACGCGTAAAATAAATCACGAGCTCTAGCTTCTTCTTTACCATGGTTTTTCTTTAAGTCTAAGAAATCAAAAACATCTGCATGCCAAGGCTCTATATAGATTGCAAAAGAACCTTTTCTCTTACCACCTCCTTGGTCTACGTATCTTGCAGTGTCGTTGAATACTCTCAACATTGGTACGATACCATTTGATTCACCGTTTGTACCTTTGATGTAAGAACCTTTTGCTCTAATATCGTGGATAGATAAACCGATACCACCTGCAGATTGAGAAATTTGGGCACAACTTTTTAATGTGTCATAAATTCCTCCAATACTATCTTCTTTTGTTGTTAGTAAGAAACAAGATGACATTTGTGGTTTTGGTGTACCAGAGTTAAATAATGTCGGTGTAGCATGTGTAAACCATCCTTCAGACATCATGTTATACGTTTTAATCGCTGATTGGATATCATTTTTGTGAATCCCAACAGAAACACGCATTAACATTTGTTGTGGTCTCTCTACGATCTCTCCGTCTAACTTCATCAAGTAAGAGCGTGTCAATGTTTTGAACCCGAAATAATCGTATTTGAAATCACGATCATAAATGATACTAGAATCTAAAGTATCTTTATTTTCCATGATTACTTCATACACATCTTGAGACAACAATGATGCTTTTTGACCTGTTTTAGGATCTACATAATTGTATAAATCTTCCATTACATCAGAAAACGTCTTCTTTGTTTCCTTATGTAAGTTAGAAATAGCAATTCTAGATGCTAATAAAGCATAATCCGGGTGATCAATCGTTTTAGCAGCAGATACCTCAGCAGCTAAATCATCTAAGTCAGTTGTAGTTACTCCGTCATAAATCCCTTCAATCACTTTCATAGCAACAGCCTCTGGTGATACTAAAGGATCTAATCCGTAACACATCTTAACAATACGAGCAGTAATTTTGTCAAATTTTACTGGCTCCTTTCTTCCATCTCTTTTAATTACGTACATGTCTTTGAATTATGTGTTAAATTAATAATATTAAAAATCTTCGTCCATAGAGAAAGCGTTACTTTTACCTCCGCTATTGTTCAATACACCTGCTTTCTGATATTCTCCTACTCTCTTTTCAAAGAAGTTAGTTTTTCCTTGAATAGAAATCATATCCATGAAATCAAATGGGTTTGTTGTGTTATATACTTTTTCGTTTCCTAATTCAACTAACAATCTGTCTGCAACGAACTCAATGTATTGGCCCATCAATTCGCTATTCATCCCAATTAATTTCACTGGTATTGCGTCAGTAACAAATTCCTTTTCAATACGAACCGCGTCCATAATGATCTCTTGAATTTTTTCTTTAGGTAATTTATTTTCTAAATGATTGTTGTATAACAAACATGCGAAATCACAATGTAATCCTTCGTCTCTTGAAATCAATTCATTTGAAAATGCTAATCCAGGCATTAAACCTCTTTTCTTCAACCAGAAAATTGAACAAAAAGATCCTGAAAAGAAAATTCCCTCAACAGCAGCAAAAGCAACCAAACGTTCTGCAAATGAACCTTGCTCAATCCATCTTAATGCCCAATCTGCTTTTTTCTTAACACAATCTAATGTTTCGATTGCATTGAATAAATAATTTTTGTCTTTAGAATCTTTGATGTACGTATCTATTAACAAAGAATATGTTTCTGAATGAACATTTTCCATTGCTATTTGGAAACCGTAAAAGAACTTAGCCTCTGTATATTGAACCTCTGATAAAAAGTTCTCTGCTAAATTTTCATTCACGATACCGTCTGATGCTGCAAAAAATGCTAATACGTGCTTAATAAAATAACGTTCATCGTCATTTAATTTGTTTTCCCAATCAATTAAGTCTGGTGACAAATCAATCTCTTCAGCTGTCCAAAAACTCGCCTCTGCTCTCTTGTAGAAAGACCAGATATCGTCATGAACAATAGGAAAAAGTACAAATCTTTCGTTGTTTTTCTGTAAAATTGGTTCTACTTGTGTCATTTCTTTTCTCTTTTTTTAACGATAATATTTCCAGTCAGAGACATTCGCCTCATCAATGTAGTTACAATTTAAAAATTCAATATTTCAATTTTGTTTTGGTGTAAATGGAGAGAGTTATACGCCTCAAAATTGTGTTTGCAAAAATTGTAATTTTTAAGTCCTTAAACAAGTTAAAATAATTCACAAATT
>CAZOLZ010000048.1:0-16762 GCA_964580965.1 uncultured Flavobacteriales bacterium | reverse complement strand
CCGAAACCATCGCTAAAGGAATTAGTTTTAAAGAAATCACTGTAAAAATTACAGGTGATGTCCAGCTTGATCTAAATTGTTCAGGCTCAACAGTTCCAAGTCCTAATAATGTTAATCGAGGACGAGGTGAGACAACAACTAATCAATGTAAAGGAACGGGAAAAATCACCGCCGAATTTCCTCAACAACGATTTGTTGAAAATCCCGATATTAAGCAATAATTATTCTACTAAATTTTTTTGCTTTAAACCTTCTAGGCATTTTTCCATCGTAAACATTCCATCTTTAGCTGAGGTTTGAAGTGTTGATGGAATTTGTTCAACTTTGCCTTCACGAATTAAATTTCTTATTGCAGGTGTTCCTGTCATAATTTCATGACAACCAATTCTTCCACCGCCTTTTCGTTTTAATAACTGTTGAGACATCACTAACCTAATTGATCCGGCAAGCATCGTTTGGGCTTGTGTTTTTTGAGCGGCAGGAAATACGTCTAGAATTCTTGTAATAGTTGATGCCGCATTACTTGCATGCAAAGTTCCAAAAACCAAGTGACCTGTTTCAGCGGCAGTGAGCGCTAAAGAAATCGTTTCCAAATCTCGCATCTCACCCACAAGAATTACATCAGGATCTTGTCTTAAGGCTGATTTTAATGCTCTTGCAAAACTACCCGTGTCTTTTCCAACTTCCCTTTGTGAAATAATACTTTTCTTCGCAGGGTGAACAAATTCAATCGGATCTTCAATCGTGATAATATTTTCTGCACGGTTTGAATTAATTTGATCAATCATCGCAGCAAGTGATGTGGATTTACCCGATCCCGTTTGACCTGTAACTAAAACCAACCCTGTTTTGTGAACAATAGCAGCGTGCGCCGCTTCAGGCAGTCCAAGTTTATTAATATCAGGAATCTCAGTTACAATTTTTCTAAGCACCATGCTGGGCCCATAAGAACAATAGTAACCATTAGCACGAAATCTTTGCCCATCAACCACAATGGCAAAATCTAAATCTCCATTATTAATTAAATAATCAAATTGAGATTTATCTAATGCTTTTTTCCAATAACTTTCTAAATCTTCTCTTCGAATAACATTTTCATTAAAAACTTTAATCTCACCATTTTCCCTTATCGCAATGGGTTGATTCGATCTGATATGAATATCAGACAGATCATATTGTTTGGGTAAATCACGAAGTAAACCTTCTAACATGTTCTTTTAAAACCTTTGATTAATAACATTAATTTGAGTCTTAGTTAGCAAAAGCATTACCAACAAAAACGTTGAAAATAAACACTATTTAAATAAGGTTACATTTACAACGACTGGTTGATTTGTTTTTTAAATATAAAATATGGCTAATATAACTGAGATAATTAACAAAGGGTTAGAACCTGTATTTCAAAAACTTGGAAAAATATCTTTAAATCAAGAAAATATTTTAGGTATTGCTTTAAAAGATAATGAAATTCAAATCATAGATTTAATTTATAAGAAAAAAACATGGCAAGTAAAAAATTATAACTATCAAAAAATTGAAGGAATTGGAAAAGACCAAGATATTTATTCAGCATCAACTTATTTGAGTGACCAAATAAAAAATTGTTTAGATGATTTAGGATCGAAGGCCAAAGATGTGGCAATTACACTAGGAAAATTAAATTCAACAATTTACAATCTTCAGATTCCACTCATGGACCCAAAAGATTTAGCCGAAGCTGTAAGCCTTGGGGGATTTTGGGAACAGTTTGATGAAACGCCTGATAGTTTGGATGAATTTGAAACAAGTTATCAAGTTGTTTCTCAAAATGAAGAACTGGGTGTGATGAATGTAACTTTGGTGACAGTTGAGAAAAAACTCATTGAAGCTTACGTCAATATTTTTAGGTTAGCGGGCTTAAACCCTGTCATTATCGATATTAATCCCACATCTCAAATTAATGCTTTGCACGCTGCAATCGGTCAAGAGGGATTTGATAATCCTGTAGCTATTTTTAATTATTCCAAAGACAATAGCTATCTATCTATTGTTTCTAACAAAGGTTTAGCCATCACAGATATTAATGTTGTAGAGGCTGACCAAGTTCTTTTAGATACAATTGAGGAAGTTGAAGATGTGACTAGCGAGTTTTGGGATGAAATTTTTGAACGCCTGGCTTCTCAAATTAAACAAGGGCTTATCGAGTTTGAAACACAGTACGAATGCGAACCTATATCACTAATCAATGTGGTGACAGACAAAGCTCAAACTAAAAATTTATTTATTGGTTTGGAAAAGCAACTCGGTGAAGTCGTCATCAAAATTTATGACCCTGAAGAAAGTATTGTGTTTACTGAAGAGGGAAGAAAATATCTCGATGCATTACCTAATAAATCTAAAATTATAAATTGTATTGGGGCAGGGGTAAGGCGTTTAAACCCTTATAACGTGTTAAATGATAAAGAGATGTATAGTTTGAATTTGATGCCAAGAGCTCATCAATTAAAAATTAATCGCAAAGCGAAATCTTTTTCAAAATACTGTTTTACTTTGAGTGCAATCATATTTGTAATTGGATCTATTCATATTGTTGCAGCTAATTTACTAACAATCTTAGAGAATAATTCGAGAATTGCTAGCTACTCGGGAATTATTCAAGATGTAGAGTCCAAAGAAAGATTAATCCAAGCTTATCAAGGAAAAGTTAGCAAGTTATCGAGCAATGTTACTCGTTCAAAATATTTTGGTGAAAATAAAAAAACAACTACAGAGCTTATTGCTTCCTTATCACAATCTGTTCCAGCAGATGTACGATTAACACAATTTGAAATTAATAATAAAAGAAATATTTCAATTAACGGTGTTTCTAAAAATGACCAGTCAGTTATTGAAATGATTAATGCATTTACTCAAAGTGGATATGTGCAAGATGCAAAACTCAACACTATTGAAAATTTTACAGAGCAGGACAGAAAACAGCTATATGCCGAACCTGGAAAACCGGCACCTAAAGTTTTGCCCAATGAAGATATTACAAAAAAATTTTCAGCAACTTTAGCCATGGCTCCAATTGAAGGCGAAGTTTTTGATAATTTTAAAATCCTAGACAAAATTAAAAAGGTTAAGCAATAATGAAAAAAGTATTAATGATAATGATAATGGTTTTTCAGGCATCTGTGGGTTATGCAAATAATAATGGAGATCCATTTACAAAAAGCCTAGGGGAAGGAGGTTTTGTTCCTCAGCAAACAGAACGATCTGATCAAAATAACCAAGGTCGTTCTGATGATAACAAAGGTAGCCCCACAACAGTTGCAAACCAACCTCCGTCCTCAGAGCCTATTATGCAAACACAAGTACCATCAGCGAACAAACTTGATCCGATTGGAAATATTTTGGCTCCAGATCCATTAATCGCTTACAAGCTTACAGAGTATACTTTAAAAGGAACCGCTCTCAATTCCACTCAAAGTATGAATGGCGTTTCATTTAACCGTGAAGGCTCTGCCCAAAAAATTGATTACGGGAATATTCAAACTACCCATATGGTTAATCAAAATGATACTATTCAATCTATCGCTAAAAAATACGGATACACAGAGGAAGAGTTAAAAATTGCAAATTCAATTGTTCCAGGTTCAAAACTTGTTATGGGAACAAGAGTTACATTACCAGCAAGAATTCATAAAGTTCAAAAAGGACAAACTTTAGAAATGATTGCTGAAATTTATAATTTAGAACTAAAAGATTTGGTGGGTTTTAATAATTTAATGCCAGGAGATGAGTTAAAACTGGGTGAAAACTTATTGTTACCTTTTTATGTTTATCAAACGCAAGGCAAAGAAACATTAGAGCAAGTTGCAAAAAAATTTAATAGAACAAAAGAAGAAGTTTCTAAAATAAATAATCTGTCTTCAGAAGTTCATTTAAACAATGATCAATATGTAAAAATTCCAATTTTTATCAATCCGATTTTAAATGTTGAAATGATGAAAACAAAACGTGGTGTCCTAAACTATACCCTTAATCCTAAAAATTTAGCCATTGTTGAAATCAAAGGTCAACAATACATGGTTAAAGAAGGGGATCGTTTAGGTATTAACGATGGTCAGATTGTAAAAATTACAAGTACAGGAATGAAAGTATTAGAAAATTATGAAGAATACTCATTTCAAATTAATACACCGATTGTAAAACAAATGGCATCAATTCCACAATCATCAATACCAAGTGCACCTCAAGGTTCAGTTCCAATGGCACCAGGTTCTGGTCCTGTATCGACAAACCCCGAGTCATCAAGTTCACCTGCGCCATCAGCTCAAGGCGCAAGTGCAGAAAACTCAATCACGAATGTAGAGGATTTGTTTAGGTAATGAAAAAAATACTTATTTTATTTTCAATTCTTTCTTTAATCCTAACCACCTCATGTGGTCCCAAAAGACCAAAGATGGCAAAAAATGAAAAAGACAAAAGTGCAACCATGCATGCTGAAATCTTCAAAGAAAATTCAACTGCTAAAAATTTTAATAAAGAGACAAGGCGTTTTAAAAAAGAAACTGATGAGATTATGCAAAATACCATATCTCAAAAAGCAACAGGTGCAAGACGTGTATCGTTACAAGGGGAGAGTTTGTCTGATGAGTTTGAAATTAGAGATTTAAATGCCAATATCTTAAATTTAGAAACTGTGCCAGTCACATTAAAATTTAACTCTATTAACATCAGATCGGCATTGAAACTTTTTGCTGGTTTGGTGAAAAGAAATATTGTGATTGGTGAAGAAGTTGAAGGAAACATTACTTTAGATTTTCAAGATATTAAATGGGGATCTGCAGTTTATGCCATTTTAGATATGAATGGCTTAGTGATGCTTATTGATCATTCTTCTGGAATGTTAAGGGTTCATAGTCAAAAAAAATATATCGAGTTTAAGAAAAAACAATTTAATAATTCAAAAGAATTAGCATCTTTATCAAAAGGAATTGTCCCAGCGGTGACCAATTCATCTGAAACAGATGGCGCTCAACTTCAAACTCAAACTGAAATTTTTAAAATTTTTTATAACACATCTGCGGATGTTATTCCTTTATTATCCGCAACGGTTCCTGATCTAACGGTTACGGATGATACAATTAACAATCAATTAATAATCACAGGAACTCCAGCTCAACTTGATCAAGCAGAAACGGTTTTAAACAAAGTTGATTCACCAAAAAAAGCTATCATGATTGAGGCTTATATTATCAGTGCGGAAGATGGATTTACAAAATCTTTTGATGCTAACTTGGTCGGATATAGAGAAATAGCCGCTCGAACAACGGGTTCGAATATCACAACAGGAATTGTAAGCACTAATCCAGGAGCCGCAGCCGTTACAGATGCCAATGTTGGAAAAACTGGTTTTGAAGATGCAACACTACAAGGCGGGATGTTGTTGCTCGGAAATATTGGAGGCGCTCAATTGCAAGCTGTTATTAACGCTTCAGTGAACGATACAAATTCTGAGACAATCTCTAACCCAAAACTTCTTGCGCTAAACGGTCAGCAAGCAAGTATTCAACAAGGGTTATCGATTAAAAAAATCATTCCAGCAGCAGACGGTCAAGCGGCAACGACACAAGATGTGAATTTGAATCTTTCAATGAATATTACACCTCAAATAAGAGGTGATAAAATCGAAATGATTGTTCAAATCCAAAACAATTCACCTGGCACAAGTGTTGCGGGTGTTGGAAATGATGATGTTCCCATCAACAATGAAAGTATTAACTCAACCATACAGTTAAGTGATGGTGGTGTAGCGGTGCTTGGTGGGGTTTATAAAAATACTAAAACTGACAGCATTAATTTTGTACCGATTTTAAGTAAAATTCCAATTCTTGGTTCTTTTTTCCAAAGTAAAACAAAAAACGATACCAAGAACCAATTGTTAATATTTATTACAGCAAATATTGTATAAATTTAACAACTTCTTTATAGTTTCTCTATGCCGACCATTTCACCAGAAATTAGTTTAAAAGTTACCAATCTTTTAAAAACGATGGGTAAGTTAACTGACCCGGTTATTGCTGAAGCAAAGAAAAAATACGATGGCAACGGCAAAGCACCTCTTGGTATTTTACATTATTTAATTGAAGATCAAAAAGTTAGCGAAGATGATATTGTTGCAGCAATCTCAAGAAATTATGCGTTAAGAAAAATTCAACTTACTGAGCAAACGGTAAAAAAAGAAGCTTTAGTTAAACTTCCAAAAGATTTTATATTACAAAATGAAATCATCCCTTTTGACTTGGTGGGCAAGATTTTAAAAGTGGCGATCTTTGATCCAACTAAATCAACTTTATCTGGAAAAATGAAAAGTATGACCGGATGCAATATAGAAATTTATGTAGCCAAGCCTTCTAATCTTGAAAACGCTAAAAAATTTAAAGTTGTTCTCGATGTATTAAAGTCAAGTGACAATATTAATCCAAGCGCACCCAAACCACAAGCGACTGCAAAAGGTGTCAGTGGCATTAAAATTCCAGGTGCAAGAACTACAAAACCTGGTGAGAATGATGTTGTTAGTTTTGTAGATACAGTTTTATTAGAATCTTTTCATACCGGGACATCAGATATTCATATCGAGCCTTATAGAAGAGGAGAAGCGCGAGTAAGATTTAGAAAAGATGGTGTATTACAAGAGCAAGTACAGTTTAGAGATTTTTTAATGGCAAATTATAACGCTGTGATCACAAGACTTAAAATTATGGCGGGTTGCGATATTTCTGAAAGGCGCCTTCCGCAAGATGGAAAATTACAATTTAAAAATCCAAAACCTCAAAGTGAAGATGATGAAGATATTGATGTGAGGTTTTCAGTTTTACCTGCAAAAGAAGGTGAACGTGTTGTGATGCGTTTACTTGCAGCTGGACCTGATCTTGGACTGGAACAAATTGGCCTTGATCCAGAAGATTATATCAATTTAGTAAAAGCGATATCTGCTCCCCAAGGCATGGTGCTCGTTACAGGCCCAACAGGAAGTGGTAAAAGTACAACGCTTTATGGATGTATCAAAAAAATTAATAGTCCAGGAAAAAATATTATGACCGCAGAAGATCCTGTGGAATTTTATTTAAAAGGAGTAGGGCAAGTTCAAGCTAATGAAGAAATTGGTTTAACTTTTGAAAACATTTTAAAATCGTTTTTAAGACAAGACCCTGAAGTTATCCTTGTGGGAGAGATTAGGGATAAAAATACCGTCAATATTGCAATCAAAGCAGCGTTAACAGGTCATTTGCTTTTAAGCACACTTCACACCAATGATGCCGTTTCAACCGTTGTCAGATTAACAAACATGGGGGTGCCTAACTTTATGGTGGCATCTGCTTTAACGCTTATTGTTGCACAAAGACTAGCAAGAAAGTCATGTCAAAGTTGTTTAATTGATGATGACCAAGCATCTGAGCCAAGTTTATTAAAACTTGGATTTAAGCAAGAAGAAATTTCCACTTTTAAAGCTAAAAGAGGAGAGGGTTGTAATGAATGTAACAATACCGGCTATAAAGGAAGACAGGGTATTTACGAAGTATTAAAAAAAACTCCAGAGCTAGAGTCTGCAATTTTACGAGATGCAAGAGGTGATGAGTTATTAGATGTTGCAAAAAAAGGTGGTTTTAAAACTATGCAAGATATTGCAAGAGGATTTATTAAAAAAGGTATTCTTGATATTCACGAATACTCTAGGATTTTAATTACATAATTAAATGGCAACGTTTGCATATTCAGGGGTTCAAGCCGGAAAAAGAGTCAATGGAGAGATTAATGCATCCGATCCAAAAGCCGCCTCTTTAGCCTTAAGACAAAAAAAAATTATAGTCACAGGTATAAAAAAAGCATCGGATAAAAAAAAAGAAGCTAATCAAATCGAAGACATTCCAGTCAGTAATGCGCCTATAATATTTAAGGGCGGAAACATTTATTTAAACTTTGGCCCATGGGCAACTGTTCCTGCAAAAGAGCTTCTTCAATTTACAAAAAAAGTTTCAACTATGATTAAAGCAGGTCTTCCCATTTTAGAGTCGATTATGATGATTAGAGATCAAACAGTTCATATGAAAATGAAAATGACTGCTCATAATATAGTCAAAGACTTAAACTCCGGTATGAACCTAACAGACTCTTTTAAAAAACATCCTAAAGTCTTTGACAATATTTATATCAACATGATTTCAGCTGGAGAGGCGAGCGGTAAATTAGATGAATTTTTAATTAAATTAGTTGAACTTTTAGAGAAAAATCAAAAGATTAAAGCTGGAATTAAGAGTGCATTATTTTATCCTATTATGCTTCTGACCGTTGCAACAATAATTACAATCTTCATGTTATGGAAAGTCGTTCCTGTTTTTGAAAAAATGTATGCCAATATGGGGGTTAAACTTCCAGGGCCGACATTAATTATTGTCGATGCCAGCCGGTTTATTGCGGATGGTGGCAACCTCTTAAGAATTGCCATTGCTATATTTGTTATTCGATTTGTTTATAAATTTTTATACAACAATATCGAAAGTTACAGGCATATGATGCATAAACGATTTTTAAAATTTCCGCTCTTTGGAGATTTAATTGTGAAATCGACTGTTTCAAGAATGTGTATGATTATGGAAAATTTAACACGAGCAGGGGTGAGTATTATTGAAACACTTAGAATTGCAAAAACCGTGACCACAAACTTAGTTTTTGTTTATGCATTAGAGCGAATTGCAAAACAAATTGTAACTGGTCAAACTTTATCCGAACTCTTAAAAAAAGAAACTCATGTTTTTCCTCTTGCACTTTCCCAATTGACTGCCGTGGGTGAAAAAACGGGTAATATGGAAGAGATGTTTAAATCGATCGCTGTTTATTATGAAGAAGAGTTCGATACTGTGGTTGCAGCCTTGTCATCAATTATTGAGCCTTTAATGATTGTAGTGATTGGTGCTATTATCGGTTTATTGATGGTGGCGTTATATCTTCCAATATTCAGTGTTGGTCAAGCGGTAGGTTGATTTTTTTTATCTAAAATAAAAGAGACTATGATAGATATCAAAGCAGCTCCAAGTCCAGTTGTAACGGCTTCTGTATAATGATTTCCAAAGTGCGTTGGATGAGTGAAATAATCAATTATACCTGCAGCAATAAACACATAACCAGCTAAAAAATATTTATTTTGCATTAATTTAGAAGTGAGCAACGTAACCAATGCGAAACCTCCTGCACAAACTAAACCTACCTTTGAAGCGATTATAAAATGTTTCATGGAGATTAATAAAATTTTCCCTGAAACCATATTGACCATACAAGAAAAAGTTACCATGAGATAAACTCGTAAAAAAAACTTAGTTTTTAAAATTGACCAATTCATTGTAAAAACAATACTATAATAAACATGAATCGCAATGGTTTTAGTATCCTTGAACTTTTAGTTGTTATTGCAGTGGCATCCATTGTGGTTGGAATAGGTCTTCCGGCAATTAATAATTTTGGTGTAAGTGAAAATTATCAAGGGGATATCGCAGTTGTCAGATCACAGTTTAATTTAGTCCGTCAAATGGCAATGGAGGATGGTAATGCTTACCGTATTAAGATTGTGAACAATGATACAGACAATACATCTGAGTTAGAGGTATATAAAGATGAAAGCTTAAATCGTTTTAATTCAGAATTTCACAAGGACTCGTCTCCACCTTGTTCAAGTTTTTCTGGTGTAGGAAGCAACGGAGCCAAAGTTGATGATCTTACGAAGGAACTCGAACATTTTACGATAAAAAAATGTACATCATTAACAGGAAACTGCACAGCTGTATCTGATGCAAATAATTATTTTTGCATATTACCAAATGCAACCATGCCAGAAAATGCGAGAGGATCAATTTCAGCATCTAACCGAGCGGGTGGCAAATCAGATTTTTTAAACGTTTATTCATCAGGCTTTTTTAATATTGGGAGCAGAGTTGATTAAAAATAAATTTAAAAAACAATCAGGATTATCTATCGTTGAAGCTATTACTGCATCTACTATTTTAGCTATTTCAGTAATTGTTTTTATGACACTTCAGTCTGAACAAGAAAAGCGTTTTACTCTTCTTAGAAAGTTTGACAAAGCCGCATATGCAGTTGATTTAGTTTTCGAAGAATTAAATGCTGTTTATGCTCCAAAACCAAATCAATATGGCGATCCAGTTGTTTTTCAAAATACTAATCCATCCGGAGGATCTACTCAATCAATTGTAATTAGTGCTTTAACATCGCTTCCTGATGTAGGAGACCGTTTTGTGATTGCTGGAGTTCCAGGCACTTATGAAATTACCGCGAATACAACTTTAACAAATACAAGATCAACTTTGACAGTAAAAAGATCAGATATTCCAAGCACTTCACCTAATTTAACCTTGGCTACAAATGCTGTGGCTAATGCAAAATTAACTTTTACTTTAAATGCAAATGGATCGTTAGATCCATATGATGATTTAGACTTATTAAAATATCAAGATGGAACTTATAAATCTTCTCTATCTTCAGATGTTGTAACCAGTTTAGAAAAATGGGGTGCGCTATTAAATACGCATTTAGGCCGTGCATTAACAGATGATAAAAGATTAATTGAGGTTGGCGAGGTTATAGTCAATGTGCCAGTTGATGATAATAATGATGGGGTAACTGATCAAGTAAGTGGTGTAGACCAGTTTACATCAGTTACTAAAACACAAGTTACGATAACTATTAAACAAGATAATATTACAGAAGTATTTAGGAGACATTATACCAATGGCTCCTAATCAAAATCTCAAAAACCAAAGTGGTATGTCATTAGCAGAAGCATTAATGGCAGTGGTCATTTCAACGATCGTCATGGGAACCGCTTATTTTATTTACAATAATTTCCAACAAACGTTTGTCAGACAACTAAATCATAACGTTATTAAACAAGAAGTTAGATTTGCGATTCATTCACTGCAATTAGATTTAAGAATGGCAGGTTACAAACATATTGATACAAGTGATAACATCTCAGATGCAAATGCAATTCGTTTGTTTGATTCTTCAAACAATGCCGTTACAGATGGAAATGACGCAGATCGTGTCTCAGCTTGTTTTGATCATGAAAATAATGATGGAACAGTTCAAAGAAAAATTGTCGAATATGAAATTGGAATAGAACAAACTGGAGATACGGATAAAACAATACTAAAAAAGAGGATCTATGACTCAGATAATTGCACTTTAAACAATGATGATGCCACACCAATTAGCTGGGAACCTGTTGCAAAACATTTTAAGAAATTCAAAATTCAAAAGAAAAATAATATTTTAAACTTTGACATAGAGCTTGAAGATCCAGGTGAAAAAATTATTGAAAAATATAGTGCTGCTGCATTTATGAGGAATGTGAGTTATTAATGAAAAAAAATGAAAAAGGATTTGTTCTTGTTTTTGTTATAGCTGTCGTGGCTGCACTTTCGTTAATGACAGCATCGATGAATTTTTATTATGATAATGCATTAAAATCGACAACACGTAATAGTGTTTACCAGCAAATTAAATTAGCCTCAGAGTCCGGTGTACAAGCTGCTAAGAATTGGTTACTCACTGAAATGAATAAAGATCAATTTTCTTTACTTGATATTCAAAACACTTCGCACATTGATAACGCTAACAACCAATGCCTAAACCGACATAGCTATACAGATAGTACAAAAGACGTTCATTTTACAAAATGGATAAAAGGAAATTTAGGAACCGATTCAAAGTTTGCAGGTATTCAGTATGAGGTTTTTGTTCAAAGGTATGCCGATAACATTAGATCATTGTATTTTGGAGGTTTTGGTCCAGGAGGTGCAACGAATGGTTTAGGTGAATCACGATCAGGTGCTTATGTAAGAAAGTTCAAAAACTTTCCCAATGATCAGTTTACAGTCGAAATGTGGGTTTATAATGACCAAGATGATGTGAATTATAACATGCATGCTTGGGAGTATGGAAGATACTGGGATGTTGTTTTAAAAGTTATTAATAATAATTCTTATGATCATAAATATTCTCCTAGAATTGGAGCATATGAATTATTATCAACTGATCCTGCAAATAATTTAAATGTCGTGAGAAAACAATGGACACACCTTGCCTGGGTTTGGGATGGAGGTTCAGGTACAGGAAATACTCGTATTTATCAAAACGGAATGCTTACTGGCACGTGGGATGCTAGTTTTACAAATAATGATACGACATTTGGAACTTCTGCAACAGGAGCAAATTTACTCCCCAATCAAAATACAGATGGTGATACAAGTGTAGACTATTTGCCACTTGTGATTGGTAATGGACTTAATGGTTTTGATGAAGGAACAACGGGAGATACGGTCACTACAGCAAAAAACAATGGTGTAGAATTTCAAGGTGTTCCTTGGTTAGGTAATATTACCGAAGTTAGAATTTGGAGCAATTCAAGAACTCAATCCAATATTGCTAATAATTATAGAACAAGATTAACAGGATCAGAGCCTAATTTAGTCAGTTATTATAAATTTAATGAAGGTAGTGGAAGTACCGTAAATGATAATGCCACTAAACCTGATATTGATAAAAATAATTTAACTGTCATGGGTTTAAGTTTAACAGGTGATAATCAAACCAAATGGCAATCTACATTTGCTAAATATCCATTAGTCACAGATCATGATGTTGCCCTATCCATTAACGTTCCGCCAGGTGAGGACGTTGCGTATTATAGGATATTATCATGCGGCAAAGGACCCGAAGGACAACTTATACCATTAGAATCCATTGTTTCAGCTCCTTTAGTTAAAGGAGATATTGGAACCGAAGGAGAGGTTGGAACAACATTAACAGATTATAGTTTCTCAGCAACCCAAGTTCCAAATACTGTAGAGTTTAGTTTTTATGACGACGGATCTTCAAACTCTATTTATATGGACGAAGAAGATAGTATCAATATTACAACTATTCCATCAGGGTGGACGGTAAACCAAACATTTGATGGTAATTCAACACCACTAAGAATTACACCAGCAACTGGAATTACAGTTGATCAATTTAAACAAGGTTTAACCAATGTGTTTTATCAAAGCTGTGGCAAAGAACATGATTGTGATAACAACCCTGAAACCTATACACCCGGGGTTAGACGTATTAAAGTGCAACTCAATTATACAAATCCGCTTCTAAACCAAACCCACAATTTCACTAAAAATTTACAAGCAAGAGAAAAAGTCATTTTAACTCCTATTTCTTGGCGAATAAGATAAAGTAGGTTATAGAAAAAACAATGTTCCAAAAAGGATTTTCACTTGTTGAACTTTTAGTTGTCGTAGCCATCATCGGTGTCTTAGCCGGAGTTGGAATTGTGGGTTACGATCGGTATGTTGAAAATGCTAAACTAAAAGTTTTTGAGCAGAATATACAAACTATTTTAAAAGCAGTAGATTTTGAATATACAGTTGTCTCAAATGATTTATCTTCTGCTATGAATGAAATTGCACCTGATGGCACGGCAACGGGTAATAAAATTTCATCCAACTCAACTTGTGCACATTTTGTTTTTTCAGTGAAAGAGCATTTTAAAGATATGCAAAATCCATGGTTTCCTAATAAAAAAATGATTACTGTCGATTCAGAGTATCGTGGTGAGCATAAAAAGGGCATGGTTCAAATTATGTGTAATCGTTCAACACCAAGTGGAAATGGTTTTAGAAAAGGATGGAACTGTCCAGTTGAAAGTTCAAATTTTCAAGTTTATGCACATTACAGAGACGGAACTACTTATGCATCTGAAGGGTATACTGAAAGTGGAGACGCATCAGAATTTGTTGCAAGATCAAATGAAGATAATTCAATCATTGGCATTTCATATAATAGAGGTTTAACTAATTTAACTAGAGCAGGTTATGCTTCATCACAAATTTGGGATAATAATGGAGCCTCAGGTTTTGCCAACGGTCCATTCATGCAACCAGCAGCAGGAGAGACATTATGTGGAACAACAAATGGTGGAATCGCATGGGAGATTGGATCAAATTATATGATCTCTACTGACGCGGATTATTAGCCTATTAGAAATTTTTAAATTCATATATAATTAATTAATGACAAAAATACTTTTAGTTGAAGATAATGAGATGAATAGAGATATGTTATCTAGACGATTAATAAAAAAAGGTTTTGAAGTTGATATGGCGATAGATGGTGAAGAGGGTTATAATAAAGGAAAATTACCAAATTATAATGTGATTTTAATGGACATGAGTTTGCCAAAGATGGATGGCTGGGAAATTACGCAAAAATTAAGATCAGAAGGAATAAAAACCCCAATTATAGCTTTAACTGCGCATGCATTAGAATCTGATAAGAAAAAATGTTTAGATGCTGGTTGCGATGAATTTGATACAAAGCCAGTTGAACTTCCAAGATTATTAGAAAAAATTAATAAATTTATATCTTAATGGCAGAATTAATTTTTATATCATTAGTTGTTATTATTCTAATCTTTTTAGTTTACCGTATTGAAGTTGGTCTTCGAAAAATTCTTTATGTTGTTGAAAGAAATGGAAGAAATATTCAAGATATTTTAAAAAAAAAACAACTTGGATCAGATGATAAAAAAAATTAACTTTTTTCTATAACTAAATTATTAACCAATTCTTTAATTGCTTTTTCTCCAAGATCAGTTTTTTGAATAATTAAAGATACATCCTTTTCGATATTTATAACTTCATCAGAATTTAAATCTTTTGCAGTAAGCACAATAATTGGAATATCTTTTAATTGATTGTATTCTTTAATTCTTGTTAAAAATTCAAATCCATCCATGACAGGCATCATGAGATCTAAAATTATTCCATCAACGGGTTTTTTTAAAAGTTTTTCAATGGCATCTTGTCCATTATCCGCTTCTGAAAAATTAAAGTTATAATCTTTTAAATGTCGTTTTACGATATCCCGGTTATCCTTTAGATCATCAACGATCATTATATTATTGTTTTTCATTTTTTCTTTTTGCTTTGTTATTGCATCAATTAATTTATTTCGGTCGACTGGTTTTTTTAAATAATCGTCTGCACCTAATCCTTTTGCAGTATTATCATCATCTAACATGGAGATCATAATCACAGGGGTGTCTTTAAACTTTATATATTCTCTTAATGCTTTAAGCGTTTCCCAGCCACTTTTTTTAGGCATCATAATATCTAAAGTAATTAAATGAGGATTTTTTTGATTTGCAATTTCTATCGCCTCATCTCCATTTGAAGCTGTTAAGACAATATACCCCTCTTTTTCTAAGTTTCTTCTAATTAAATCTCTTGCTGATTTATCATCATCAACAACTAGAATTACTTTTTTTCCAGTTTCGATTTCTTCATTATTTTTTACATCCTCTGTAATACTCTCAGGTGTAGATATATTTTTTGGGATAGTAACTGTGAATGTTGATCCTTTTCCAATTTCACTTTCAAGCTTTATAGATCCGCCCATTAATTCAACAAATTTTTTAACAAGAGATAATCCTAATCCCGTTCCACCATATTTTCTTGTTGTGGAGCTATCCGCTTGACCAAATTCTTCAAATACTTTTGCAACTTTGTCTTTTTCAATTCCAATTCCAGTATCTTGAACATAAATACTTAAAAAATTGTTGTCATTTTGATGAGTTTTATAGCCTAAGGTAATTGTTCCATTTTCGGTAAATTTTGCAGCATTGGAAATTAAATTAAATAGAATTTGTTTAATTTTGACACTGTCCCCCGTGATGTGATGAATACTTTCATCTTTTATAACTTTTAAAGTATTTCCATTTTTAGTTACAAGTGCATCACTTGTATCTGCAACTTCTTGAGCCAATGAAGCAAAATTAATATCTTGAATATCAAGCTCCATTTTTCCAGCTTCAATTTTAGAAATATCTAAAATATCATTAATTAATTGAAGTAAGTGTTTTCCTGCAGAATTAATTTTTTTAAGATCAGGAATATATTCTTGGTGTTGATTATCTGTTGCATCTTCAGTTAAAATTTCACTATAACCAATAATTGCATTCATTGGAGTTCTAAGTTCATGACTCATATTAGCTAAAAAAGCACTCTTAGCCTTGCTTGCCTGTTCAGCCTCTTCTTTTAAAACGCTTACCGTTTGTTTATCTTTTTCTCTTCGTATGACATCCGTTTCAACGGCATTTACCATTTCATTAAATGATTTAGATAATTCACCTATTTCATCTTTTGTCTGAACTCGAGCTCTTTCGCTATAATATCCAAGCTTAATTCTCTCTGAAACTTCAATTAAATTCCTTAATGGCTTTAATAAACCTAAAATTAAAAAGGTCGTCAAAGCAAAAGCCAATAATAGCGCAACCAAAACTGCAGACGACATATTAATAAATAAGTTTCGAATTGGACCAAATAGTTCATGAGTTTGCATTTCAGTCACAAGAGCATACTTAATATTTTTAAATTCAAATAAAGTATAAGACGACAAGACTTCTTTATCTTGAATATCAGTTGAGGTTCTTATTCCAGTTTCTCTATTAAAAGCCATATCAACAGAATCATTTTTTATTTTTAAGAGAAGGTTTGAGGTAGTTAAATTTTTAATTCTATTTATGTTTTTTTTATTATCTTGATTGGTAACAGATTTGAAAAATGTTTCTTTATCCTGGATATATAATCTAAGATCTGATCTTAGTAATAAGTCTTTACCAACAAGATAAGAATTTCCAGTAAGACCTAAACCAATCTTTTTCCATTGATAA
>CAZOLZ010000047.1:0-17094 GCA_964580965.1 uncultured Flavobacteriales bacterium | reverse complement strand
AGGAGAAAATGAAGATGAAAACACGGGGGTTGCAATTGTAAGACGTTCATTAGAAGAGCCTTTGAGACAAATCACAGCTAATGCAGGTGAAGAAGGAGCTGTTATTGTTCAAAAAGTAAGAGATGGTAAAGATGACTTCGGATTCAATGCAAGAACTGAAATTTTCGAAGACTTATATAAAGCTGGGGTAATTGACCCTACTAAAGTTACTCGAATTGCTATCGAAAATGCTTCGTCGATTGCTTCAATGCTATTAACTACTGAATGTGTTATAACAGATGAGGAAGAAGAAGCTGCTGCACCAGCAATGCCAATGGGAGGAGGTATGCCAGGAGGTATGCCAGGTATGATGTAATTTAATACTCCGGGACTATAGTCTCGGAGTTACTCGATTCTTTTTTCCCGATTAATTCGGATAGAAAGAAACGTCTATATATAGTTGAGGCTCAAAAAATTGAGCCTCTTTTTTTTGATAAAATAGTTACTTAAAAAAATGGCGAGTATAAACTCGCCATAATAAAAATATAGACTAAAATATTATACTGCAACATTAAACTCCCTCAAAGCATCATTCAAAGAAGTTTTTAAATCTGTAGAAGGTTTTCTTTTTCCTATAATTAAAGCGCAAGGTACTTGATACTCTCCTGCTGTAAATTGTTTTGCATAAGACCCTGGAATAACAACACTTCTATCTGGAACGTAACCTACATGTTCAACAGGCTTTTCTCCTGAAACATCTATAATTTTAGTTGAATTAGTTAGTACGACATTAGCACCCAATACAGCTTCCTTTCCTACTCTAACCCCTTCTACAACTATACAACGAGATCCAATAAAAGCTCCATCTTCAATAATTACAGGAGCTGCTTGCAAGGGCTCTAAAACACCTCCAATACCTACTCCTCCACTTAAATGAACATCTTTTCCTATTTGTGCACACGAACCAACTGTTGCCCATGTATCAACCATTGTTCCTTCATCTACATATGCACCTATATTCACATACGAAGGCATCATGATTACACCTTTAGAAATGTAAGCTCCATATCTAGCTGTAGCAGGTGGAACAACTCTAACTCCTAAGTTAGCATAATCCGATTTTAAAGCCATTTTATCATGATATTCAAAAGGACCAACCTCAATCGTTTCCATTTTACGAATAGGAAAATACATTACAACAGCTTTTTTAACCCATTCATTAACAATCCATTTACCATCTGATGGCTCCGCAACTCTAAGTCGCCCTTTGTCTAGATCTTCTATTACTTGATTTATTGCATCTAACGTTTCTTTGTTTGCTAATAAAGAACGATCTTCCCAAGCTTTTTCAATTATTGATTTCATTTATTCTTTCATCTTTAAAAAAAAACAACCGATGCACAGAGTCCATCGGTTGATTCATAATTAATATTTCAAAATTATTTCCAAACTCCCATTGAACTGAATTTTTCAATTCTATTGTCAATTCGTTTATTGGAATCTATTTTTTCTAATTCGTCAATTGTTTTAACAATGTATTTTTTAACAGATTTAAAGATTTCTTCGGGATTTCTGTGAGCCCCACTTAAAGGTTCTTTAATAATATCGTCAACTAATTTATTTTTTTTCATGTCTGTAGAAGTAAGCTTTAATGCACTAGCAGCTTTTTCCTTGAATTCCCATGATCTCCATAAGATTGAAGAACAAGATTCAGGAGAGATAACTGAATACCAAGTATTTTCAAGCATAACCACTTTATCCCCTACTCCTATTCCTAAAGCTCCACCAGATGCACCTTCACCAATAATGATACAAATTACAGGAACTTTTAAACGCATCATTTCGTAAATATTTCTTGCGATAGCTTCACCTTGTCCTCTTTCTTCAGCTTCTAAACCTGGAAATGCACCTGGTGTATCTATAAAAGTAACAATTGGTTTATTAAATTTTTCAGCCATTTTCATCAAACGCAATGCCTTTCTGTAACCTTCAGGATTAGGCATACCAAAATTTCTAAATTGACGCATTTTAGTATTTACTCCTTTTTGTTGTCCAATAAACATTACCGTTTTGCCATCAACTTCTCCAAAACCTCCAATCATAGCTTTGTCATCTTTGACATTACGATCCCCGTGAAATTCTTGAAAAACATTATCCGTAATTGAATTTATATAAGCTAATGTGTAGGGTCTCTCAGGATGACGAGATAATTGTACCTTTTGCCAAGGAGTTAAATTTGAAAAAATTTCCTTAGTTGTACTTTTTAACTTTGTTTCAAGTTCTTTGATCTTATCAGACATATCCACCTCAGTACTCGAACCGATTTCTTTTGTCTTTACGATTTGATCCTCTAATTCTTGAATTGGTTGTTCAAAATCTAAATATATTGCCATTTTTATTAATCAATTTGAAAGGCGAAAGTTACAAAAATACTTCGCTTTAACCTATCATTTTTATTTAAAAATAATAAACAAAAATCTTATTTTATTAAAAGTTATATGAACTCCCCTTTTGTTTTATACCTTTATGTCTTTAGTTCGATTTGTAATACTTTCACTTCGTATTTTACATTTAAATCAAAATACTAATAAATAGCTAGTTAGTATGTTTGATAATTTGAACTGATATTTATAAAAAATTGATTCGTATGATTTTATTTCCTCCTGCTAAAATTAACTTAGGATTAAATATTCTGAACAAAAGGAAAGATGGGTATCATGAATTAAACTCAGTTATGACTCCAATACCTCTAACTGATATAATAGAAATTGTACCATCCGAAAATTTCACATTTGAACAATCTGGTATTCTGATCCCAGATGAAACAGAAAATAATTTGTGCGTAAAAGCATATCGTTTATTTCATGAATACTACAATATTCCACCTGTAAATATTCATCTAAAAAAAATCATACCTATGGGAGCTGGACTAGGAGGTGGATCTTCTAACGCTGCATATGTTCTATTAGGTTTAAATAAAATTTTCAATTTAAATCTACCTGATAATGTTTTAGAAAATATGGCAGCAAAACTAGGTAGTGACTGTCCTTTCTTCATTAAAAATACTACTCAATTAGCAACAGGAAGAGGAGAAATATTAAAACCTATCAACTTTAATTTAAATGGCTATTACATTAAACTTTTAAATATTGGTATCCATGTTGGCACTAAAGAAGCTTATTCTAATGTTCAGTTTTCAGAAAAAATAGAATTAGATAAAATCATAAAAAACACTATTCATTCTTGGCAAGAAAAAGTCACAAATGATTTTGAGAAATCAATTTTTTTGAAACACCCAGAACTAAAAAAAATCAAAAAGAAATTCTATGATGAAGGAGCATTATTCGCTGCAATGTCAGGAAGTGGTTCAACTATATTTGGAATTTACAAAGAAAAACCTGAAAGCTCTTTAAATGATTATTCTGAAGCTTTTGAATTCATTGGTAAAATATAAACTGGATACTTGTTTTATTGGGACGTATAATGTCCCAATAAAACAAGTATAAAATTAAATAAACGACTTGATTTCCTCAACTATTCTTACAGCAAGATCATTCGCTTTTTGCTCAGTTTCACTCTCAGAATAAATTCGAATAATTGGTTCAGTATTACTTTTACGTAAGTGAACCCATTCCTTTTCTATATATATTTTAACACCATCAATCGTGTCTACTTCAAAAGCTTGATATTTATTTGCCATATTTAGCAAAACTCCATCAACATCAATTTGAGGTGTTAATTCAATTTTATTTTTTGAAATCGTATATTTTGGATAACTATCCCTTAAATTTGAAAGACTCATTTTTTTATGAGCTAAATGTGACAAAAACAATGCGATACCAACTAATGAATCTCTGCCATAATGTAACTCAGGATAAATAATACCACCATTACCTTCACCTCCAATTACAGCACCAACTTCTTTCATTTTGGCAACAACATTTACTTCACCTACAGCCGCTGCTTGATAAACTAAACCTCTGTTTTCTGTTATATCCCTCAAAGCTCTTGTTGAAGATAAATTTGAAACTGTTGGACCAGGATTGTGAGTTAAAACATAATCAGCTACTGCAACCAATGTATACTCTTCACCAAACATTGAACCGTCTTCACAAACCAACGCTAAACGATCAACATCAGGATCAACGGTAATACCTAAATCTGCTTTTTTAGCAACGACTTTTGTTGAAAGCTCAGTTAAATGTTCTGGTAATGGTTCTGGGTTATGAGGAAAATGTCCCGTTGGCTCACAATATAATTTTTCAATTTGATTTACTCCTAGAGCCTCTAATAATGCAGGAACAAAAACACCACCTGTAGAATTAACTGCATCAACAACTACAGAAAAATTTGCATCTTTAATAGCCTCGACATCAACTAGTGGTAATGCTAAAATTGCATCAATATGTTTTTGTAGATAGCCGTCTGTTTGTGTAACCTTACCTAAATCATCAACTTCAGCAAAATTGAAAGATTCACTTTCAGCTATAGCTAAAACTTCCTCTCCGTCTTTACCAGAAATAAATTCTCCTTTTTCATTCAATAATTTTAAAGCATTCCATTGTTTTGGATTATGACTCGCAGTTAAAATAATTCCTCCTTGAGCATTTTCCATTACAACAGCAACTTCAACAGTTGGTGTTGTGGACAAATCTAAATTAACTACATCAATCCCCAAACCTACTAAAGTTGAAATCACTAAATTAGAAATCATCTCACCTGAAATACGAGCATCTCTTCCTATTACAACTTTTAATTTTTGGTTACTATTTCTATTTTTCAACCATGTTCCATAAGCAGAAGCAAATTTCACAGCGTCAATTGGAGTTAAACCTTGATCAACCTTCCCTCCTATTGTCCCTCTAATTCCTGATATCGATTTTATTAATGTCATTCGTTCTAATTTTGACTAAAGTTTGTACTTCCATTAACTTTTTGAAAACTTTTTTTTAATTCAATCATTTTCATGCATGCTATCGCAGATTCAACTCCCTTATTTCCATGTTTACCTCCAGAACGATCTATTGATTGCTGCATGTTATTATCGGTCAAAACACAAAAAGATACAGGCGTATTATATTCTAAGTTAACATCTTTAATCCCTTGAGTTGTTCCTTCACAAACATAATCGAAATGCTTTGTCTCTCCTTGTATAACTACACCAATAGCTATCACTCCATCTATATTTGTATATTCACACATAAACTGAGCTCCTAGAGGTAGTTCAAATGCTCCTGGAACAAAACGAACCATGATATCCTCCTCTTTAACACCATTCTCTAAAAGTGCTTCTTTAGCACCTTTTAATAAATTCAACGTAATTGAATCATTCCACTCAGAAACAACAATGCCGATTCTAAAACCGGCACCATTTGGAACAAAATCCTTATTGTATTCTGACAAGTTGCGATTTGCTGTTGCCATTATTTCTTACTTTTTATTTACTCTTGCTATATATTTTTTAATTGACTTCTGATTTGCAAAATCTTTGAAGTTATTTTCAATGTTCTTGTATAAGTGGAAAGCAGTTTCCAAGTCTCCTGTTTTCTCAGCACATAACGCTGCTTTGAAAAAATACATTGGAGAGATAAAGTCATTATTTCCTAATTCAGCTGCTTTAATATACATCGTTTCAGCTGCTTCATATTTTTTCATCTCTGATAGACAGTCTCCCTGAAGCCCAATTGACATAACTGACAAATATTCATCACCTAAATCAACACCTTTTAGCTCTTCTATTGCTTTTGAAAATTCACCTTTAGCCATCAATTGACGAGCTAATGTAAATTGAGCAATTTCTCCTCCAACTTTGCCATCGTATTTTTTTATTGCTGGCTTTAATAGGTCAATAGCTAAATCTGTAGAATCTTTTTCAGCATAATTTAAAGCTTCAAAATAAGATGCTTTTGATTTTTCGTTGTTTGGAGTCCATATAAATTGAAAATAAACAAATGATGCTATAACTAATAAAACAGCTCCTCCAACAATGTAAGTTGTTAGCTTTAAGCTTTTGTTTGATTCAAATTGTTCTTTAAGTGTTGATTCCGTATTATTTTCTGACATTTCTTAAAATTTTACCGCACAAAAATAGTTTTTTTTTTGAATAAGCAGCTCATATTAATAAACAACTTATAAACTATAGAATCATTTAATTTGATTCATGTTATGATTTATTTTTTTTATGTGTTTAATTCCTTAATTTTGCTTTATGCATTTAAAAACTCTCCAACTCATTAATTTTAAAAATTATGAAGATATTGAACTATCACTATCTGATGGAATTAATTGTTTTACAGGACCAAATGGATCAGGTAAAACAAATATACTAGATGCTATTTATTATTTGAGTATGTGTAAATCATACTTAAATTCTATCGATCGACAAAACATTCGGTTCAACGAACATTTTTTTGTTATCCAAGGTAATTGGATAAAAGATGAAAAAGAAATCAATATTCATTGTGCAGTCAAAAATGGAGCTAAAAAAGTTTTCAAACGCAATAAAAATGAGTACGAAAAATTAGCTGATCATATTGGTCAATTTCCTACTGTTATGATTTCACCTTATGACAGAGATTTAATAATTGAAGGAAGTGAAACGAGAAGAAAATGGATGGATGGAATTATTTCTCAATTCAATCGTAAATATTTAGACAATTTACAACGCTATCAAAAAGTAGTTGAACAAAGAAATGCATTACTCAAAAACATGTATGAAAACCGCCTTTTTGATCGCGAATCAATCGAAATTTGGAATGACCAAATGAGTCATTTAGGCAATTTAATTTTCAACGATCGAAAAGCATTTCTAGAAGAATTTATCCCTATATTTCAGCGTAATTATAATCTCATTGGACTTGAATCTGAAGATGTACACCTTGGATACAAATCTCAGTTAAACCATGGACATTTGGAAGATTTATTAGTTGAATTTGAACAAAAAGATGCATTTTCTCAATACTCAAATGTAGGAATACATAAAGATGATCTACTGTTTACAATCAAAGGTCATCCAGTAAAAAAGTTTGGATCACAAGGCCAACAAAAATCATTTTTAATTGCGCTAAAATTAACTCAATATGAATGGCTTAAAAAACATCTTGGAGTTAATCCAGTACTATTACTTGACGACATCTTTGATAAATTAGATAATGAACGAGTTAAACGATTGATGGAATTAGTTTCTCAACAACATTTCGGGCAAGTTTTTGTTACAGATACCGACTTTAATCGAATTAAAAAAATATTCATTGAAAACGGTTTTGATTGTAAAAATTTTGCTGTTCAAAATGGAGAAATTAATGAAATGAAGACACTTCAAACAGTTTAAAATTATGAACGAGTTTAAAAGAGATTCTAACGAAGCGTCAATTGGTGAATTAATTGAAAAATTAATGAAAGCTTACCGTTTAGATGGTAAAATGAAAGAAATTGAAGTCCTTAATTCTTGGGAAGAAATGATGGGAGTAGCTGTTGCAAATAGAACTAAAGAAATTTATATTCAGAATAAAGTTTTGTTCTTAACCATTGACTCGTCAGTTATGAGGGATGAATTAGCTCAAGGAAAAAAAATAATAATCGAACGAGTTAACGATAAAGCAGGTTCAACAATTATTAACGACATTTTTTTTAAGTAAAATCATGGAATTTATTAGCAAAGAATTGGACAACTATGTTTGTCAGCATACTGAAGATGAACCTAAATTATTAAGTCAACTCAACAGAAAAACACATGTAGAAGTTTTAAAACCAAGAATGTTAAGTGGACATTTACAAGGCAGAGCATTGAGTTTATTCAGCCATATGATTCAACCAAAAAATGTTTTAGAAATAGGAACATACACTGGCTACTCTGCTTTATGTTTAGCTGAAGGGTTAATCCCTGAAGGAAAACTTTACACCATTGATGTGAATGAAGAGCTTGAAGATTTCGCAAATGATTTCTTCGAAAACTCACCATACAAAAATCAAATCATTCAACTTATTGGTGATGCTAAAAATATCATCCCAACTCTAAAAGAACAATTTGATATTGTTTTTATTGATGCTGATAAAAAAAGTTACACTGATTATTACGATATGGTTTTCTCTAAAGTCAAAATTGGAGGTTATATCATGGCTGATAACGTATTATGGTCAGGAAAAATAACTGAGGATTACAATAAAACTGACAGAGATACACAAAAACTGATTGAATTTAACACCAAAGTTCAAAATGATGAAAGAGTTCAAAATGTTTTATTCCCAATAAGAGATGGTATTATGATAGCAAGAAAAATTAAAGAATAGTCGAAATGAGTCAAATAAGACAGGCCCATAAATAAGATTATTCCCAACTTAAAACTTGATAATTTACATCTTCTTGATTCCCATAATATAACTGAATTGATCTAACAATCTTTTCAACTAAATCCCATTTTGAATTTCGCTCTGGTGTCATAGCTATTACTTGTCGAGCAGGAACATCGTTTTTATCAGGAGAGTATATCCGTTTAATAAAATGCTGATTAAACCTAATACGCTTTTCATATTCTTTTGGTATTAGAGTATATCCTCCATTCTGATTTACCATTTCTAACAATACATCCAAACTACCTCCTTCATAATCCCATTCATCCGCATTATTTTTTTTCAAATCACAGAAATGAACCATTTGAGTTCGAAGACAATTTCCCTGACTTAACAACCATGGATGTGATTCTGTAAGCATTGTGGTAAAAACAAAATCTTCTTTATCCGTATTAATATAAGCTTTTATCTCTTCTGTAAACAAAGGAATAGTTCGAATGGAATTAGCTACATAAGGTCCAGCCATAATTCCTAAATCAACTTGTTTATTTTCAAGTGCAATTACTAAATCTTGTGATTTTAATTCTTTTATTATTATCTGAATTCCAGAGAACATTTTTTTCCATTCAGAAAATAAATCAGGAATTAAATAAGTTGATATGGTAGGAATTAAACCGATCCGAACAACCTCTTTGAAACTCCCTTTCATTTCATCAACTAATTTTTGAATTTTAAGAGTCTCATAATTGACATCTCTTAAAATTGGAATTAATTTTTCTCCGAAACTTGTTAAAGAAAGTTCTTTGGTATCGCGATCAAAAATTTTATACCCCAAATCTTCCTCAGCTTTTTTTAATTGCATTGATAAAGTGGGTTGCGTAACAAAACATAATTCACTAGCACGCTGAAAATGTTTTGTTTCAACCAAAGTTAAAATGTAATTTATCTGTTGTAAAGAAATCATAATTAAAATCTATTGAAATATAAAAATAATCAATAAAAACTATTAATAGAAGTATTTATCTTTGAATTGTATATTAACAAGAACTTATTAAAGTTTTAAGATTAAGATTAAAAAAATAATTAATAATTTTATAGTAAATAATAAGTATAACCTTTTAAAAACAAATAAAAAAATGGGAGTATTAGTAGGAAAAAAAGCACCATCATTTAAGGCTGCTGCAGTAGTTAACGGAGGAGTTATCGAAAATGATTTTTCATTAGATCAATACATTGGTAAAAATCCAGTTGTATTTTTCTTTTATCCAAAAGATTTTACATTCGTTTGTCCCTCAGAATTACATGCTTTCCAAGATAAATTAGCTGAATTTGAAGCTAGAGGAGCTAAAGTTGTAGCTTGTTCAACAGATACTGAAGAATCGCACTGGGGATGGTTACAAGTTCCAAAAAATAAAGGTGGAATTCAAGGTGTAACATATCCAATCGTAGCTGACACTGATAAAACTATCTCTGAAGCATTTGGAGTATTAGCAGGTGAATATGAGTATGATATGGAAGGTAAATTAGGAGCTACGGGTCCAATGATTGCTTTTAGAGGTTTGTTCTTGATTGACAAAGAAGGTACAGTTATGCACCAACTAGTAAACAACTTTCCATTAGGAAGAAATGTAGATGAAGCTTTAAGAATGGTTGATGCTTTACAATTCTTCGAAGAAAATGGAGAAGTTTGTCCAGCTAATTGGCAAAAAGGGTCTGAAGGTATGAAAGCTTCTTTTGATGGAGTTGCTGAATACTTATCAAATCACTAAGAAGTTTCTAACATAACAAAAAAAGAGGTTGTAAAATTTACAACCTCTTTTTTTTGAATTTAAATCTACTTTACTCCACATAATCCAAATCTTTTCCATGTGTTTCCTCAATTGTAAGTGTAGCAAATAATGCTAGTGTAAAAACAACAACACCAACAACCAAAGCTGAATTTATTTTAGAAAAAGAACTTGAGATAAAGTAATAAAATAAAAAGTTCATTGGAATCAACATTCCTCTAACCATATTAGGAATAGTTGTTGCTGCTGTAGCTCGAATATTTGTACCAAATTGCTCCGCTCCAACAGTTACAAACATCGCCCAATAACCTGTCCCTAATCCTAACCAAACACAGTAAAAATAATATACATTTGGTGACGAATAATTTGTAAACAACATTAATACAACACCTAAAATCGTGAAATTTATCATCCACAAAATAGCTTTTTTACGTGATTGTAACCACTGACTAATGAAACCACTCATGAAATCCCCTACAGAAATCCCAATATATGCCCACATAATTGCTGTACCAGGTTCTAACCTTCCTTTGACACCCAATTCCTCAGAAAATTCATTTGCTAAGAATGCTAAAATCCCAATACAAAACCATGTTGGTAAACCTATAGCTATTACTTTTAAATACCTCACTAAACGTTTACCATTTGTAAAAAAAGACATAAAGTTTCCTTTTTGTACTTCTGCTTTTAATAAAACATCTTTGTAAATTCCAGATTCAGCTACTCCTATTCGAAAAATCAACAATAAAATTCCCATTCCTCCACCGACAAAATATGCAATTTTCCAATCCCCCGATAACTCTACAGTAAAATTAGCAACCACTGCTCCTAACAAACCAAAACCCGCTACTATAGATGTTCCTATAGCTCTTAATTCTTTTGGTAAAGACTCTGCTACTAAAGTTATCCCAGCACCTAACTCGCCTGCTAAACCTATACCTGCTATAAACCTCAATACCGCATAGGCAGAAACCTTATCCATAAAATTTACATATGGTAAAAAGCCACACATTATATTTGCTAAAGAATAAACTAAAATTGAACCAAATAAAACAGATAGCCTTCCTTTTTTATCTCCTAAAACTCCCCATAGAATTCCACCTAGCATCAAACCAAACATTTGCCAATCTTGAATGGTTGTACCTGCAACATCCAAAGAAATATTCATAGACTCTAAACTAGGAACTCTTACTACACCAAAAAGAATTAAATCATATATATCAACAAAATAACCAAGGGCAGCTACAATAACAGGTAAACTTAATAAATGTTTAACTTTTTCTTTTCGAGAAAATGTATTCATATTTAATTTTTCAACAAATATGAAAATTTTTTAATGAATAAATATAATTTAATCGACACCGAGGCTTTAAAATCATAACCCAATGGTCTTACTTCTTTAAACTAGATGTTATCTTTTCTGTGACTCTAACCACAGCCGGACAAATTTCAACATTCTTTAATGTTAAACTCATAATTTGATACATGTTTTTCCGATTTGTATGAGGATACTCTCTACAAGCTAAAGGTCTATCTTCATAAATACTACATTTATTATCATCCCCCAAAAAGCAACATGGAGAACTTTTAAGAACAAAATCATGCTCTTCATCCATTTTTAAATACGAATTGATAAATTGAGCTTCTTTGACCTTTAACTTTTTAGAAATACGTTTTATATCTACATCTCTAAATATTGGACTTGTAGTTTTACAACAATTTGCACAAGACAAACAATCTATATCTTCAAAAACTTTTTCATGTAAGCCATGAAACATTTCATCAACAACTTTATTATTTTTCTTTTTTAATTTTTGAAATGCTTTTTTATAATCTTGAATATTTACCTTACCTTTTTCTAAATCACTTAAATAATTCATATCTAAAAATTACAATTGATAAATTTAACATGTTATTAGGTTATCAATTATTAGTTATAATCTTAACTTTTTTTATATTTGATATATACACATACTTCAAAAATAACAATTCTAATGGAGAAGTACGACTTAATAGTAATTGGAGCAGGTCCTGCAGGATATGCTGCTGCTATGCGTGGAATAGACTTTGGAAAAAAAGTTTGTCTAATTGAAGTAAATAAAGTCGGCGGTACAGGTGTATACAATGGTGCTTTATCATCAAAAACATTATGGGAACTTTCGTCGAGAGTTAAAAAGGTTAATGAAACTTTACACCTAAACTCAAACGAAAAACCTTTTGAATTTACTTGGAATGAAATTAGTAAAGCAATAAATGAAGCGGTTTTTGAACGAAAATTCCAATATTCCTGCCATATCAAATTACTTCAAACTGAATCAATGCATAAACTACTTCACTTCGAAAGAGGTTATGGAAGTTTTGTAGATTCAAATCGTATTTTAATCAAACAAGATAAAAATGAAAAAATAATTTGGGGTGAGAATATTATTATAGCTACAGGAAGTAGACCTCGAATTGACAAAAAAATTAAAGTTGATCATCAAACAATATTAACAAGCGATTCAATTGAACTCATAGATGATTACCCAAAAAGTATAGTTATAATTGGTGCTGGTGTTATTGGATGTGAATATGCTACAATGTTCTCTAATTTTGGAAAAACAAAAGTTTACCTAATAGATCGACAAGAACGTATTTTACCTTTTGAAGATGAAGATATTTCTGAAATTATCTCAAACAATCTTGAAAATAAAAATGTTACGATTCATCATAATGCTCAACTAATTTCATTAACAAAAGTTGATAATGAAGTCGAATACACCCTTGCTCACCCTGATGGAAAAACTGAAACTATTAGGGTTGAAAAAGCTCTACTATCTATAGGTCGTGTTCCGAATATTGAAAAATTAGAAATAGAAAATGCAGGTGTAAAAATGTCAAAAAGAGGTGTGCATATTGGTGATAATGACACACAGACAAATATACCTAACATTTTTGTAGTTGGAGATGTCTCAGGAAGAATTGCATTAGTAAATGCTGGAGAAATTGAAGGCCGTTATGCAGTAGAAAAGGCATACGATATGAATAAAACTTCATTGAGTTACGACAACATTTGTACATTAATGTTTTTGAATCCTGAAGTTGCTTCTGTTGGCTTAAACGAAACCGATTGTATTAAAAAAAATATACCTGTAAAAGTTGTCAAAGTTGACTACTCTGTAGTGGCAAGAGCTATCGCTATGAGACAAACACAAGGTTTCTTTAAAATAATAGTATCAAACGATTCTCAAATGAGAATACTGGGAATGCGTGTTGTAGGTGAACACGCCTCTACAGCTATTCAAGGTGTTGCATTATTAATTAAATTAAATGCAGGAATTGATGCATTAGCAGAATTAGTGCACCCCCACCCATCCATAGTTGAAGGAATACAAGAATGTGCTCGAATGCTTTTAGATAAATCAGTTTTTAAATCTTCTGTTTTTAAAGATAAACTTTCATGTTACTCTTTAGTTGACGGAGTAAAAACTAATCTAGATAGATTATAAAATCTATTAAATTATTAGCTTCTATTTACCTTTAAGTTCCATCGCTTTCAATGTATTAATCATTAAAGAAGCGATTGTCATAGGTCCTACACCACCAGGAACTGGTGTAATGTAAGAAGTTTTTGGGGCTACGTTTTTAAAATCAACATCACCACATAGATACCAACCTCTTTCTCTTGAATCGTCTACTACTCTAGTTGTCCCTACATCAATTACAACAGCACCTTCTTTGACCATGTCTTCCGTAACAAAATTAGGCCTACCAATAGCAGCTACTATAATATCTGCAGCCAAACATAACTCATTTAAGTTTTTAGTATGGCTATGTGTTAAAGTAACCGTACAGTTTCCAGGTTCTGTATTCTGTGCCAATAAAATACTTAATGGCTGACCAACAATATTACTTCTCCCAATAATTACACAATTTTTACCTTTTGTCTCAATATTATTCCTTTTCAACAACTCAACAATCCCAGCTGGTGTAGCAGGTAAAAAACATGGTATATTTAAGATCATATTACCCAGATTTACAGGATGAAAACCATCAACATCTTTTTTGGGATCAATTGCTTGGGTAATCTTTAATTCGTCTATATGCTTTGGTAAAGGTAATTGTACAATGAAACCATCAATACTTTTATCCTCATTCAAAGATTGAACTTTTGTCAATAAAGTCTCCTCTGAAACAGTTTCATCATATTTAATCAGAGTACTTTCAAAACCAATTTCCTCACATGCCTTAACTTTAGCATTAACATAAGTTAAAGAACCTCCATCATTACCAACCAAAACAGCTGCTAAATGAGGAATTTTCATACCTTTCTGTTTCCTCTCTTGAACAGCATTTGCTAATTCTTCTTTTATTTCTTGAGCTGTTTTTTTACCGTCTAATAATTGCATGTAGTATATAGTTTTTTTTGCAAAGATAACCTCAAAAATTTACAGTTAAGATATTTTTAAAAATTTTGTTGTTTTAAACTAGTTTCAAGGTCCTCCAAAAATATAGAATTCACTATCTTTGCACCAAAGTAAAAAACACAAAATGGAAATCCCAAAAACGTACGAGCCGCAGAAGGCGGAAGAAAAATGGTATGCACATTGGATGCAGAAAGGTTATTTCAGTTCAAAACCTGATAGCAGAGAAGCCTACACAGTCGTCATTCCTCCTCCAAATGTTACAGGCGTACTTCATATGGGACATATGTTAAACAATACGATTCAAGATATTTTGGTTCGAAGAGCTAGAATGTTAGGTAAAAACGCTTGTTGGGTTCCAGGTACAGATCACGCTTCCATTGCTACAGAAGCTAAAGTTGTTCAGAAATTAAGAACAGAAGGAATAAAAAAATCTGATTTATCAAGAGATGAGTTTTTATCTCATGCCTTTGAATGGAAAAATAAACACGGAGGAATTATCCTTGAACAGTTAAAAAAGCTAGGTGCTTCGTGTGATTGGGATAGAACATCTTTCACGATGGATAAACAATATTCTGAATCAGTAATAGATGTATTTATCGATTTATATCAAAAAGGTAAAATATACAGAAGTGCTAGAATGGTTAACTGGGATCCAGAAGCTTTAACAGCTGTTTCTGATGAAGAAGTAAATCATAAAGAAGTAAATTCTAAATTATTTTATGTTCGCTATAAAGTAGCAGATTCAGAAGATCAATGGTTAACAATTGCAACAACAAGACCTGAAACAATTTTAGGTGATAGTGCCATTTGTATTAATCCAAACGATGAAAGATTCAAACACTTACATGGTAAAAAAGCAATTGTTCCAATTGCTAACAGAACAATTCCGATTATTTTAGATGATTATGTAGACATGGAGTTTGGAACAGGTTGTTTGAAAGTTACTCCTGCTCATGATGTAAATGACTATGAATTAGGTAAAAAACATAATTTAGAAACAATTGAAATCTTAAACGATAACGGTACATTAAACGAGCAAGGTTTACATTTCAATGGAATGGATCGTTTTGAGGTTAGAAAAGAAATTGAAAAAGAATTATACAACAAAGGATATTTAATAAAAACTGAAGATCATATTAATAAGGTTGGGTATTCAGAGAGAACAGATGCTGCTATTGAACCCAAACTGTCTTTACAGTGGTTTGTTTCAATGAAAGAATTAGCTGAACCAGCTTTAGATGCTGTTATGAACGGTGAAATTCAATTTCATCCTGATAAATTCAAAAACACATACCGACACTGGATGGAAAACGTCAAGGATTGGTGTATTTCTCGTCAATTATGGTGGGGACATAGAATCCCTGTTTTCTACTATGGTTCAGATGAAAATGATTATGTAGTTGCAAAAACAGTAGAAGAAGCCATTGAAAAAGTAAAAGAAAAAACGGGAAAATCATTATCTAAAAACGAATTAAAACAAGATGAAGATGTATTAGATACCTGGTTCTCAAGTTGGTTATGGCCTATTTCAGTATTCAATGGCTTGACGGACCCAAACAATGACGAAATCAATTACTATTATCCTACAAACGATCTAGTCACTGCTCCTGAAATCATGTTCTTCTGGGTGGCCAGAATGATTATTGCCGGTAAAGAATATTTAGGTAAAATACCTTTCAAAAATGTTTATTATACAGGAATCGTTAGAGATAAATTAGGTCGTAAAATGTCTAAATCTCTTGGTAATTCTCCTGATCCTATTGGATTAATTGAAAAATATGGTGCTGATGGAGTTAGAATGGGAATTTTAATCTCTTCGCCTGCAGGAAATGATTTACCATTCGATACATCTCAATGTGAACAAGGTAGGAACTTTACGAATAAAATATGGAATGCTTTTAGGTTAGTAAAATCTTGGGAAGTTAAGGAGATGGATCAACCAACCTCATCCTCTAAAGCTATCGAATGGTTTGAAAATAAGTTTAATTCAGAATTAACTATTATTAATGATCTTTTTGATAAGTTCAAAATTTCTGAAGCATTGATGGCTACCTATAAATTAGTTTGGGATGATTTCTGTTCATGGTATCTTGAAATGATTAAACCAGGATATGAGCAACCAATTGATACCAAAACATTCAATACAACAATTCACTTTTTTGAACAATTATTAAGAATCATTCAACCATTTACTCCATTTATAGCGGAAGAATTATGGCACTTGATAAAAGAAAGAAGTGAAAATGAAGATATCATCATTGCAGAATGGCCAAAAGTGAAAGAAGTTAATACTAATGTTCTTGATGGATTTAAACTTGCTGAAGACGTGATTACTAATATCCGTAACATTCGAAAGAAAAATAATGTTGCGAATAAAGTAAAAATGGAACTTTTTATAAAACTCAATAAAGAAAGTAACAAGGATTTCGATGCTGTTATCAAAAAAATGGGAAATCTTTCAAAATTAGATTATACCTCAGAAAAAGTTAATAATTCTAACTCATTTCTAGTCAATTCAAATGAATACTTTATACCGTTTGGAGATAATATAGATTTAGATGCTGAAAAAGCAAAAATTGAAGAAGAACTAAACTACACTAAGGGCTTTTTGCAATCTGTTTATAAAAAACTAC
>CAZOLZ010000046.1:0-17138 GCA_964580965.1 uncultured Flavobacteriales bacterium | reverse complement strand
GAAACATATATCAAGGTAAAAGGCAGAGATATGTATTTATACCGAGCAGTAGATAGGTATGGAAATACAGTAGATTTCTTGCTAACTAGGCGGAGACAGAAAATTTCAGCACAGAAGTTTTTCAACAAAGCAATAGGTAATAATGGCAAACCAAGAATTGTAAACATAGACAAAAGTGGGTCTAATAGTTCAGCAATTTTGACAGTGAACAAAAGAAGTTTAAGCATAAAGAAAATAAAGATTCGAAAGGTCAAGTACTTGAATAATATCATAGAACAAGACCACCGGAGAATAAAAAGGCGAATAAGAATAATGACAGGATTCAAGGAGTTTGAATCAGCACAGCGAACCCTCTCAGGAATAGAAGTAGTCAGCATAATTAAAAAGGATCAAATCATTAATCCTTGTTCTACTTCGTTTAAAACATTCTGTTCGTTAGTTGCTTAACAATGTATTAAAAATTAAATTTATTATCTTTAATGAAGTTAATGCGACAGAACCCGCTTTCAACCTATAGAAATAATCCAGAATATTACACAGAAGCCTCCTGTAAAAATGTAAAAACAGGGCAAACCCTAGCCACAATTGGCTTGGTTTTATTCGTTCTTGCGATATTCGTTGTTATTGGTAATTCTTAGCGAATTATAAAAATGATTAATTTTAATACCTTACTTTAAACCTATGATTGGCAAAAAAATACTTAATTACGAAATTGTTTCTTTATTAGGTGAAGGAGGCATGGGAAATGTCTATTTGGCTGAACATGCGCAGTTGGGTAGGAAAGTGGCGATTAAAATGTTGCACCCTAAGCTTGCTTCAAATGAATCATTAAGAAAGCGATTTTTAAATGAAGCTTCAGCAATGGCACATCTCCAGCATCCTAATATTGTTGGATTACTTGATTACGTTGAATCAGATGACGGTCTCTTTCTAATTATGGAATATGTTCAAGGAGAAGAGTTAGATATTCACATTCGAGAAGTTTCAGGGCCAATTGAAGAAAAAAAGGCCAAAGTGCTGATGGCGGAAATATTGGATGCATTTGACTATGCACATAAACAAGGGATAGTGCATAGAGACATTAAGCCATCAAACATATTAATGACAAAAGATGGAGGAGTTAAGGTTTTAGATTTTGGAATTGCCAAAATGATGGATGATGACAAGTCAATGACCAAGACAGGCACGCAAATGGGGACTGTACTTTATATGAGTCCGGAGCAGGTTAAGGGAGAGAAAATTGATGCTCGGACAGATATTTATTCTTTAGGAGTTACTTTATTTCAAATGATAACAGGTAGAGCGCCTTATTCAGGTGACACGACAGAATATGAAGTCTATACTCAAATTGTCAAAGAACCGCTACCAAAGGCAAGTTCAATATATCCGGGAGTTTCTGCGATCATAGACTCTATTATTAGCAGGGCAACGGAAAAAGATCGACAAAATAGGTTTCAATCCTGCCAGGAGATGAAAAAGGCCTTGTTTTTAGAAAATGTTTCAAAGGCGATTTCAAAAGAAAAATCAGGTGATTTAAGCAATGCTATTACAATAGGTAAATCTGATAGATTGATCATTCTTAGAAAATTAAAAAAGAGCCTCGGAACTCCTAAAAGATTTCACATCTCTCCTGAGTTACCAGTTAATAAAGTAATTCGTTTTTTGAAGGAAATCTATAATTATGATGTGAATAAATTTGTTTCGAAATACGGGAAAATTCAAATGCTTTTCGATAATAGTGTCTGGAATAATTGCAAGAGCGGTATAATGATAACGACAGAGCTAATTACTGTTGCAGAATCAAAGCATAAACGCGTATCTGTAAGATGGAATCAAATTGAGAAAATTGATTTGTTGAAATCGAAAAGCGGCACTATTAAGGTAAGAATATCTCACACAGTTAAAGAAAAAGATGAAAACACACATTCGATAGTTGAATTGACTGGCATGAATCAAAATTTGGTGAATGATTTGTATAGAATATTCACTGCATTTAATAACGGAGGAAAGGGAATTATTTAGTACTTATATTGTCTTACCTAAAAGTTATCAGTAAAATATAATGATTGGAAAAAAAATACTGAATTATGAAATAAAATCCCTTCTAGGTGAGGGTGGAATGGGGAATGTTTATTTGGCTGAACATGAGCAGCTTGGAAGAAAGGTCGCTATAAAAATGCTGCATCCCAGACTGACATCAAATGAATCATTGCGAGAACGTTTCAAAAACGAGGCTTCAGCCATGGCGCATCTGCAGCATCCAAATATTGTGACACTTTACGATTATACAGAGTCAGAGGATGGCTTATTCCTAATTATGGAAAATGTGGAGGGACATGAACTGGATCATTACATTAAGAATGTTACTGGTCCAATTGGCGAGGAAGAGATAGAAAGAATCATGTCTCAAACACTTGGAGCATTTGAATATGCGCATTCAAAAGGAATTGTGCACAGAGACATCAAGCCTTCAAATATTTTGCTGACAGCGGATGGCCATGTAAAGGTGCTTGATTTCGGAATAGCAAAACTATTGGATGCAGACAAGACATTGACGAAGACTGGAACCCAAATGGGAACTGTTCTATACATGAGCCCTGAGCAGGTTAAGGGAGAAAAGGTTGATCAAAGATCTGATATTTATGCCTTAGGCGTTACCTTATTCCAAATGGCAACAGGTCAAGCCCCCTATCAGTCGGACACAACTGAGTTTGAAGTTTATAACCAGATAGTAAGAGACCCTTTGCCAAATGCGAGTAGCATTTATCCTGGAGTATCCGGAAAAATTGACGCCATCATTGCTAAAGCAACTGCTAAGGATATAAAAAATCGTTATCAAAATTGCGCAGAATTTCTAGCTGATTTTAAAAGTACCTCAGTTGTAAGCATTGAAAAAACGGTAGTAAAAACTGTTCCAGAAAAAATAAAACCTTCAGTAAAACCAATTCAAACTGAGAAGGAGCAGGCTTTACTACCCAAAAAGAAAAATACTGGAAAAAAAGCCTTGATTGTGGTATTGATAATTTCAATACTGGTGGGATTAACCTACTATAACGCAATGATGTCAAACTACGAAGAAGATTCTGATGGGGGATGGACTGAATACGTATACGATGACTATGGGGGATGGACTGAATACGTATACGATGAAGATGGGGGATTATGGGCTGAATACGTATACGATGAAGATGGGGGATTGACTAATTACTTATACGATGGAGGCGGATGGACTAAATACGTATACGATTCAAATAAAAATTTAATCTACGAAGAAGATTCTGATGGAAATTATTATCAATATGAATAGGATTCAAATGATAATTTAATCTACGAAGAAGATTCTGATGGATGATATACTAGGTTAACAAAATAAAAAATAAATTATGGAAGGTTTTAGTAAATGTGATAAAGGACATTTTTACAAGGATAATTTGGACGCATGTCCATATTGCCCGGGGAATTCAGGGAATTCAAATGCTGGAGGAGGATTGTCTGATAAAACGCAAATTGTAGGTGGAGGAATGGACACAAAGATTGAAGGAGGGGGCGGAAATGACAAAACACAAATTTTTGGAGGTGGTGCATCAAATAGTGATGCGAGTTCTGATAAAACGCAAATTTTTGGAGGTGGACAGGCTGCTTCAGGAGGTCGAGATCTTTCAAAAACGTTCATTTCGGGTATGGAAGAAACGGCAGATGGTGGCGCTATTCAAAAAGCTCGAGCGACTAGAAAAATTACCGGTTGGATTGTTTCGTATAGTATAGATCCAATGGGGGTTGACTTTAGAATTTATGAAGGAAAAAATAGAATCGGTAAGGACCCATCTTTAGAGATCACACTTGCGACCGATAATACTATTAGTGGTACTCATGCTATTATTCTGTTTAGATCTGGAAAATGGTACTTAGAGGATGAAATGTCTGCAAACGGAACCTTTTTGAATGGTGAAGAATTACCCCCAAGAAATCCTGTTGAAATTGCTGATAATGATATTATCAAGGTAGGGGCTACAGAATTCAAGTTTAAAACAGCTATCTAGAAATGAATGTCTTGAAAACAATAAATATTCTGATCCTTCTGTGGGGTTGCCATATCGGCTTTCCCCAAACAAATTTTACCGCGAATGCAGAGGATGTTGATAATGAAGGGCTAGTGCATACTCAGGTTATGTATCGAAACCCTGATGGATTTGGTGAGGATAAAGTCGTGATTATCGAGAGCGGAAAAGAAATTGAACTTTCTAGTTTTTCTCGAATTCCCACGGATTCAATAACCAGAGATGAGGGAGAATTGGTACTTATCCTCTATGAAAATCATCATTCCCGACGATATCAGCGTGATTTTTTTAATGAAGTACTGAGCCTTGCGGCGGATGAGCTGGTAGATGATAATGACGATTTTTTATTTGCATCTTTTGATTGGGATAGAGCTGAGTTGGGGGGAAAGTATTTAGATTTCGCAAGTCAGAAACCTACTAATGATCCTGCAACCTTGATTAATTGGTCAGAAAGTGTTGAGGCAAAGTCTCATCTATACAGTCGAAAGTCTACGCGAATATATGGTTCTATATATCAGGGAATTGATTACTTGGGTGAAATTAAAAGTGATAAGCCAAAAGCTGTAATAGTATTGTCTTCGGGATACAATGATGTTTTTGATCATGAATGGGATGCCACAGCGGTTATTGCAAAATCTTTACAAGAAAATATTCCAGTATATTCTGTTGCTTTGGACCTACCAAATGTTGATGATAAGTATAATCTAGATAACATCTGCGAAGAAACCTTCGGATTATCAACCGGTCCATTTAAAAAAACTAACGTAGTAGCCGCTTCAAAGAAATTGATTTCTATTGCAGATCAAATTTCGCCGAGATCGGTGGGGTCGCAATTTAAAATCTCGCACGAGACTTCGTACGATAAAGATGGGAAAAGTCATGATTTTCAATTAAGCATAGAGGGAAGCGCTCCATTAAATATTGGTTATTCAACGAAATCACCCACTTTTTTGGATTGGGTGAAAAGTAATCCAATCATTGCGGGTATAATTGGTGTTTTGTTTATTGGAATACTTATTCTAATCATTATTCTCATGAAAAAGAGAAAAAAGGACCAAGACACAAAAGAAGCGGAGCAGGCTAGAAAAGTAGCCGAACTTGAAAGTCAAAGTCAACATGCACAAAGTGAAATAGAAAAGCAGAAAGAGATCCTTCAACATAAAGAAGAGAGAGAAAGAATTCAAGCTGAGAAGGCTTTGGCAGAAAAACAAGAGAAGGCTAGAAAGAAAAGAGAAGAGGAGACAATTCTACTCATGTCTCAAAGTGGTTTCCCAAGATTTTCTGGTGAATTTCAAGGACAATACGGAGAACTTGTACTCAATAAACCACTCGTTTCAATTGGACGTAAAGAAGGGAATTATTATGTGGTGAATCATTCAACGGTATCTGGTTGTCATGCCGAAGTGAGATTTGAAGGTGGAAAGTACTTCATAAAAGATTTGAACAGTTCTAATGGTACATTGGTCAATGGTCGGAAAATACAAGAGCAAGAATTAAAGCATGGAGATGTTGTTAGTTTTGGAGAAGTGACCTTAACGTATTTAAAATAATTTATGGATAAAATATTTAATCACTCAGTAAAGACAGACGTTGGACTTGTGAGAAAGGCAAATGAAGATGCGGCTGGTTTTGCACCATCTGAAGAGGTTTGCAATAATGGAGACTTATTTATTGTTTGTGATGGCATGGGTGGCCATGTAGGTGGAGCAATTGCATCCAACAGCGCTGTTCAGAGCATTATAGATCACTTTAAAAGTGGCTTGCATGATAACCCGTATATAGCAATCAATGATGCAATTGTTTTTGCCAACGAGCAAATTTTTGCACGGGCACAAGCCGAGCCTGAGCTAAAAGGGATGGGCACAACATGTACCGTTTTACTTATTAGAGGAAGTGAAACTTTTATTGGGCACGTAGGCGATAGTCGAATTTATATTCAATCTAAAGACAAACTGCACCGAATTACTAAAGACCATTCATTTGTCCAAACTTTGGTTGACCAAGGATTGATATCAGATGCGGATGCTGAGTCGCACCCCAGAAAAAATGAATTGATAAAAGCGCTTGGTATTAGAGAATTTGTGGAGCCTGAAGTTTGCTCAAAAGCGATTGAGGCAGCTGCAGGAGACACCTTTATGATGTGCTCGGATGGGCTTTGTGGATTGGTAGATGATCGGAATATGGAAAGTGTGATTTCATCCTCAGATACAATCGATAATAAGGCAGATAAATTGATATCAATGGCTAAGGGCGCCGGAGGTCATGATAATATTACTGTAGCTTTAATAGACATATTGTCAAGCCCATTTTCTGCAACTGTATTTGTTGATCTTTCACCAAAAGAAGATATTTCAATCACAGGTGAAATCAACCCATTAACAGACACTCAAGAAATAGGAGGTCTGGCTTCAAGTTCTTCAATTGAAACACCTATTTGGAAGAAGCCAATATTTATAGGCACAACTGGAACTATTCTGTTGTTGGCACTGGTCTTGATCTTTTTTAATCCATTTAGCAGTGATCCCGCTGATCCCGCTGATCCCGTTATTACAGATGTTGCTACAGACCACTCCTCGACGCCAGTTTCGGAAGATTCAGATTGTAAGGATGAGACTTATCAATGTATTCTTTCTCAAGATGGCAGAACAACACTCGTTGGAGCACTGAATGAGATAGAGAAAAAGGCGGGTGAAAGATATGATCCGAATTGCTTAAGGTTTTCGGGTAAAACCATGGATGACAAGATGGGGTTAGAGGTAAAAAACATGACAGATAAAGAAGCTAAAAAGCTTCAATTCGGAGATGAATTCTGGTTGGATTGTGATTGTTTGAATTCTACAAAAAATCCAAAAAAATTGAAGATGATTCGGAGGCTCATGCGGATAGCACAGAAAACATTGAGGAAATAGATTCAAAAAAAGTAGAATAAACAAGTACCCTATAGTTGAAACCTAATTTACCATATTATCACATTTTAGAACAAATCGGGCACGGTGGAACAGGAGCCGTATACAAGGCCATTGATGAACGCTCTGGGTTCTTGGTTGCAGTCAAGGTTCTTTTCAAACGTGCCTTCGAAAATAATTTCATTCGTAATAAGTTCATTGAAGAAGCCAACCGTTATTTATATCTGGAGCATCCAAATATTGTGGCACTCAAAGATTTCATAATAGGTGAGGAAGGCTATTATCTTGTAATGGAATATGTTGAAGGTCTATCTCTTGATAAATATATTAGAAATATAACTGGTCCCATACCTGAAGAGGTTGCTAAGGCCATTATGGTTGAAGTATTGAAGGCTATGAGCTACGCACATCAAGAAGGAGTGATCCATATGGATCTAAAGCCTGCAAATATAATGGTGGCTGACAATGGAGATATAAAAGTCTTAGACTTTGGCATAGCCACGGAAAAAGGTGAAAGTAATTATAAGGTGATGGGCTCTCCTTTGTATATGTCACCTGAGCAAGTGAAAGGAAATGGAATAGATTCAACTTCGGATATTTATTCTTTGGGTGTAACACTGTATCAAATGATCACTGCCCAAGAGCCATACCCTTCAAATATTTCAAAAGATGAATTATTTCGATTGATACTTCACTCACCTTTTATTAATAATTCGGGAGTGAGTAAAGACATGCTTAGTCAGGAGTTTTCAAGAATCATTCAAAAGGCAACGGCAAAAGATAAGCGCAGCAGATATAAGACTTGTTCAGATTTTATAACCGACCTTGAAGCAACTTATTAGTCAATGAAACAGATCAAAATAGGTAGAGGCGAAAGTTGTGATGTGGTTCTAAAAGATGGAGCTGTGTCTAGAGAGCATTTAGAGATTTTTCAGGATGATGAAGGAAACACTTTTCTGACAGATTTAAATTCATCAAACGGCACGTTTGTAAATGGAAAAAGAGTTTCAGGAAGTGTCAAGCTGAGTCGAAATGATATTGTTAAAGTTGGAAACTCGGTTTTACCTTGGCGTAATTATTTAAAAGATGGTTATGATTCACTAAATGAGGGGCAAATAGCAAAAGAAGCAGTACCGGCTGAGGTTGATAAAGGAATTCCAACTTCCTTTCCTACTGAAAAAAAGAGTTATTTGCGCTCAATAATTATTGTTCTAGTGATATTGGCAGTAGCTGTGTTGGTAGTTTTATTAATTCAGTCTTCGCATAAGGAAAAAGAGAATTTGGAAGCCACCAGCGGATTAGATGACAATACCGAAACTGTCAGCAATGGAGAGACTGGTTTTGATAATAGTGCAACCAGTCAAAATGAGAATCAATTTTCTACTCCGTCAGATAAAATAATAGAACCAGGGGAAGTGGAATATGATTTTTCATGTTTGTCTGCAAAAGACGAAACAGCAACGACAGATGTAATTAATACCCTAAGTGATATTGAAGGTGGTTTGATTGATATGTATGGCGAGGAAGTTTCCATATCGGAAGAACATGATATGGGAAGAGATTTACTATCTGAGATTAGTGTTTCAGATTATGGAGTGGATTTTCAGCGAATTCAAAGAATATGTAATCAATTGGTTAAATCCGTTCCTAATAAAAAAGGCTATCAATATAAGATTCACTTTGTGAATGAGGATGTCATAAATGCTTATACTGCTGGAGGGCAAATATTTGTTTATAAAGGGATGATTGACTTTTGTAGGAATGATAATGAATTAGCAGCGATAATTGCACATGAAATTGCTCATAACGAACTGGGACATATCAAAAGAAAAATCAGTGAAATAAAAACGATGGAAAACATAGGAGGTGAATTGACAGCTGGATTATTTATGGCAGCCACAACCTCCTTTGGTCAAAAAATGGAAACACATTGTGATCTTTATGGCATTGATTTAGCAATAAAGGCTGGGTATAATGGCTGTGAAGTGGTTAATGTTTGGAAACGAATGGAAGATGACCAATTCAATTCTACAGATGCTATGATTCGTTCGCATCCATTTTCGGAGCAGCGCGCCGATTGTTGCCAAAATCATATAGATAACTATCACTATAACAGATGTAAATAATGAGTTCAGTTCGAATTAAAATACACTTTTATCAGGGGGATAAACTTTTAAAAAAGATCGCCTTTCAGCAAGGAGAGCATGTTGCAATTACCATTGGAAAATTTGGGCAACGAGTGGATGTCGAATTGAATTCCAGTATGATTTCAAGACAGCATGGGCAGTTGATTTTCACAAGTGATGCAGCATTGTTTTACGTTGATTTGGGGAGTACAAACGGAAGTTTTCATAATCGGAATCGAATCCAACCTAATGACAAATTACCCCTAAGCATAGGTGATAAATTGCAACTAACCAAGGATGGTGAATTCTACTTCGAAGTTGTCCATCCAGATGAAAAGGCGAAAGTAACTGTTTCGGTTGATGCTCAAATACATAACCTTGAACAAACCGATATTATAGATAAATTCAAACAGACCAATGTCATTATTATTGGTCGGGCTGCTGAATGTGATGTGCATTTAAATGCTGCATCAATAAGCAGACAGCATTGTCAAATCGAACGTCTTTCTGATGGTACTTATGAATTAAAGGATCTGGGAAGTACCAATGGGACCTTTATCAACGGGCAGAAGCTGAGAGGATCGAAAAAAATCTCTGAGGACGATCATATCATAGTGGGCCGATTTATCTTATCGTTAAGAGGTAAAGCCAGAAATTTAGGAGATGAAACGGCTATTCGATTGGATGGTATTGTTAAACAATATCCGAATGGCTATGTTGGCCTTCACGAAACTTCTATCTCAATTCCTTCTAAGTCTTTATTGGCGGTAATGGGACCTTCCGGTTGTGGGAAATCTACCTTGTTAAAAGCGCTTTGTGGCGAGGCTCCTCCTTCTAAAGGCAAAGTCTTTCTATTTGAACAGGAGTTAGTATCAAACTATGAATACCTCAAGACGCAAATAGGCTATGTTCCGCAGGATGATATCGTACACCGACAATTAACGGTAAGCCAATCCTTATATTTCGCCGCTAAGCTGAGACTAGAGAGTCCTTCACCTGAGCGCATAGCAGCAAAGGTTCAGCAGGTTTTAAAAGATTTAAATATCATTCACATCAAGGATAATTTGGTCTCTAAAATTTCTGGAGGACAGCGGAAAAGAGTTTCCATTGCGGTCGAAATGCTTACGGACCCCTTGATTCTTTTTCTGGACGAACCAACATCTCCTCTTGATCCGCAAACAATAGAAGAGTTTTTAGGAATATTAAAAACACTTGCCGATCGAGGTACAACAGTCGTTATGGTTACCCATAAACCTGAAGATTTGGACTATATGGATGAGGTCATTTTTATGGCTGAAGGGGGGCATATGGTTTATCATGGTGATGCCGAGAAATATCAAAATTATTTCAATGTGAAGAATTCTGTAAGGGCTTATATGGCCATAACAGGGAAGGATAAGCAACAATGGATTGATAAATTCAAAAAGGCTAACCCAACAAAAGGAAATGTTGGAAATGCGACGCAAGATATACGAAAGAACTCCAATTCGAATGCAATTAACCAGTGGTATTGGTTAACGGCTAGGGCTTTAAGGATAAAAATGAATGATCGCAGCAATGCCGCCTTCCTGATTTTTCAGGCGCCAATAATCGCAGCTCTTATTTGTTTAATATTCAAGGAAATATCATTGGCGGTCCCTTTTTTAATGGCTATTTCGGCGGTATGGTTTGGCGTTAATAACTCGGCGAGAGAGATCGTTTCAGAGTTGCCAATCTATACACGGGAGCGCATGTTTAATATTAGTCTAACGCCTTATATTTTATCTAAAATCACAGTATTCTCAATTTTATCGCTTGTGCAATCAGCTTTGTTTGTCGCGATAATTTCTCTGAAATATTCAAGTGGAGAAGCTTCATTTAGTGATCCCATTGCGGCTTTTGTTTGGATGTTTTTCCTATCAATTTCTGCAACACTTCTAGGTTTAGTGCTCTCCGCCTTGATGAGTAGTACTGAAAAAGTAATGACAGTCGTGCCTATGGTTTTGATTCCTCAAATTTTATTAGCAGGTTTTGTCGCCAAAATCTCTAATCCAGTAGTAGAGTATTTGAGCTATATTACACTTTCTCGCTGGGGTACAGAAGGGTTTACTGCCATACAAGGAGCTGTGATGACCCCTGTGCCTGAAGCAATATACGCTGCTGATGGAACAATGACATTCGACATGCAAGATCGAGTACAAGATGGAATTGAAACTTTACACCAACAGTTTCATGAGGCGACGTTCTCTTCTAATTTTGGAGACATGATCGGTTCAGTAGAGCTTGATTTTATTGCCGTAGGCGTTTGGTCCACGATTTTCTTCATAGGAATTTTCTGGGCATTGAAAAGAAAAGATTCTATCCCAAGAAAGAAGGAGAAATAAAAACGATCTAACTATTTCATTAAAAGCAGATCCCTCATCGTCTTATCAGTCTATTCAGAGGCAGAAACAACCTCGACACTTCTCAGTGTGTTTTTTCTCCGTCCATTGAATTTTTCATTTGTAATTCTCGGTAATGTGTTTTGAGGTGGAATGTTAACTGATATTCTTCTATCTTCACTACCATCGCTAAAATTATACCGTAAGGTCACAGAATGTATGGTGGCAGTGCGGTGTTCATTAAAAAGCATGGTTTTTACAGATAACTTTCTGCCCAGGGTATTGTTTTCAATAAAATTCTCGACTTGAACGTAAGATTTAAGAGAGTTTCCTTTTACAAAATCTGAGTTTTCGATTCCCATGCTTTCGTATATTTCTCTTTTTACATCATCTGGTAAAAACAAAAAAATGCAGACCAATAAAAGCGCAGGTGCTATTAGGCCAAAAAACAAATTCCTAAGAAAATGTGATTTCTCTTTGATCACAATTGTCTGCGGGTGATTCTCAATCTTATCCTTTATCGGTGCTTTAGGAGGTTTAATCTTTTCGGGGTCAACAATTGCTGTTTGTTGATATCCTTCCTTCAAATAATTACGCCATGGTAAAACCGAGTTTCCAACTTTGACGATATCATTTTGATTTAATTTTTCACTTCCGGTAATTCTCATTCCGTTTACAAAAGTGCCATTAGAAGAGTTGAGATCTGTTATAAAAACATTGCCTTCATCATCGTTGAATACTTCTAAATGCTCGCTCGATACAGTGATGTCATTGATGATAATGTCACAATGCTGTCCGCGTCCTATCTTGAGTTGTTTCATTGGGTGTTTATTGTTTTTAGAACAAAAGATTTTACATAAAGCTGTGACTACGTCAACTAAAAGTGAACTATTATGAATAATAACTAGTAAACACTTTTGGTTGACGTAGTCACAATCTCGATCACAGTTACTGTTATACGGAAGGTTTCTTGGGTATAACAGTAATAAACATTAGCTTTATGACTCCTATAAACAAGTTAAAGTCAATATGAAAACAAATATATCAGGTGAAATCTTAAACAAATCGTCTAATAATCTTAGAGAGCTACAAAATTACTCACAGGTTATATATGATCTGATAGATCAGGTGCTTGGATATTATATTAAAAAGGAAAAGCTTGGTTCTGTCGCATCTGTCTATTTTTTTGCTTTTTTTTAAGAAAAATGGAATCAGATAAAAAACTAAAGTGCTGATTTTCAATTGAATTTATTTTATGACATTTGAATTTTATCAATTTAAATCGGTTAAATTTGGTAGATGCGACAGAACCCGACAGAACCACATTACATAACAAAAAAATATGACTAATATTATACCTTGAATCACTACTATATCTATTATCATGAAGTTTTCGATTGCGTTCGCATTCATTTTCATTCTATCATTCTTAGGGTTTTCTCAGTCATTGGATCAAATACAAACCTGTAAAGATCTTGAAAAAGTACAAACGTATTTTAAACATTCCAATACGTATTTTTGGTTTTCTAGACACCGATCTAACTCTTACATAGAGTTTAAACGTTCATTGTCTTACCTAGATTCCGCCAATACAATCCTGCGTGAAAGTAAATGCATTGACTCTACTAAAAGATTAAAGTTAGCTTTGGAAATCGAAGAACTAAGAAAGTCCGTTTCAAACGGTCTAGAAATTAGTATTGATAATCTCAACGGGAGATACCCACTTTATATGGATGCCGTTAACCGGAATCCTGAATTACAATTCATCGATGAACCTGAAGAAGTTGCTCTTGAAAAAGCTATCGAAGAATTGCTTCACACACAACTACCTTCTTCTACAAAATCTATTTCCGATGGGATGTATTACATCTTGGTTGTCGGCATAGAAGATGACATGCTGTATGAAGTTGCAAGCCAGTGCATTTCTGTGAATTCAGGTTCTTACGTGTTGTCTAAGTCTGAACTAAGCGAAACTTTGAACAAATCTGAATTAGAAGACTTTGCAAAAGGCAAAATATTGCAGGGTAGTATACAAAAGATCTTAGAACACTTATCCATTGACCAACTTGGTATTTTTCATATTAAAAAAAGAGATGAGGTCCAGAAACTTCATTATTACGAAGCTTCATTCAGTCTTAACGATGGTGAAAGAAGCTCATTTATTGCTATGAAGGAATCATTCGTCTTGGACCGAACCCAAACAGGACCCGAGTTTTACACTCTAATTCTTGAGATTCTGTTATTTAATTTCTTCATTTTTCTGGTTCTCCACTTGGTCCTTGATCGTATACCGGTTTGGAAAAAAGCATCAATTCAAAGTTCATCTTTCCTTGCTCATTATGCAATTGACACCGCAAGCCTCCTTGGGTCCTTTCTTATAGCATTCGCTGTATCACTCGCATTTGCATATTTTGCTCCTTTTGAAGGCGCATTCTTTAAAGAACCTAGCGCTATTTTATGGAGAGTTTCATCGTTTACGTTGGCACCAATATTCCCATTATTCCTAAACTTTTTGTTGTTTTCGAAATTCATAAAAAAAATAAAAGTTTATCATGACATCAATGCTCTACTGGCAATAGTTACTGGATCATTTGCTGGTCTTCAACTGTTTTATTTCTACCTCTATACCTATCGATTTGACGCGCATCCAGACATGTTGTTTGTGCTATCATTTCTATTACCGAGTCATCTTTCAAGTCTCCCTATTGCCCTAGCTGTGATCACTCTTTTCAAAACAAACAGTAAGAGTAAAAAGTTCTACAAAGCAATAATACGACTGATCATTGGACTTAGCTCTATCTCTTTCATCTATTACAGTATTTGGCTAGAAACAGATATCTCGAATCATTGGGACAATATGTATATCTCCTTCGGAATAATCCTGGCTTCACTTATATTGCCTGAGTTACTGTTGGTTTATGAGAGGACGATCAAATTGTCAAGTAAGATCTTGAGTAAATTGAACTTTAAATCTGAAAAAAGAAGAACTATTGTTTCAATCAATAATGATGAGCAATTGTATAAGTTATTCTCTGATCCACTTACGACCTTGAATTATTATTTACCTCTCGAAGATGAGACAAAATTTAAGCACAAGGTGGATGGTTTACTAAAGTTGGAATCGGATAGCTCTGTGCTTTATATGGAAGGACCGTCAGGAAGCGGTAAAACAGCTCTAATAAAAGACCACCTCACTTCACTGATAGAAAAAGATATCAATAATTATGGTGACTATAAACTGTTCTATGGAGATTGTGATGAATTTCAAGAAGAAAAGATTCTCCAATATGAACCCTTCATTCAAGCTTTTGGTGAGATCGTTGGAGATGACCTGACGAAAGACAAAGATTCTGACATTAGAGAAAAGACCGCTAATGCAATTTCCAAAGTACACCAATATGGTGAAGTTCTAGGAAGCATTCTTAAATCCGGTGAAAATGAGAAGAAATCGGTTGATATTCCACCCCTCATTCTGTCCCGATTATTAATTCAAGGAATCTTGGATTATACTAAATACAATAACAAAAAACACATACTTCTTGTAATTGATGATATACAATGGATCGATGATGACACCCTCCAATTATTGAAGATTTTTTCAGCTGAAATTGCAAAAGAGATTGCGAAGAATGGCCAATTAAAATTTAAACTAATTCTGATCCACACTCCCGATGCTGAAAAAAGTGGGGCTCATATAAATCAAGAAAGCAATGACTTCGAAGACTTGTTGAAAAAACGAAAAGAACTATTTCCAAACTTCTCAAACTCCACTTTTGCATTACCCAAATTTGATTCTGAAGTATACATCGAGAATATGCTCAGTTTGGCGAATCTTGAATTTTCCCCAAAAAGTTTAAGGGAACTAACCCTTTTTATTGAAAACAATGATTTAAATAGTCCCCTACTGATTAACAACTTTTTAGGAGCTTGCGTTCGTAAACATTATCTGAGAATATCGGATAAAGTGGTCATTTTAAAAGAAAAATCAGATTTTGATGAAATCAGCTATCCGAACGCCATTAAAGATCAATACTTCGAATTGTTTGAAAGCCTTAACCCCGAAGTTTTGAACCTTCTGGAAGCCGCTGCATACATTGGTGAAGATTTTGAGGCTTCAATCTTAGCAGATGTATGGAAGATTGATCGATTGAAAACACTCATACTTTTAAGAGAGGCGGAGAAATCAGGAATTATTAAGGATAAGAATGACAAGGATGATGTTTATCAGTTTAAGGATAAAAAAATCATAAAACATCTTCGTGATTATGCGGTTCAGCATAGTGATCGATTGAAAGGAGGCACTCCAACACAACTGGTAAAAGAATATTACCGACTAATTATTCAGGCTTATGAAAACCTATCCGAGCAAAACAAAAAGAACATTGATCCTGACATAATCTACTGGATTGCGGATAGATCATACGACTACAGAAATCAACTCTATAAAAAAGCCGTTAAATATAACTCTGTTGCTTTCAGGTTAGGCCTGAAGCAAAATGATAACAAAAGATCTTGTCACCATTTTGAACATCTTATAAACCTTTCAAGCTCAAATGAAAACGCCATGCATTTTCCCTTCACAAATTATTTGGATGACCTCATAGTTGGCTGGGGTTTATTATTGGATATTCAACATGACAACGACGTTTTGAAGCATATCAACTTGACTCGCGCCAAGATTAATTTAGATGAGCTAGAGTACAGACAGAAAATAAAAGTTTACGGCTTATACCTTGCTGCATCCTCTAAAAGAGGTGAAAAGGAACTATCATGGCAAATCCAATATGATCCAAACACCCTCAAAAGTGTTGAAGAACTAGAAATGCATTTTCAATACTTGACAAATCAGGAAAATTTAGTTGCCAAAACTTTCAATGAAGAAGATGTTATTAATGAACTGCATAAAATATTATCTAAACTGAACAACTGTAAGGATGATAAGGCTATTCAGTTAGCATTTACGGTTCGAAACTATTTAGGGCAAATATATTTGTATGGCATGAATAAAGACCATACCGCTGCAAAAGAATGCTTGCTTCACAACATCGAACACATTACTTCAAAACAAGTTGAAGTAAGTTCAAACGATTCTCTCAGGGGTTTAGAGAAAATTATTGAACATGAAAATTTCATAAGACTTTCCCTAAATGATCAACACCAACTCAAAATGTCTGCTGGCCCTCTTCTTGATATATTAATCATTGAAGGACATAAAGAGGAAATTAAAAATTGCTTCGAATGTGCAAATGAGTTAAACAAATTACTCAATGATATATATGGAATAGGATTAAGTTATTTGAGGTATTCCCGAGCTCCTTTTCATGAACCAAAGGAAAAAATAAGTGCTTTAAAAGCCGCAATGGATTTTATTTCAGAATCGATCTTATACAATAGAAGTCACATCTATAAATATTACGAGTGTCTCAGTGAAATCCAAAAAGAAGATAAAGATGACCCAGCTTTAAAATTATATGTCCGCAAGCTGAATAAATTGATCGCTGACAAGAAAACAAGTATTGAAGACATCAGTAATCCAGAAAATACAAAATGGCAAAATGAAAAACGAGAGGCATTGAGAGAACTGCTCGAGAAATACGCTTAGATTACATTTTAAAGCAGTCTAGCGCCCGCTTCGGTTCTGTCGCATCTACCAAATTTAACCGATTTAAATTGATAAAATTCAAATGT
>CAZOLZ010000045.1:0-17660 GCA_964580965.1 uncultured Flavobacteriales bacterium | reverse complement strand
ACAGCTTGAATAAATTCAGCTTCGTGACCATTAGTCGCTCTCACTTTATCCATGAAAGCATCTATTTGAGCCTGGTAATTATGTGACATATCTAAATGTAATTAAAAATCAATGATGCAAATGTAGTTTTTTTTTCAGTCCAATCTAACGTTTAACTCATTTACTATGTTAAAATTATCAACAAAAACATGTTCTCATGTTTAATTTTTAAGAGAACCAATCGCACCATCAAAATTAAAACACTGAAAACAAACAACTTAACCTATATTCGTAATCGAAATTGAAAAAGTAATTCAGATTTTTGATTTCCATTAATTTCTTCTAAACCTGAACCAATTTTAGCTCGATCATAATAGTTTGTTATAGCATACCGAATTGAACATTCTGCTCCTTTAAATATTTTGTATTTTAAAAGAAAATATGATCTTGTGCCTTTACCGTAATATGCAGGGACAGAATAAACCCCTGAAAGATTATTTTCATACGCATAAATTCTCTCATTATAACTTTCAGTATTAAATACTGCAAACCTTGAAATAAATTTTAAATTACCTTTTACGGTACTCAATTTAAAGTCTTGAAAGATCAAATAACCTAATGAAATAGAATCAGACTGAACACTTTGAACAACTGAAACCCTAGATTTTAATTCAAAAAAATCAGTGAGTTTTAAACTATATTGAAACCTGTAATCTGATTTAGGAGAATTAATCACTTTAAACTCTTTTTCTAATAAATTTAATTGCTTCTCTTGTTGCTGAAAACGAAACAACAAATGATGTGATTTATTAGCTACATAATCAAACTGAATAAAAGCATCATACCCATCTGAAGGTTGATCAATGTTATACCTTAACCAATTAGAATTAAAATAATCAAAATAACATGTTAAGTTAAATTTCGATGTTATTTTTCTTTGCAAACCAAATAAAAGGCCATTCTCATTGATATTTTTAGAACCTTCTGAAAAACCACTGCTATAAAAAGTATAATACGACCTTCCATAAAATCGAGACAACAATGATACTACTGTCTTTGAATCCAATGCGAACAAGAAACCATTTAATAATGCTGATGAATTCAAACCATAGCCGGAAGTAACACATTCTCCAAAAAAACGCCCTTTCTTCAATGATAAAGCATAATCAATTCCGGAGGTAAAGACATTCTGACCTCTAAAATCAAAAGAATTATACAACAAAGTATCTTTAAAATAAGGTATATCATATTGCTGATAAACTCCAGTTAAACCAATTTTTAACCACTTATTTTTTAGAGTCAAATTGTTTCCAAAAATTGATTCTTTCACTTGATTTTTTCTTGAAATTTCAGTAATTGTACGATGTAACCCTGTTTGAGTAAGCGACTTTATAAATTCATCTCCTTCAACCTCTGAAGTTGACGCATCTATTCTTTTATTTGAATAAAATGTCAAAAAATTAAGTCGCTTATATTTTAAAGCTAAAGCACTACCTCTCAGATATCGACTTTCATCTGAAGATGTAAATGGAGAAATAGGTACTGGATTCTTGTTAATTTGTAATAAGTCTGATGATTTTCCAAAACTATAGCCTGACCAAAAATTTAAACCTTGACCAATTTGAATACTATAATCCCCCACAACAAAAGATTCGATAAAACGTCCTCCTCTAAAAAATAAATGAAATGAATTAAAATCAAATCCAGACTTTAAATTCGTGTATTCACCTATATCTGAAGCACCTGTAAAACCTAAACTAAAATTATTTCGATATTTAAACCTGAAACGTTGATAAGAACCAAATTTCTGTCCAAGATAAACATTACTGCCTCCTTCATTCTGTTTTTCAAAGCCTTTTTTAGTTTCAAAAACATAATTCATTCTTGAAATACTTTCAATTTTTAACTCTTTCTTAATTTGACTCCATTTCAAATAAGGGACATCAGCCCGATCCAGCACTTCTACAAAAGGTAAAACTCTTTCTATTGAAGCTAAATCCCAAAAATCAATAGCTTGTAACTCATAAACTGTCAATAACTTCCCATTGGTTTGAATATAATTCAGCAATGCATTAATCTGAAAAGGAGTCAATAAGGATAACTGACTCAACTCTAACTCATTTGTTTGGTTCAAGTTAATTTTATGCTCAAGAAAAAAATTCCAATTATCGAGTAAAGTAGTTAAATCTATTGATTCTTCGCCACTTCTTTCAATTAAAAATTCAATTCGTTGTTCCAAAACTTCATTTAAAAATAAATCTTGAGAATACCCATCAAGTTCAATAATTAGAAGTAAGAAAAGAACTAAATACTTAAAATACATATGAAATTGAAATAGATGGAGACCAACCTAAACGTATATGAAACAGATAAGCTAAATCTAATTTAAATCCAGATTTTTGAAATCCGAGGCCATATGAAAAGCGTTCTTGAGCTGATGAACAACCTGTTCTAAAAAAAAACAAATCTTTCAATATATATTCTCCACCAGCATAAAAAGTAATTTTTTGATTAACATTTTGAAGTATTTTAAACGCAACTATAAACTGACTATTTAAAACTGAAGAAAAGCCTAACTCAATTTCAGGATAATACTTTTCATTATGAAAGAAAAAACCTTGCAAATTTCTTATACTACCACCAAGTAATGTGTTAGAATTCAAAATATAACTACAAGATAAGTGATTTGATAAAAATAATTTTGAAGAAATATCTATTTCTCGGTAGTGTTCTGAATTTAAATCAAAAGTTGAAGCAATACTAAATTTTGGAGTTAATGAATAACAGAAAGCTGCTAAATAATTTGAATTTGAATAAGCTTTAAAACTTAATATTTTAGTTCCAAAAGCTAAGCCAAACTTATTCAACTTAAAACTATAGCTACAAATACCTTCATTTAAATCATTTAACTGATATAAACTATTGTAATTAAAAGAGATTGATTTTTTTTCTTGTAAACTAAGTTCAGAAGCACAATTGAATAAAGACCATTCATCTTTTAAACCAATAGATGCGTTACAAAATCCTTTTGACCTTGCATTAATATACTTCTGTTGACCATAGCAAACAGTAATGTTTACTATTACTAAACATAATAGAAATTTCATTGATAATTAGGGGAATGATTTTAATTGCTGATTGGATTGGACCGATTTAGTATTATTAGTTAATTACGCATGGATTCTAAGCCTTTAATATCATGAATCGAAATCGAACCTTTCTCTATTGAGACAAGTCCTTCATCTTTAAAATCACTCAATATACGAATTGTCGTTTCTGTTGCTGTTCCTGCTAAATTAGCAAGATCTTCTCTTGAAATAGAAATCGAAAAAACATCTTTGTCATCTTCTTGAAACCTTCTCGCTAAAGATGTCAACGCTTCAGCAACTCTCTTACGAACTGAATTATAAGCTAGCTTAATCAATTTCTCTTCTTTTTCCACTAAATTATTAGACATCAACTGAATAAACTTTCTTGAAACATCAATATTCTTATGTAAAAGAGCATAAAACTCTTCTTTTGGAATCAAACAAACTTTTGATTCTTCTAAAGCCATTGTAGAGTCTGCATATTTTTCTTCTTCAAAAAGAGAAGTATACCCAAAGAAATCTCCTTCTTTAAATAGATCTGTTATAAATTCTTTTCCTTGGTCGTTTGATTTAAAAGCTTTAACCTTTCCTTTAGTCAAAAAATAGATACCTTTAGGGTAGGAACCTTCAGAATAAATTAACTCTTTCTTTTTACAAACACGAATATCAGCATCTTCCTTTTCAGAAATTTCTTGAAGCAAATTTAATTCCTTAACATCGGATATAAACGAGTTAAAACCATCAATATCTTTAGTGAAATCTTTTTGTGTGATTTCAACCTTTTTTAATCTGGCTTCTATTGCATTTAATAATTCAATATCATCAAAAGGTTTTGTAATGTAGTCATCTGCTCCCATCTCCATGCCCTTTCTAAAATCCGCTCTTTCAGACTTAGCTGTCATAAAAACAAATGGAATCCCTGACAATTTTTCATTTTTTGAAATTAAATGTAAAACACCATAACCATCTAGAACAGGCATCATTATATCACAAATAATCAAGTCAGGCAATTCTTTAATCGCTAAACTCACACCATCCTTGCCATTTTCTGCAGTTAAAACGTCATAGTTTGCTAATTCTAAAATCTCAGCCGTATTCTCTCTTATATCTTGATTATCTTCTATTAATAGAATTCTTTTCATTAGTATTCAGTTGATGTGTTATTCAATCAAAAATATTGTAAAATTTATATTGCTAAATTATAAAAATTATTTAATTTTTTGAATACTTATATTTCTTACAAACTCTAACCATGATTCAAGATTCTTAAACAACCTTATTTCAAAAATCTATAATACCTATCATTCCCAATTAAAGGCTTTTCAATAAAAAAACTGTTTCTTTGGCATAAATTCTGTAGTAATTAGATCAAATTAATTTAAGTCATGAAAACAAACGAATTTAAAAAGGATAAAACAGTAAGGGAAATAAAATCAAACGATGAAAATCAATTTGATAATGCCATCTTACAACTTGGATTAAAAATGAAATTTGAAGAAAATAAGGTTAAAGAAAAAAAAGATTAAAAATCTCCTCCTAAATCTGATGTAGACTTACCTTTCATTTTAGACATATCTGATTTACCAAACTTGTAGCTTAATGTAAAATAAACTCTTCTAGTCAACCATTTATATTCTGCTGTCTGGATAGCATCATCCTGTCTAATATCTAGATAAAACCCTGTTCTATTTAAAAGATCTGTAACTCTTAGCCCAACACCCCAATTATCATTTAAATGTTTTTCTAAGGAAATATCAATTGAACCTCTTCTTTGAACAATACCTTGAGGTACTACTCTAGGAGCGAAATAATTTATATTCAACTGTGCCGACATTGTCTTTTTCCAAAAATCAACACCTCCCATATATTTCACACTTAAATTAGAGCCATTTGTATTAAAACTTCCAACTAAACTTGTTCCATCATACTGGATTAAGCTTCCGTTGATTGATAGAGTATTTCTCCACCATACAAAAGGTTTAAAAACAAAAATAACTTCAGCTCCTTGCGAATAACTATTATTAATGTTATCAAAAATAATTGCAGATGTATTATCAGGGTAGTAAACTCTTATTCTTTGAATTACATCTTTTGTATACCTGTAATATAAACTCGAAGAAATAGAGATTTTACCTTCAGAATAAGAGTAACCCAAATCATAAGAATCAATAAATTCAGGTTTCAATGCTGGGTTTCCTAATCGTAAATTAAACGGATCTGAATAATTTGTAAATGGATTTAATCTTCTAGGCGTAGGACGATTTACTCTTTTCGAATAACTTAAACTAATTTCATGATTATCTTTTGGATGAAATTTCAAATGACCAGAAGGATAAACTTTAAAATACTCATTTATATAAGATTTATTCTCTGAAACTAAATTAGGTCTTTGATAGGCTTGTTCTACTCTTCCACCAAATTGATACGTTAACCTACCTAATTCTTGGCCAAAAGTACTGTATAGTCCATAAACTTCTTCGGTATATTTGAAATCAAAATCAGAAATCCCATCATTCATAAATAAATTAGTTAGCGTATCTCTTGTTGTTGAATTAGCTTTCACACTCAACATCCTAGAAATAACCTTCCCTCCTATTTCTAACCTACCTTTACTTTTTGGTAATTCCTTACTAAAATCAAGTTGTAAAGTGGTAATCTGATTATTTTCATCATTTGAAATTTGTTGATTTAAAGATTCTCTTGATGTTAGTGAGCCATTTAAATCATAGTACAACTCTTCATATTCGCCCTGAAAAACATCATTTCCCATAGATTGGCTGGCTTCAAATGTCAAATACCCCAGTTCATCATTAAAAATCTTTTTATAATTGACATTTAAATCAATATTTAACTGCTCATTTGGATCTATGGATGTTCTTGTCCAATTATTTAAAAGTGACGAATCATTTATAAAAAGCTTATTACTTAAATCACCTGTTCTTTTTCGCAAACCTTGATTAACTGTAAAATTCATTCCGATTAATTGATTATTTCTCAAATAAAAATCAGAACCAAATCGAACAGTATGCGTTTTTTTCAAGTCTGTTCCTTCTCTACTTTGAGTAAGTAGAGTTGATGAATCTGAATCATAATCTCTAATCAAATCACCAAAATAATTCCGGTAACCTTCTCTATTTTGAAACGCGTAACTTGCATATAAATTAAACTTTGAATTTCTTAAACTTACAAATGCATTCTGATTAAAATAAGGACCATTAGCAACTGTTGATGAAGAGGCTATATTTAATCCAGCTTTTTTATTCTTTTTCATAACAATGTTAATAATTCCAGAAGTCCCATCTGGTGAATATTTAGATGAGGGATTAGAGATAATTTCAATTTTCTCTATTGAGCTCGCAGGTATTGATGATAATAAATTTGTCCCATTTACTCCTGACAAAGAACTTAATCGACCATCAATCAAAACTGTAACATTAGCGTCTCCTCTCAAAGAAATAGCTCCTTCCTGATCAACATCTACTGAAGGTACATTATTTAAAACATCAGAAACTGAAGCTCCTCTAGAAGATAAATCTTGTTCAACATTATAAACCTTTTTATCAATATCATTCTTAATAAAGTCTCTTCTTTCAACAATTTGAATTTCGTCAAATGTCTTAGCTTCAGATGAGTAAAAACTAATTTTTGGTAAAACAACATTTTTATTAAGGTTGATATCATTTAGATAAAGAGGCGAATAACCAAATGAAGTGAACTTTAAAAAATAGATAGATGTTTTCAGTTGATTAAAAACAAAGCGACCTTTTTCATTTGTATAACCTATTCCTACAAGAGAAGAATCAAATTTATCGTACAAATTTACTTGTACATATTCCATTTGTCTTGAAGATAAGGAGTCGAAAACTTGACCCTTCAATGAAAAATTGGTTTGTCCATGGACGAAGAATAAGTTAATGGTAAATAGTAAAAAAAATAACTTTTTCATAATTCTATTTTTATGATCTCAGTTTATCTAGTAAGAATGATAATTGTTCAGCTTCTTCATCTGTTAATTGATTTTTAAACAAATTTGATTCATCGATTCGTTGATCAATTAGAGACAAAACATCTAATCCTTTGGTTGTAATCTCAAGATTAACTTTACGTCTGTCATTAATTGGTTGAGCTACTCTCATAACAAACCGTTTCATTTCTAATTTATCTATAAGTCTTGTAGTATTGGGAGATTTTTCTACCATTCTCTCTTTAACCTCATAAATAGAAATAGCTTTTTTTGCACCTCTTAAAATTCTTAATACATTAAACTGAGGCATAGTCAAATCAAAATCTTTCATGAATAAATTCTGATTGTTAATTAAAAAGTTTGATGTATAACGAATATTAACTATTGCTTTTTGCTGACTTGAAATAAAATTAGCTTTAATTAGATCTTCAATTCTTTTCATCCCACAAATATAATTACCTGGGTATAAATATGAAGACACTTTTAACAATTATTATAAATCTCCACTGTTACTAAATCATAATTTGACTTAAAAAGTGGTTGACTTTATTATTGTTAAGTTTCTAAAAAAGTGGTAATTTTAGGGCATAATTAATAAACTATTACTATGATTAGATCTTTTTTGTGTATAAAGTTCTTCTTTTTATTTTTGATTCTATCATTTAACTTTAGTGCTCAAGAAAAATTTGATTTCTCTGAAATCTCATTAAAAGAATATGAGTCTAACTATTCTACATATAAAAACCAAGAGTTATTTTATAAATACAGTTGTAGCATTTTAAATCATTCATCCATAGATAGAAATGATTTAAATGATATTTTGAATTCATTCGAAAGTATAGTTTACCTTGAAACTTTTGAAAAAAAAGTCGATATTTTTATTCGATATACAGGTAACAATAAATGCTTTTCAGAAATTGAGAAAACACTCAAGTCAAATAATATTTTAATTGAAAGAAATAAAAACGTTTCAATTGTAATACGACAAAAAAATCAATAAGCTAGCTTATGAAATACATTATAAAACTTATTCTAATATTAGTTAGTGGATTTATTTTTTCACAACCTTCAAACGATGATTGTACCGGAGCTATAACATTGTCTACTTCAGAATTTTGTTCACCTGTTACTGGAGATGTTCTAAATGCAACTCAATCAGAAGCAGGATGTACTGGAACAGCTGATGATGATGTTTGGTATCAATTTACAGCTTCAAATACAACTCATAAAATTCAAGTATTTGGATCCTCTGATTTTGATGCTGTATTTGAGTTATTTGAAGGAGACTGTAACTCACTTTCTGGTATTGCTTGTATTGATAACAGTTTTTCAGGGGATGAAGAAAGTCTAGATTATTCAAGTTTCATAATTGGACAAACATACTCTATTAGAGTATATGATTATTTCAGCGGTCAACCTACAACAACAACTTTTGAAATTTGTGTTTCAAGCCCTCCTATAGTTGCATTCCCTGGATGTGGACAAAATACTGTTGCTGCAGCTAACACGTGTGACTTATCACAAATGATTTGTGATATCGATGGATATTGTGGGAACACAAATGTATACGATGCAACTACTGAACCTGATGGTTACACAAGTGAAACATGGACAGATTTAGATAATGCCTGTTCGTTTGTTATAGATAATAATTCATTTATGACATTTATTGCGGAATCTTCTAACATAAACTTTTATGTATGGGTATATGATTGCAGTGTTGGAGATGGAATTCAAATTGGTATTTATGAAATTCCAACCTGTGGAACTGGTCCTGTAACTGAAGTTGATTATGTGTCACCACTTAGTACAACAGGTATAAACAGTAACCATACTGTTTCTTTTGGAGGTTTGACTCCTGGTAATACTTACTACTTAATGTTTGATGGTTGGGCTGGAGATGAGTGTGGATACACAATCGGTTTACCTCCAAATAGTGGTTTTTCAACCGTTACAAAAGTTACCCCAAACTTTCAATCAATATGTATTGGAAACAGCATTGATCTCGTAGCATCAGGAGGAAATGGTTCCTATACCTGGACTTCAACTGATATTTCAGAACTTAATGCAACTACAGGTAACATCGTTACACTAACCCCTACCTCACTTGGAACAAAGACTTTTATCGTAAACTCTGCAACTTCAAATATTTTTTGTCCTCCAAAAGATGCTGATACAGTAGTGATTGATGTTGTTGATTCACCTGCAATTTCTTTGAATGACACTGTTATGTGTGACGGTGAATCAATTACCTTAACACCTTCTACATCATCAACACAAGGCACGTTTCTGTGGAATGATAACTCTAATGGTTCATCATTAACCGTATCTCCAACAACGACAACCACTTACAGTGTTACTTATACGTTAACAGAATGTCCTAACCCTTCTACATCAGATGCCGTTATCACTGTTTATAATAAACCTGTTCCTGATTTCACTCCTAACGAAACAATTGTTTGTGGAAACAATGACTTATCGGTTACAAACACCACCACAGACGGAACAGATTATTTTTGGTTTACTAGTGATGGAGATACGTCTTCAAGTATTACCCCAACATTTAACTTTTCTTCAAATGGTTTAAAGTCTATTCAGCTTATTGCTTCAAACCCTGCTTGTGAAGATAGCATCACAAAATTAGATATTATTGAAGTTATAACTAAACCAACAGCTAATTTCTCTTTAGAACAATCCGATTTATCAACAAACAACACAACAGTAAACATCACTAATAATTCATTAAACGTATCTACATACAATTGGGATTTTGGAGATGGTTCAACCTCAACAGAAGGATCAAGTTCAATATCATATTCATATCCTATAACTGAAGGTGATTACATTATAAAACTAATCACAACAAACGGTCAATGCCAAGATAGTATATCACAAGCTATTAGGATATACGAAGAATTATTATTCTTCATACCTAACTCTTTCACACCTAACAATAACGATTCTAACAACCCTGTTTTTAGACCCATATTTACTTCAGGAATAATTGAATCGACATATGAGCTTATTATAATGGATCGTTGGGGAAAACAAATATTTAACTCTACAAATTTACTTTTAGGTTGGGACGGAACCTTAAATGGAAAAAAATTACCTGTTGGATCTTACATTTGGAAAGTTAAATTCAAAGATTCAAAAGAAAATACAGATTTTTCAAAACATGGGATAGTTAACTTAATTAGATAATAAAAAGGCTGATTAAAATCAGCCTTTTTTATCTCTTCCAAGCTTCAAAGGCCTTTTGCTGTTGATTTGTTAACTTTTGTGTCTGCTTTAAAGAATAAGTCATATAAAAGTTTCGATCTACTTCTGGAATTCTTAGCTCTAATACCTTTCCATTCCTTTTAACAGTGAAAGTTTTAAGTTCATCATTAAAATATTCTAACCATTTTTCAATTTCACCATTTAGTAAAACATTATTGACACTTATAATTTCATCCTCAAGCATTATCCCTCCTAGTTCAGCAGGGCCTCCAGGATAGAGTGTTTTAACAACAAAATTAGACCTAAATGGAAATAACTTCATTCCTAATCTACCTTGAGAATAAAATTTAGATGGAGAGTGTTCTAAATCAATACCAACGTACTCTAATGCATCCATTAAAATAGATTCGTAAGGTCGATTACCATTCACATAATCCTTAAAGAACAAATCAAATGAAACACCTGAAACATTTTCTAAAACATCAATTAAATTTTGTTCAGAAACTCCCTTACCTTTTAAATAAAAATCAAAATAAAGACGTTTCATAACTGTATCTAAACCATGTTGATTATCAGTACCTCTTAAAATCATAGTATCTATAACAAAAGCAAGTAAACATCCCTCTGTATAAATAGACACTTTTCTAGCTGGTGCACCAACTTGATAACCATCTAGCCATGTATCAAAAGAAGACTCTGCAACAGAATAATTGAACCTACCATGATTATCAAAATGACGCTGGAACTGGTTTGTAAATTCAACAAGAAACTGATCTAGTGTAAAAACCCCACTTTTGTACAAGAGAACATCTCCCATATATGTTGTTACACCTTCGTATAAATACCCTAATTTTGAATAGTTTTCCCTTTTATAATCATAAGGAAACATCTCAGTAGGTCGAATAGATTTGACATTCCAAACATGGTACAATTCATGAGAAGAAACACCTAATAACTCCTTATATAACTCCCCAAAAACATCGTAAGATGGTCCCAAAACTATAACTGTTGATTTCTGATGTTCAACACCATGATAAGCCTTGTAAGGAACGATCTGATTCAAAAAATGAAATTCATCAGTTGGAAATTCTAGGAACTTTTGCAATTGCTTTTCAGTGAATGATTTATAATCATTCAATAATCTGTCCCAATTCGGTTTTACAATACCATTAAACCAAACATTAAATTGAACTCCTTTAACTTCGTACGATCTTACTTGTAAAGTTGGTGAACAAATGAATGGACTATCTGCTAACTCATCATAATTTTGAACAATGTAACTCTCATCAACCTTCTTCATTGATGTAGCAACAATCCAACCTTCCGGAATAACTAATTTTAATTGAACTTCCTGATCTTTAGTTTCTTCAGTGTAAACTGCACAATTAACAGGATTAACATACATTTGTTCATCAGTTAAGAAGGAGGATCCTGCTGTCATTTCATTTGCATAAAACATGTATTCAACATAGATAATTTCTGTTGAACTTGTATCTACAACCCATTCATCCTTAGATATTTTCTCAAAAACTATTTTTTTTCTATCCTTATCTAATACCTTAAAATCTTTAATGTTTTTTGAAAAATTCCCTAACTCATATCTGCCTGGTCTCCATGATGGCAGATGAATATTTGTCTGATTTTCACAAGTAGGAATTTCAACTCTTATCTTAATATACTGACTAGTAGAATTCTCAGATGAGAATATATATTTTACCATTTATTAATTTTCTAGAAATTCGTGAGTATTATTTTATCATTTTTTAGCTTACAACAAAACTTTCAGCCCATAAGCTTTTTTATCTCTAAAAACTAACAACTAAATTTCAACTAAGCATACAATTCAGTTTGTAACTGAGTTATTTTATCATCTTGTAAGTACTCATCATAAGGCATCATCTTATCAATAATACCATTAGGAGTTATCTCTATTACTCTATTTGCAACAGTTTGAACCAATTCGTGGTCATGAGAAGTAAAAATCAATTGACCATTAAACTCAGTCATACCATTGTTCAATGCTGTAATTGACTCTAGGTCTAGATGGTTTGTTGGTTCATCCATCATTATAAGATTAGCTTTCGTAAACATGACTTTAGATAACATACATCTAACTTTTTCACCACCTGACAGAACCTTTGCACTCTTTAATGCTTCTTCTCCTGAGAATAACATTCGGCCTAAGAATCCTCTTAAATTTACTTCTTCTTTTTCTTCATCAGTTAGAGCATACTGTCTCAACCAATGAATCAATGGTAAATCATCTTGAAAATAAGAACTATTATCATTTGGTAAATATGCACTTGTAATCGTTGTTCCAAATGTAAACTCACCTGAATCAGGTTTTTCATTGCCATTTAAAACTTCAAACAATGCTGTAATTGCTGAAGAATTTTTAGATACAAAAGCAATCTTATCTCCCTGGTTCATTGTAAAAGAAACATCTTTAAACAAAGTAACACCATCTTCAGATTGACTCAAATTTGAAACATTTAAAATTTGGTTTCCAGCATCTCTTTCTTGATGAAATGTAATTCCAGGATATCTTCTACTTGAAGGTTGAATTTCATCTAAATCTAATTTATCTAGCAATTTACGTCTACTAGTAGCTTGCTTTGATTTTGAGGCATTTGCAGAGAAGCGAGAAATAAAATCCTGTAATTCTTTTTTCTTTTCTTCTGCCTTTTTGTTCTTATCAGCTCTTTGTCTTGCTGCTAGTTGAGAAGATTGATACCAAAATGAATAATTACCTGTAAATAAATTTATTTTAGAATAATCAATATCACAAATATGAGTACAAACCGTATCCAAGAAGTGACGATCATGGGATACAACAATTACTGTATTCTTAAAATCTAATATAAAATCTTCTAACCAAGATATTGTTTTTAAATCTAAATCGTTAGTTGGCTCATCTAAAATCAACACATCAGGATTACCAAATAAAGCTTGAGCTAATAAAACTCTAACTTTTAATGCGTTTGGTAATTCTTCCATTAACAGATAATGCATCGACTCTTCAATACCTAAGTTACTCAATAAAGCAGCAGCATCAGTCTCCGCATTCCAACCTTCAAGGTCAGCAAATTCCGCTTCTAACTCAGAAGCTTTCATACCATCTTCTTCAGAAAAATCTTCTTTGGCATACAAAGCATCTTTTTCTGTCATTATTTCATGAAGACGTTTATGTCCCATGATTACAGTTTGTAATACTTGAACATGGTCAAATTCAAAATGGTTCTGTTTTAAAACCGCCATTCTTTTACCAGGCTCTAGCTCTACTCTACCTTTGGTTGGATCTTGATCTCCGGTTAAAATCTTTAAAAATGTAGATTTACCAGCACCATTCGCACCTATAACACCGTAACAGTTACCTTGAACAAACTTTAAGTTAACCTCATCAAAAAGTACTCTTTTACCAAACTGTAGTGATAAATTGTTTACTGCAATCATTTTGTTTTTTATGTATTATTCTTAATTAATTTGCAAAGATAACTCAATTATTTTCAATTCAAATTATTTCATGAATTTGAGATTTCTACTGTAAAGCCAAATAAACAAACCTGATGTTCCTAATGCAATAAACAACGAATTCATTGACACAAAATGAGCCGGTAAAAACAAATATAGATTGATAATCGACAATAAACAATATACGATGTAAAGGTGAAAACCTACTTTATTTAATTTCAACATCAAAACAACCCCAGCTAAACCAATTAATAAAATCAATGTTGAAACTAAATGATAATTATAAAAGCTTCCATTTAAAATTGTATTTATTTGAAACAACATTTCTGCTGACTCTTTCATTACATCAGCTGTCTCTCCACTAAATCCTTTCGCAACTTGTAACAACTTTACTTTTTCATCCAATAATTCTTCAGATGTCAACTTACCTTTAAAAAATTGTGATAATTCTGATATTAACGAAAACCCGACACTAATTATAGATAAAACTGCTATAATTTTTAATGCTTTAGGAAATTTTTGTTGTTGTTCGACTTCTAAATTTTCGACTTCTTCTATCTTTTTAAGATTTTCTAAATCTATCGTTTCATCGTTTTTGATTGTATGTCTAATTTGATTTTCTTGATCAATTTTATCAATTTCTTGTTTATCTTTGTTTTCTTCTAACATCCTTTTGTTTTTTAGATTTCAAATTTAATTTATTTTATCGACTTTCACTTTAAATTTTTTAACTGCTGCTTTATATGCTGATGAACGGTTTGCATAATTCATTTCTAACAATTGTATAACCTCACCTTTCAATCCCGGGTATACCATAACAAAATTTAAAATATAATAAATAGCATATACTTGTAAGGCAACTTTACAATATGAGTCTTCTATAAAAGATAAGCAAAGGTTCAATAGTTCGCTATTTTCAGATTCATTGAAAGGAAGAACATTTAATACATTCATAACATTTCTCAAAAGCGAATTGTTTTTTGAAGAAAATAATAACTCTATCAATTCAGATTTATAATTATCTACAAGATCAATATCAGCTTTTACAAGGTAACAAAGTAACCAACTAGCGTATTCGGGATATGGATAATTTAATTCTGTTTTCAAAAGTGCTATTAAATCATTCAAGCGTTCTCTATTAGCCAAAATATAATCTACTTCTAATTGAATATTCCTCTCTTTGCTAAACAGGAGTATTCGATTTTTAATAATTTCTAAATTCATTCAATTTAACTAAAAGGATAGTGATAAAATACATCTTTTCTTTCAAAAATCTCAATAAATACGTTTGAGCTTTAAAAACCTAATAAAAAAACAACAAATATTTCTACTTTTCTATTGGGTGGTAACTAGCTCTTCATAATATGATCCATATTGCAAGACATGTACTAAATTGAATAAAATTGATTGATATTTTAAGTTATTGAATTATCCTATTTAAATATTTCCAACTATTTTTGCAAGTGCTATGATACAATATAAAAAAGTCGCTTTTTATACACTTGGTTGTAAGTTGAATTTTTCTGAGACTTCAACTATTTCTCGTTTGTTTGAAGATGCAGGATTTGCTAAAGTTAATTTTGAAGAAACACCAGACATTTATGTAATTAATACATGTTCTGTAACAGAGAATGCAGATAAAAAATGTAAACAACTTGTAAAACGAGCTTTGAAAATAAATCCTAATGCGTTTATAACAATCATAGGATGTTTCGCACAATTAAAGCCGACAGAAATTGGACAAATACCAGGTGTTGATTTGGTCTTAGGAGCGAATGAAAAATTTAACATCATAGCACATATAGAGCAAGCTGAATCAAAAAATGATACTACTAAAATTGCTTTTGAAAATATAAAAGAAACGAAAGACTTTATCCCTTCTCATTCAGCTGGAGATAGAACACGTTCATTCTTAAAAATTCAAGATGGTTGTGATTATTTTTGTACGTTTTGTACAATACCATTAGCAAGGGGGAAAAGTAGAAACGCTTCGATTGCTGAAACGATATTACAAGCTAAAAAAGTAGCGAATAACCCTGACATCAAAGAAATTGTTTTAACAGGTGTTAACATAGGTGATTTTGGTCAAGGTGGGAACGAAAATTTCTTTCAGCTAATTCAAGAATTAGATAAATTAGAAGGGATTAATCGTTTTAGAATTTCTTCGATTGAACCAAACTTATTGAGTAATGAAATTATTGATTTCTCATTAAATCAATCCAATTTCTTTACCCCTCACTTTCATATTCCCCTTCAATCTGGAAGTAATCGTGTATTGAAAACTATGCGACGTAAATACTTAAAAGAACTTTATGAGGAGCGAGTAAAAACAATTAAAAGTTATCGTAAAGATTGTTGCATAGGTGTTGATGTCATCGTTGGTTTTCCTGGTGAAACAGAGGAAGAATTCATGGAAACAATGAATTTCTTAAAAGATTTAAACATTTCTTATTTACATGTTTTCACTTATTCAGAAAGAGCAAATACTGGTGCACCTAAATTAGGAGATACCGTACCTATGAATGTTCGAAAAGAAAGAAGTAAACAACTACACATCTTATCCGAAAAAAAGAAACGTGCCTTTTATGAACAGAATATTGGAACTGAAAGAGAAGTTTTATGGGAACATGAAGAAGATGAAGGTGTAATGTATGGTTTCACTGAAAATTATGTAAAAGTAAAAACACCTTACAATAGCAATTTAGCAAACAACATACACAAAGTAAAATTAACAGAGATTGACAGAGACGGTATAGTTAAAGTTGAATTAATAAATAATTGAACATCGACAAGCTCTTCAATCAATTGAAAATCGTGAATTAACTCAAATTATTCGGCAACTTAATTTTAAAAGTTGTTCCCTTATTTTCTTCACTATCAAAACTTATCTCACCCCCCATTAAATCTATATAACTCGCAACAATGTTTAAACCCAAACCGGTACCTTGAATATTAGAAGCATTTCTAGCCCTAAAAAAACGTTGAAATAAATACTTTTGATCACTCTTTGAAATACCGATCCCCTGATCTTCAATTTCTAAATCAATATGAGAATTTATATTCTCTAATCTAATTTTAATTTCTGAGCCTTCATTTGAAAACTTAATCGCATTAGATACTAGGTTGGACAAAATGTGTTTTATCATTTTCTTATCGAGTATAACATTTGATTTACCCTGATACTGAAAATCAATAATCTGATTTTTTTTACACAAAGCTTTTAATTCATGTATCAACTCTTTAATGAAATCAACTAAATCAAACGAAATGAATTCACTTTCAACTTTCCCTTCCTCTAACTTACTAATTGATAGAAAATCATTCAAAATATCAGTCAAAATGGTGATTGATTTTTTAATCTTATTGATATGCTTGTTTTGCTTTTCAGGATCATTTTTTTCACCATAAGCCTTAACAAGAGAAAGTGATGACATTATTGTTGCTAAAGGAGTTCGAAACTCATGTGAAGCCATTGAAACAAATCGAGTTTTCAATTCATTTAATTCTTTTTCTTTTTCTAAAGCTTCATTAAGTTCATTCTTTGTTTTTTCAAGTTCAGTAATCGCTTCTCTTAAGACTAATGTTCTATTACCTACTTATTTTTCCAAATCTGAAGAATAATTTTTCAATTTATTTTCAGCTTCTTGTCTTAAAGTAATATCAACAATAAAACAAACAACAAATTTTCCTTCATCTGTTTCATATGGACTCAAACTTACTTCTACTGGAAATTCTGAACCATCCTTTTTTGTACCAAACAAAGCCATACCTTTACCCATTGCTCTCGGGTGTGAGTTCTCCATAAACTTTGTCCTATGCCCAACATGAACAGTTCTTTTTGATTTAGGTATGAGAATTTCAATTTTTTGACCAATTAACTCACCTTCCTCATAACCGAATAAATTTTCTGCACTTGGGTTAATGTGTATAATTTC
>CAZOLZ010000044.1:0-17891 GCA_964580965.1 uncultured Flavobacteriales bacterium | reverse complement strand
GACATTTTATCCCATCTTTTCTCTTTTGCAGCTCTTCTATATTCAAACGCTCTTCCCATAAAGAAGTATTTTTAATAATTTTTACAAAAGTAGTTTTTTTATCTTTTTATTCTAAATCGCCATTTACTTTTTAATACAGAACCTCTGTAATCGTCGAGTTTTTCTGTAATTCCGTGGTGATTAAATTTTTTCAATAATTTATAAGTCCCTTTTCCTTGTTTATAATCCATTTCATCTTCGAAAATAGGAACAATCCCCAAAAAGTAGATTTCCTTTTCGTTTGCTTGGATAGGAGAAAGTTCATTTTTTAATAAAATTGGATCGATTAAAAAAAAGTGATTCTCTAGCATTGAACTTGATAAGGATTGAAATGGATTTCCGCAAGGCATTGTGTGTCCAGGACCAAACCAAGTGTTTTTTTCAATGACATAATTTGTTAATCGTTCTATCCAATGGAAAACCCAATTAAATTTTTCATTGGAAGTGTCGCTTAAATGCCAATAGTTTGGTAAACAGAAAAACAACTCGTTATTTTTTCGACCAACCATTTTATCTGGAACAGGCATCTCATAGTTACTCAGACCTATAGTTGTTAGAATAGATATTTTTTCTTTAGGAATGACAATGTGATATAATGAAATATTATTTGCTATCGTTTTTAATAGGCTAACATTTTCAGGGCCAAACCTTACTTTTATTTTTTCTAAAATCAAATCAGAGGAATTAGTTTTTATTTCTTCAATTTCTTCCATTCTTCTATTGACTTACGATTCATATCCATGTAATGTTTATTACCTGATTGAGTTGCAGCATCTAAAGATATTTGCGCTGTTTTAATTGCTTCTTCATAGTCTTTTAAATCAGCATAGATTAAAGCCAATTTTCTAGTCATCCAGTATGATTTACCTCCATCTTTTTCTACAGCAATTTTCATCCATTCTAACGCTTTATTTAAATCTTTCTTTTCAGATAAGTAATAATTAGCTGCATTATAGTAATCTCTTTTTGATGGTCCATTTAATGTTTTTTGAATACTAGCTTCAACTTTTTGATCTGTGTTTACTTTAAATGGAACTTTCACAAACACTTTATCCCAGGCAAATGTTAATTCAGCAGCGTTTGAGGTGATATTGTTAAAGTTGATAGTGAACGATTCAACAGATAAGTTATTTTTCATCACAGGGGTTAAAATACGAGCGGCAACTTTTGATTCATCCCAAGTTTCAGGTGTTCCCCAGTTATCTGTGTCGTTATAGAAATAGACTTCCCAAGTCTCTTTCATTGGTTTTGTATAGATTGCATAAGTACCTTTTCTTAAAGTATCTAAATCAAAGATGACATCATCATCGAAATGTATAGTTGTGTTTTCATTAGCGCCAGTTCGCCATATTTTATTGTAAGGAACAAGTTTTCCAAAAATAATTCGATTGTTTTTAGAGGGTCTTGAAAAATTGATTTCAAAATGAGTTAATCCAACAGTTTGTTCGATTTTACAATTTGGACTAGCCTTTGGAGTTGAAACTTGTGCAATTGTAAGCGTTGAAGTTAGAAAAATAAAAATGGATGAAATAATAGTTTTCATTTTTAATAATTTGTTTAATTGAATAATTGTGTAAGTGAATTCCAAAAGTCTTCTGAAGAATTAAAGCAACCATTTTCAATCATTTGATGAATCTCTAATTCCCTCAAGGTGTTATATTTTTTAGATGATTTAAAATAGTTGATTTCAGATGAATTTTTAGTGAGTGCTTCATGAATTGAATCCGGAGTTGATAAATCAATTTGATCACTTTTTCGGTTAATAGAAATAAGTTCAATAGAATCAGGTAAACAGTTAAATACAATGCAAGATTCAGCACTTCTGAATTCAATAAATTGAATTTTTTCATAAACCTTTTGAAAAATTGTATCAGAAAACAATTCAACTAATTGGGTTGCCTTTGAAATGTTTTTTTGGTTTAATTCAACCCACTCTTCATTTGAAACTCCATTAGCAATTAAAAAGTGTTTGAAATCTTGGTCAAAGATTTCCATTTCCTCTTTGTTTAATAAACGATACTTCATGGAGCAAAAGTAATCATTTTATCGTTTAGAAATTTTGTTCGAAGTAATTGTTCTTTGGGCTTTTGATTTGAATCGATTTATTGTTGAGACTCTTTTTTTAGCATGTTTTGTTTGGCAATTTTCAACACGTTTTCGCCATAATTTATAACTGCTAAATTTTAAGTTTTTCTTCATTAAAGCTTTAACTTCATCTTCTTTAAGTCCAAATTGAAATGTAATAGCATCAAAAGGAGTACGATCTTCCCAAGCCATTTCAATAATACGGTTAATATCTTCGTCAGAAAATTTTGCTAACATGTTATTTAATAATTTTTAAATTTTGGTTTGGTTTTGCATAACTCAATCGGTTTAAACGTTCGGTTTTATGGTAGCTATCTAAGCCGCTACAAGTAACCGTATTTAATTGTTCTAAGTCAATGAAACCATCTTCTTGAATTGTTTCAATAGGTAAATGAATAGATTTTATTAAACCAATGATTAGAGAAGTACCATTAATTTTTAAGTCAACTTTTTCCTTAAATTCCATCTCGATTTGCATGTGAGATTCATTCACAAATGGAGCAAAACAATCATTTTTGTATTCAGGAGTTAAACCAACAGCATCGAACTCAGATACTTCTTTAGCGTATCGTGCTGATGTTTGATGAGCTTTTGAGAATATCTCTTCATTAATGTGATTTAGGGTGTAGCTTTTGGTTGATAGAATATTTGATAACGTATGTCGATCAACACTATCTGGTCGAATAATAAAACCTATTAAAGGTGGATTTGCTCCAATATGTACAACAGAACTAAATATGGCTAAATTTTCATTATTGTTTAAATCTTTAGTACCTATTAAATTAACACTTTTAAATCCACTTAAAGAATTAATAAATACAGCTCTGTAGCGTTGTTCAAAGTCTAGAATTTCATCTAAAGTAAAAGAAGTTTTTGAATGGAACATGTTTTGTTTAAATAATTTAGCGTAAAGTTAAACAAATATAGCAAGAAATAAAAATTTGCCTTTTTAATGTTTGGTTTAAACTTTTTGATTAAATTCAATGTGATAATGATACGTAAAAGCGAATAAAGATTAATGAATAAGCAAACAATTAACCAACCTTTTGATCCATCCATATTTACGGAAAAATTTATTAATCAAACGGACTATCCGGTATTTTTAACAGGTAAAGCAGGAACAGGTAAAACTACTTTATTAAAAAAAATAATCCAAACAACACACAAACAAACGATTATAGTTGCTCCTACAGGCATAGCTGCGTTAAATGCAGGAGGTGTAACAATTCATTCTTTTTTTCAATTACCATTCTCGAGTTTTATTCCTGATTTTATAAACGGTAATATAGGTAATGAATCGGTAAAGTTTGAGAGTAAAAGCACATTGACGAAGCATTTTAAAATGAATGCTTCACGTAAAGCTTTAATTCAAAATTTAGAATTATTGATTATTGATGAGGTCAGCATGTTGCGGGCAGATTTGCTTGATGCAATTGACTGGATGCTGCGTAATGTTAGAAAATCAAATGAGGCTTTTGGAGGTGTTCAAGTCCTTTTTATTGGAGATTTATTACAATTACCACCTGTCGTAAAACAGGATGAATGGCAAGTTTTAAGTAAATATTACAGAGGAAGTTTCTTTTTTAATGCTAAAGTAATTGAAGAAAAATTCCCGATTTTTATTGAGTTAGAAAAAATATACAGGCAAGATGATGATTCGTTTATAAGCTTTTTAAATGATTTAAGAAATAACCAATTGACCAATGACCATGTTCTTAAATTAAATCAATATGTAAAAAATGAAGGAACCTTTGAGCAAGAAGGCTATGTTACTCTTACAACTCACAATTATAAAGCGGATAATATCAATCAAAAGGAGTTGCAAAAAATTGAAGGGAAAAGTTACTTTTTTGAAGCAGAAATCACAGGTGAATTTCCACCGCATATGTACCCAATTGATGCAAACTTAGAATTCAAAAAGGACGCTCAGATTATGTTTATTAAGAATGATATTGTTAGTTCGGATAAACAATATTACAACGGTAAAATGGGTGTCATAAAAGAAATAAGTTCCAATGAAATCATGGTTTATTTTAAAGAAGAAGATAAGACAATTGAGGTTTCTAAATACGAATGGAATAATGTAAAGTATGTTCAAAATAATGAGTCAGGAGAAATTGAAGAAGAGGTTGTTGGTACTTTTGTACAGTATCCAATTAAACTTGCGTGGGCAATTACAATCCATAAAAGTCAGGGACTAACCTTTGAGAAAGCAATTTTAGATGTTTCTAATGTTTTTGCACCTGGTCAAGCTTACGTAGCATTCTCAAGATTAAAATCGCTTGATGGATTGATTTTAACAGAATCGTTGCGCTTGAATGGAATGACAAACGATGAGACGGTTGTTCATTTTCAACAAAACAAATTAAATCAATCTCAACTAGATATTGCTTTAAAAAACACGTCAAAAACATATTTATATAATTTGTTGAAAGAAACGTTTGATTGGTATGATATGCAACAAGCATGGATTAAACATGAGCTAGAATATAAACACGCTACATCAAAATCAGAGAAGGGAAAATTAAAATCATGGATCCATCATCAGAATCAAATGATTGCAACAACAATGGATCCAGCAAAAAAATTCATAAATCAATTGACTCAAATTATAAGCAGGCAAGAGGTTGATTACTTATTTTTAAAAGAAAGGGTTGATGCTGCATACAACTATTTTTTCAAACAATTTGATTCAGTTTATTATGCAGTTTTAAAGCAAATTTATCAACTTAAAAAACAAAAGAAGACACGTCAATTAGTAAAAGAATTAGAAGAATTAAGGGATTTATTATTAAAAGTTATTTTACAATTAAAACGTGTGAAAACATACATAGAATCAGTTAGTTTAGGGTTAGAAATTTCTAAAGAAAGAATTTGGAATGAAGAAGTGAAACATTACAAGATAACTAAGGCTGCATTAATCAAACAAGAGAGTAGGGAGAATGTTTCATTCTTTGATGAACCAGATATAGATTTAGATGATGAAACTGAAATCATTGAAAAATCCAAAAAAGAAAAGAAATTATCTACCTATGAACAAACATTAGTTATGTTTGAGAATGGTAAAACAGTTGAAGAAATTGCAAAACTCAGGCAGTTAACTACAAATACAATTTACAATCATTTAGCCAAATTGATCAAAGATGAAAAGATTGAATTGAATCAAGTATTATCGGAGGAAAAAATAAGTGAATTAGTAACATATTTTGAAGGATATCAAGAGGAATCGTTAACTCCTCTAAAAGAAAAATTGGGAGACAAAGTGACTTGGGATGAATTGAAATTGTATCGAGCCTCACAAATGAGATAAGATTTGTATATTTGTGACCAGTTAAGAAATTCAAAATGAAGATAACAGACGATTTAGTAGATCATATCTCCCATTTAGCACGATTGAAATTTGAAGGAGATAATAAAGAAGCCATCAAAAAAGATATGGAAAACATCATTTCCTTCATGGATAAACTTTCAGAGCTTCCTACTGATAATGTCGAGCCTTTAATCTTTATGAACGATGAAGTTAATGTTTTGAGAGATGATAATCCAAACATATCTGTTACTCAAGATGAAGCGTTGAAAAATGCACCCAAAAAAGATTCTGACTACTTTAGAATTCCAAAAGTATTATCTAAGTAAAATTGAGTTCTTCTCCAGTAAAAGGTAAAAACGATTTTTTTGAAATGGTTTTCGAAGTTGTTCGTTTAATTCCAAGAGGAAGAGTTACATCATACGGGTTAATTGCAAGTTATTTAGGATCAAAACGCTCAAGTAGAATGGTAGGTTGGGCTATGAATCAGTCTCATAAATTTAGCAATACAGATAAAGCGATTCCTGCTCATCGCGTTGTAAACCGTCAAGGTTTACTAACTGGTAAAATGCACTTCTCTACACCTTTTGAAATGGAAGAAAAACTAAAAAAGGAAGGAGTTTTAGTTGTTGATGATCAAATTCAGAATTTTGAATCGATTGTCTGGGATCCGGCAGAAGAATTATTAATTTAGTTTAATTCTAAGTTGTCAATTAGCCTTACATCATTACAGTATGCCACGATACAAGCTGTAGAGTTATTTACCCATTCATTTTCTAATGATGCTAAAGTCAACGGATCAACGATTTCAAAATATTCAAGCTCAAGATTACTAGCCTTAAAAAATGTAACAGCTTCTTTTTGAACTTCTTTTGGAGATCTCCCTTGTTTTTTTAATGATTGTGCAAAGTCTAATGTTTTAAATAAAATCAAAGCATTTGCTTTGTCTTCATTCGTAAGTCTTATATTTCGACTACTCATTGCAAGACCGTCATTTTCCCTTAAAGTTGGGCATGGAATAATTTCAACAGGTAAATTAAGTTGCTTTACCATGAATTTGATTACTGCAACTTGTTGAAAGTCTTTTAAACCAAAAAAAGCTTTATCTGGTTGTATAATGTCAAATAAACGATAAACAACATTCATAACACCATCAAAATGCCCAGGCCTGAATTTTCCTTCCATGATTTCTGCAAGTTGACCAAGATCCAGTGAAATTTTCTCGAAATTATCAGGATATATTTCGTTGTCAGATGGAGTGAAAACAATGTTGCAATTTTCTCTTTCTAATAATGAAAGATCTTTTTCCAAGGTTCTTGGGTAATGCTCAAAATCACTTGAGTTATTAAACTGTGTGGGATTTATGTAAACGCTTACAACAGTTATATCACACTGATTATTAGACTCTTTAACTAAAGAGAGGTGACCGTTGTGTAAAGCGCCCATAGTAGGGACAAAACCTATTTTAGCACCATCTTTTTTTAGTAAATTAAGTGCTTTTTTTAATTCAGATATTGTACTATAAACTTTCACTATTTGCAGTTAAAGTATTTTTTTTGTTCGACAAAACTATTTCTTTTTGTTGAAGATTCACTTTTTTTTTAATATTTTTGTAAAGTTTTTACCAAATCTTAAAGATTTTCATGGAGAAAAAGAAAGTTCTATTTATGTCGCAGGAAATTACACCTTTCCTACCAAAGTCTGAAATATCAAACACAGCAAGAAGATTGCCACAAGGTATACAAGAGTCTGGAAAGGAAATTAGGGTGTTTACTCCTAGATATGGATCTATTAATGAAAGACGTCATCAGCTTCACGAAGTTATTCGTTTATCAGGATTAAATATTGTGATTGATGATAATGATCACCCATTAATAATTAAAGTAGCTTCAATAGCAGCTGCTCGTATGCAAATTTATTTTATTGATAACGAAGAGTATTTTAAGAGAAAGAATACTGTTGTTGATGAAAACGGAAAATATTTTGAAGATAATGATGAAAGAGCTATGTTCTTTTGTCGTGGAGTTCTAGAAACGGTTAAAAAATTAGGTTGGCAACCAGATGTAATTCATTGTCATGGATGGATGTCAATGCTTATGCCAATTTATCTTAAAGGATTGTACGGTAAAGATCCACATTTTGCAGATACCAGAGTCGTTTACAGTTTGTATGGAGAATGTTTCGACAATAATTGGGATGCAAGATTTCCTGAAAAATTAAAATTTGAAGGATTTGGTGATGAGATTGTTGATAAACTAAAAGATACAAGCCCTGAGAATATTACCAAAGTTATGGTTGAATATTCAGATGGTTTAAACATTGCTAGTGAGGAGGTAAAGCCTTGGATGCAAGAAATTTTTGATGATGCAACTTGTTTGAAACAAGAATTTATACCTGAAGAAAATCAAAATAAAGTATTATCTGAATTTTTTGACAAGGTTATTGAAGCAGAGGTATTGTCATAGTCAATGAGAAAAAAACAACTCTTAAGAATTTTAATTCTCGTTTTTGTATTGGGAATAGGTTTTTACTCATGTAAAAAGAAAGATTCTTATGTTGGAAGCTCAACAATAAATCCAGATGCGCTATTAAATGCAACTATTGTAGATACATTCTCATTTAATACTTATTCTATTTGGGAGGATTCTGTAATCACAAGCACTTCGAGTGTCGCTTTATTAGGTAATTATGTTGATCCTGTATTTGGACCAGTTAATTCTAGTTTCTTCACGCAACTGAGATTACCATCAACAAGTCCTAATTTTGGAGATTTAAATTCAATTGTATTAGATTCGTTTGTATTAGGATTAAAGTATGATGGTGTTTATGGTACGTTAGAAGATCAAACTTTTGAAGTTTATGAGTTAAGTGATACATTGGATGTTGAAACATTGTATTATTCTTTTTCTTCAAAATCGTTAAATTCGATTAATTTGATAGACCCAAATAAATCTACAGTTACTCCAGACCCATTTAATGAAATCATTATAGATACAACGACTTACGACCCTCAAATGCGTATTTATCTTGATACAAATTTGGCAAAACAATTTATGACTGAAGCAAACAACATGACAGGTACATTTGATTCAAATGATGCTTTCTTTAATTATTTCAAAGGATTGCACATCAAATCAGTAACTTCTTTCAGTTCGGGTCAAGGTGGCATCTTTTATTTTGATATCAATGACCCTTTGTCAAAGCTGACAATTTATTACAGACAAGACGGAGTAAGTAAAACATTTGATTTTTTAATCAATTCTTCAGCTGCTAAATTTAATCATGTCGAAGTTGATAATAGTTCAACAGAAGTAGAAAACGTAGTTGATAATAATAGTTTAGGAAATAACACATTTTATGCACAAGCTTTAGCATCAAGAGCTGTGATTGAAATACCAGGACTTGAGAATTTGCCATCCAACATAATCGTTCATGAGGCAAGTTTAGTTTTACCAGTTAATTATCAATCTGGAGATTTATATGGAACTGGTTATGACGTTAATTTTGCTACAAACATGGAAACAACAACCAAATTGTTTAATGTAGGTTCAGGTTCTTATGATGACACTCAAAATCATTTCACATTAGATTTAAAGTCATACATTCAGGCAAAGGTTACACGTCAAAAGTATCCCGTGACAATAGACGGACAAAATTTAGATTTATTGGTAGATGGTTCTAAAATATACGTCTATCCAAAAGAATATAATTCATCATTAAATAGGATTATTTTTAATGGTCCTAATTCAACAAGTTTAAAACCAAAATTAACACTCAAATATACTGAGTTCTAAAATTTTAAGCGTATGTGTGGAATAGTAGCTTACATTGGTAAAAAAGAGGCGTACCCAATAGTAGTAAAAGGGTTGAAAAGATTAGAATATAGAGGTTATGATAGTGCAGGTATTGCTTTATTAGATCAAGGTGAAATTAATCTTTACAAGAGACAAGGAAAGGTTGCGAATTTAGAAGCGTTTGCAAGCGAAAAAAATATAAATGGTGGTGTAGGTATAGGTCACACTCGTTGGGCTACACATGGTCTTCCAAATGATATAAATGCTCATCCACATGCTTCTATGGATGGAAGATTAGCTTTGATTCACAATGGTATCATCGAGAATTATGATACACTCAGAGAAGAGTTAATCAATAGAGGGTATGAATTTCAAAGTGAAACAGATACAGAGGTATTGGTTCATTTAATTGATGACATTCAAAAAAAGGAAAACGTAAATCTTGCTGAAGCAGTAAGACTTGCTTTACATAGTGTTGTAGGTGCTTATGCCATTGTGGTTATGTCTAAAGAAAATCCTTCAAAATTAGTTGCAGCCAGAAAAAGTAGTCCTTTGGTAGTAGGTATAGGTAACGATGGAGATTTCTTTTTAGCTTCTGACGCAACACCAATTGTTGAGTATACAAAAAAAGTTGTGTACTTAGATGATGAGGAAATTGCTGAAGTTGATTTAGTAGAGGGTTTAAAAATTGTAAACATTGCTAATAGCGAAGTTACACCATATGTACAGCATTTAGAAATGCAATTAGAAGCTCTTGAAAAAGGAGGTTATGAGCATTTCATGTTAAAAGAGATTTATGAACAACCTCGTTCAATTAAAGATTGTTTTAGAGGGCGTTTGAATTCAACTGAGGGTTGGGTCTCATTAGGTGGAGTTAAAGATTTTGAACAAAAAATCGTAAATGCACCAAGAATTATTATGGTGGCTTGTGGTACTTCATGGCATGCTTGTTTGGTTGGAGAATATTTGTTCGAGGATTTAGCTAGAATAAATGTAGAAGTTGAATATGCAAGTGAATTTAGATATAGAAATCCAATAATTAATGAGAATGACATCGTTTTAGCTGTTTCTCAATCTGGAGAGACTGCAGATACTTTAGCTGCATTAGAATTAGCAAAATCCAAAGGAGCAACAATCTTAGGTATTTGTAATGTGGTTGGATCTTCTATTTCAAGAGTTACACATGGAGGCTCTTACACGCATGCAGGACCAGAGATCGGAGTTGCTTCAACAAAAGCTTTTACAGCTCAAGTTACAGTCTTAACATTAATGGCACTATCAGCAGCATATAAAAAAGGAGCAATTGATGAAAGAAAATTCCATACTTTATTAACTGAATTAGAAGCGATTCCATACAAGGTTGAGAAAATTTTAGAGAGTAATGCTTTGATTGAACAAATCGCATCAGTTTACAAAGATGCAACAAATGCACTATATTTAGGTAGAGGAAGTTCATTTCCTGTTGCCTTGGAAGGAGCGTTGAAGTTAAAAGAAATATCATACATTCATGCTGAAGGTTATCCGGCAGCAGAAATGAAGCACGGACCAATCGCCTTGATTGATGATGAGATGCCTGTGTTTGTTATTGCGACAAAGGGTACTTCTTATGAAAAAGTTGTAAGTAATATTCAAGAAGTAAAAGCAAGAAAAGGTAAAATTATTGCAATTGTAACAGAAGGTGATAAGCAAGTAAAAGAAATTACTGATCATGTGATTGAAATTCCTGATACGGATGAACATTTAGTTCCATTACTAGCAACAATTCCATTACAACTATTATCTTACCATATTGCGGTAATGAGAGGTTGTAATGTTGATCAACCAAGAAACTTAGCTAAATCTGTTACGGTAGAGTAATAGTTAATAAGTATTAATACAAAAAAGGCGATTTCATTTGAAATCGCCTTTTTAATTAGTTTAATTACAATTTAGTAATCAATTAACCATGTATCGACTCATCTTTACCGAAGCTTTGAATAATTTCAGCTTCATACGCTAACCATTCCTTCCATCGCTTATCCACATCAACTGTTTCTGCGTATTGTTTTGCAAACTTTAAAAACACAGTGTAATGATTGGCTTCGCTAACCATCAAGTCAAAATAAAATTTAGCTAATTCTTCATCTTGTATTGTGTCGGAAAGTACTTTAAAACGTTCACAACTTCTAGCTTCGATTAAGGCTGCAAAAAGTAAACGGTCTATTAATGATTGTTCTCTTGAAGAACCTTTACGCATGAATTTTACCAATTTATTAACGTAATCGTCTTTTCGTTCTCTTCCAAATTCATAACCACGTTTTAAAATGATATCATGTACCATTTTAAAATGTTCAACTTCTTCTTGAGCAATTTCAAGCATCTTAGAAACTAATTCAGGCTTCTCAGAGTTATTAATGATGAGATTAATGCAGTTGGTTGCAGCTTTTTGTTCACACCATGCGTGATCAGTTAAAACCTCCTCTAAATTCGTTTCGCATAATTTTGCCCAACGAGGGTCTGTCGGTAATTTTAATCCTAACATAATCAATAAGATATAAAAAAAGGGAAAATAGCATTTTCCCTTTATTAAAATTAGATTTTAAAAAGTCTAATATAATTCCATTTTTAATGCAGTACGGTAGTCTTTAATTTCTTCACGATTAATTTTGTGTTCTGCATTAGTTAAGAGATTCAATAAATAAACTAAATTCTCTTGATCTTCAATTTCGATTGGGTATTCATTTCCTTCATCATCCTCATCAAATTGACCTTGAACATCAAAAGCTTTGTTTTCTTCAAGGAATTCATAAGTTAAACGAAGAACTTTAACAACTAATGGATCTTCTTCTTTCAAAGCAATTTCTCTTAACGACTTGAGGTCATCAATTAAACCATCAGCTAAAATACTATCCTTTTCAACCTTAGCGATGATTTGTTCTAGTTGTTTATTTCCAGCAATTGTTTTCATAAAATATGATAAATTAAATAAGTGTCTTAAACTTTGCCTTTAACAAGGAAGCCGTGCAAATGTAATCAACTTGAACGAGATTTGATAGAAAAAACATAAAATCCTTTCGAGATTTCAACATTTGTTGTTGATAAATGGAATTAGTACAATAAAATTTGATAACTTTGCCCCTTCAAAAGTAATAGTTATGTCTTACGGTGTAAAAATATTTTCAGGTAGAGCTACTAAAAGTTTAGCAGACAAGATTGCTTTAAACTATGGAGTAGATCTTGGAAATGTGATTGTTTCTGATTTTAGTGATGGTGAATTTCAACCTTCATTTGAAGAGACCGTTAGGGGACAAGATGTCTTTATTGTTCAATCTACTATGCCACCATCTGACAATTTATTTGAACTTTTACTTTTGGTTGATGCAGCAAGAAGAGCATCTGCTAGAAAAATTATTACTGTAATTCCTTATTTTGGTTATGCAAGACAAGATAGAAAAGATAAGCCAAGAGTTGCAATTGGAGCAAAGTTAGTAGCTAACATGTTGATGGCAGCCGGAGTTGATCGTGTAATGACTATGGATTTACATGCAGATCAAATTCAAGGTTTCTTTGAAGTTCCAGTTGATCATTTGTATGGTTCAACTATTTTCTTTCCAGAAATGGAAAAATTAAATACAGGGAATTTAATCATGGCAGCACCTGATGCTGGTGGTGCAAAACGTGCTAATTCGTATGCTAAGAAATTAGACATTGGTTTGGCGTTATGTCACAAGTCGAGAAAGAAAGCAAATGAAGTAGCTGAAATGACGGTTATTGGTGATGTTGAAGGGAAGGATGTGTTGTTGGTTGATGACATGTGTGATACCGCTGGGACATTAACGAAAGCTGCTGATTTATTCATGGCTAAAGGAGCTAAAAGTGTTCGTGCTTTTTGTACTCACGCTGTATTATCTGGTCCAGCATACGAGAGAATAGAAAATTCAAGTTTAACAGAATTAATCGTAACAGATACAATACCATTGAAACAAGAAAGCTCAAAAATTAGAGTAATAACGGTTTCAAATTTATTTGCTGATGTAATTAAAAGATTAATCAGCAACGAATCAATTAGTTCACATTTTATAATTTCATAATAAAAACAAACAAATGAAAGTTGCACAATTGAGCGGTTCGACAAGAACGAACGTAGGGAAAAAGGACGCTGCACAACTGAGAAAAAATGGGCAGGTACCGTGCGTAATTTATGGATCAGGTGAGCAAACTCACTTTTCTGTAAAGAATGTAGAATTAGAGAAATTAATTTTTTCTCCAGAAGTTTATCAATTTGAGTTAGAAGTTGAAGGAAAAAAAGCAAATGCTGTTGTTCGTGAATTACAACAACATCCATTAACAGGAAAAATCCAACATGTTGACTTTTTAGAGTTAGATGATAACAAGCCTGTAAGAGTTGCCTTACCAGTTAGATTGACAGGATCTGCAAGAGGTGTAATGGCCGGAGGTAAATTGTTACAATCTTACAGAATGTTAAATGTCGTAGGTTTACCAAAAGATTTACCAGAAGCTATCACATTAGATATTTCTGATTTAAAGATTGGTGATTCTATTCGTGTTAAATCTGTTGAAATTCCAGGATTAACAATTCTTGAGCCTCAAGCATCTGTTGTAGTTGGTGTAAGAATGGCGCGTGGTGCTGTTAAGCCAGAAGAAGAAGAGGAAGCAGAAGCAGAAGCAGAAGCATAAGATTCATTTTTTTAATGAAGAAGCCGACTTAGGTCGGCTTTTTTTTTGAAATAATAATCCAATATTAAATAGATTTATAATTATTTTTGCATCAAGATTATTTTTAAGATGTTAATTCAGGTAGTAAAATCCAAAATTCACCGTGTAAAAGTTACACAAGCTGATTTAAATTATATCGGAAGTATCACGATAGACGAAGATTTAATGGACGCTTCTAATATTATTGAAGGTGAGCGTGTACAAATCGTAAATGTTAATAATGGTGAACGTTTTGAAACGTATGTCATCAAAGGTGATCGTCAATCTGGTACAATATGTTTAAACGGACCTGCAGCTAGAAGAGTAGCCAAAGGAGATGTGATTATCATTATCGGTTATGGATATATGGATTTTGAGGAAGCTAAAACATTTAAGCCGAATTTAATTTTTCCAAACGAAGAAACGAACCTTATCGATTAGTAATGCTCAAGAAATACCTAATTAAATTTGTTAAAACAATTTTACCATTAGCATTAGGTGTTTATTTAGTATGGCATTCATTTTCCAATTTATCTGCTCAAGATTTAGATACATTCTATGATAAGTTAAGAGAAGCGAATTATTTTTGGATTGTTTTTGCACTTTTATTTAGTGTAATCGCATTGTTTTCAAGAGCATATCGATGGAGTTTAGCGCTTGAACCCATTGGTCATCAAACAAAATTCTGGAATCGATATCATGCAATTATGATTGGTTATTTAATCAATTTCACAATTCCTAGAGCAGGAGAAGCGTCACGAGCAGGAATGCTGTATAAGTCAGAAGGTGTTCCGTTTGGAACTTCTTTTGGAACAATTGTAGCTGAAAGGGCAATCGACTTTATCGTATTAGCTGGTATAGGTTTATTTACAGCCTTTTTAGCTTATGATGATTTTTTTATACTGTTAAATGAAGTTCAGACATTTGATTTTAAGTCAACTGATAGCCTAGAAACAACAGGTGATTTCTCTTTAAAGTCTATTTTATTGTTTACAGGGGGGGTATTCTTAATTTCAGGTTTAATCATTTTTTTTAAGTATAAAAAGTTCCGAATAAAGGTAATAGAATTTGTAAAGAATGTTTTCGCTGGTTTGATATCAATCTTTAAAGTTAAATCACCGTCAAAATATATTTTACACACTCTTATTATATGGTTTGCTTACATTTTAATGTTTGTTTTTCCATTTTTCTCATTAGAAGAAACAGTAGATTTCCCTTTTAAAGGTTGTTTATTGGGCTTTATTGCAGGGTCTTTAGGTATTATATTAACTAATGGAGGAATTGGTACTTATCCTATTTTAGTTGGCTTGGTAGTAGCTTTTTATATCAAAGGAGATTATCCAGAACAAGCATTAGCAATAGGAACAGCATTAGGATGGATAATTTGGTTGTCACAAACGGTATTAATGATAATTTTGGGCTTGATTTCTTTAGCACTTTTACCTAATAATTTTGAAAAAACAGATGAGTCGAATTAATTATATTTATTCAAAAATTTGTTCACACGAAGATGCTTTAATGAAAATTGAGGCTTGGAAATTAATGGGGCAAAAAGTAGTTTTTACAAATGGTTGTTTTGATATTTTACATAAAGGTCATGTAACTTATTTAGCAAAAGCAGCTGATTTAGGTGATCGATTAGTTATTGCATTAAATACTGATGCATCGGTAAAGCAACAAGGAAAAGGAGATGAACGCCCAATAAATAAAGAAGATGCAAGGTTACAAGTAATAGCGTCTTTAGGTTTTGTGGATATGGTAATCTTATTTGAAGAACAGACACCTTATGATATTATAAAATTTCTTAAACCAGACGTCTTGGTTAAAGGAGCGGATTATGATCCTAACGAGGGAGATACGACTTCAAAGAAGTATATTGTTGGCTCTGATATTGTTCGGAATAATGGTGGAGAAGTGAAAGTAATTGACATCGTAGAAGGATTTTCAACAACAAAGATCGTAAATCAGCTTAAAAACTAATTATTTTTTATTTTTAAAACGTCCTATTTGCACTTCTTTGTCCAATGGTTTGTGATAAAGAATATGATCAACAAATTCTTTTGCCAATAATGGAGCAGTCATATACCCTTTACTTCCTAATCCATTAAAAATAAACATGTTTTCATTATTGGGATGACTTCCGATAATAGGTCTTCTATCTGGAGTTGTAGGTCTGATACCAGCTTTATGATCAATAATTTCATAGGGATATGAACTTAATTTTTCAAATTTTTCAATTAATTCATTTTTACCTTCTGTTGTTAGTGTTAAATCATCTGTTTTCCAGACATAAGTTGCTCCAACTCTGAAGGCATGACCTCCAACAGGTATAATAAAGCATTTACGGTTCAACCCCTCATCATTATTGAGATTTTCTGAATTGATTGTTAATATTTCTCCTTTTGTTGTTCTGACGGGTAAATAGTTAAACCAAGGATTTTTTTGATTCAAATAGCCTTCACAAAAAACAACATGTTTAAATTTTTCACCTTTATAAGTATTGCTTTCAGGATTGAATGAATTATAATCGAATTGTTCATATTTGATTTGACCCTTATTTTCTGTGATGAATTGCTTACATGCAGATAAAAATGCTGAAGCGTCTATGTAAGAAGCATTTTTTACTCTTCCACTTCCGAATTCATTAAAGGCATGATTATAGTTTTCATCTTCTTCATTGATGACTTCCATATAGTTGTAAAATGCTTCAGAAGCTTGTTTTTCAACCCACATTTCTTTTTCTTCTTCAGACGAAAAAAGTCTTCTTATGATTAAAGGATGATATATTTTTGAATGTGAGTATTGTTCAAGTTCAGCATAAAATTGTTTACAATAAGGAATAAATTCATCAACTCGCCACGATTTATTCATTCTTCTAAATACTAGAGGGTTGATTTGTCCTGCAGCAATTAAACTGCTATGATTAATTTGATTATCAATTAGTGTAACATTTTGATTTTCTTTGCAAAAATGAGCTGCTAATGACACGCCAGATATTCCTCCTCCAATAACTAAAATTTTGTTTGAACTCATTTTGTAAGTGCTAATGAAATTATACTAATACGAATGTCGGGATATTTTTTGTGAATATCATTAACAATTGTTTCTAAAGTTGATCCAGTAGTTATTACATCATCAATTAACGCAATGTGTTTGTATCGTTCTATTTTATTGATATAAAAGGTGTCTTTAACATTTTCCCATCGTGATATTTTGTTGTTTTTGGTCTGACTTTTAGTGTTAATATGTTTTTTTAAAAACCCAGTCTTTACTGGGATATTAAGGGTTTTACTTATACCGCTTGCAATTTTTTCACTTTGATTATAACCTCTTTTGTAGGCTTTTAAGTGATGGATAGGTACAGGTATAAGTACGTCTATTTCTTTCCATTTATCAGAATTAAATAGTTTTTTTCCTATTATTTCACCCAATATTTCACCTAGTAAGGGTTTGTCGTTGTATTTTAATTCATGTAAAAGTTGTTGAGTAGTTTTGCCTTTTTCGAAATAGAGTAAAGCAAAACTATGTTGGATTTTACACCTCCCCCAAAAAAGTTCTTCAAGTGAAGTTGACTCTTTGTAACTTTCAAAATTTGTAAAAGGCAGTTCACCGAAGCAAAAAGAACAAATTTTTTTCTGGTATTTTGACAGTTCACAATCACAAATCTGACAATGCTCAGGATAGATTAAATGAATTAATTCTGAGGGCAAATATTGTGTTTTTTTTGTGATTTTTTTGAGGAATGTTAGTGTGGCATTAGGGTTCATTTTCTTTTAACATTTTAATGTTTAAAACAAGGAATTTTTTTTCTTGACAAAGGTATTAAACTTATGTAAATTTAGTAACTCGTTCTTAAACTCCTTTTCTATCAGTTAGTTGTTGAGTTATTAATATTTATCGACAAATTAGCACATAGAAGCTGTGAATATCTTTACTTCAATGTTGATAAGATTGAAAAGGTTTGACTAGAA
>CAZOLZ010000043.1:0-19350 GCA_964580965.1 uncultured Flavobacteriales bacterium | reverse complement strand
ACCCAATGTTCTCATGGAATATGGATGATATTCGTACGAAAACAAATGTAGATAGTAAATTAGCTGAGGTATTAAATATCATTAACATAGTTCCAAACCCTTATTATGCTTATTCTGAATATGAGGGAAGTAGATTACAGAATTTTGTTAAGATTACAAATTTACCTGAACTTTGTACAGTTAAAATTTACACTGTGAATGGTAAGTTAGTTCGTACTTTCAAAAAGGATAGTCCACAAACATACATCGATTGGGATTTAAAGAATCACCAAGCAATTCCTATTGCTGGTGGTATATACTTAATTCACGTTGAAGTTCCAGGAATTGGTGAACGAGTTGTTAAATTCTTCGGCGGAATGAGACAAATTGACTTACACGGTATTTAATAAGAGATTTGAGAAACATGAAAAATAAAGTAATGAAAATTAAACAAATCATAGCAGTAGGATTGTTTTTGACGACTACAATCTTACATGCAGGTAATGAGGATAGAGTTGGTTCAGCAGGTTCATCACACTTGTTAGTTAACCCATGGGCACGAAGCTCTGCAATGGGTGATGCAAATATTGCATCTTCAAAAGGTGTTGAAGCTGCATACACTAATATTGCAGGTCTTGCATATGTTGATAAAACTCAATTAAAATTCAATTATTCAAATTGGATGGGTTCTAGTTCTGGTATTGGATTTAGTGCTGCTGGTTTTGCTCAAAAGTTAAAAGGTGATAGTAGTGTTATATCAGTTTCAATTCAAGCAATGAACTTTGGAGATATTGATATCACAACTGTAGCAAACCCTGATGGGCAAATTGGTACATTTTCACCAAGAATTAATGTTTTCAACATTGGTTATGCACGTTTGTTCTCTTCAACTATTTCAGGTGGGATTAACTTCAAGGTTATTTCTGAAAGTATGTCTAATATGAAGGGGACTGGTATAGCTATTGATGCAGGTGTTAGATATTCTGCTGATAAATATAGATTTGGTATTGCATTAAAAAATGTTGGGCCAACGATGACTTATAAAGGTGATGGTTTTAATCAACAAGCATACTACTCAGAATCAGGAGAAATTGCTACATTAAATCAAAGGGTTCAGGACTTTGAATTACCAGCGTTATTGAATATTGGTGCAGCTTATGATTTTACGTTTGATGAAAGAAATATGTTGACAGTTGATGCTGGTTTTACAGCAAATTCATTCTCTCATGATCAATATCGTTTAGGGTTAAATTATGGTTTAACAACTGAAACAATGGCTTTTCATTTATTAGGTGGTTTTGTGTATGAAAAGAACATCTTTTCTTCAGCAAATAGATCAAATGCTTTAACAGGACCTTCAGGTGGTTTTACGTTTGATACATTTGTTGGAAGGTCTAGAAGTGCACTTGGTATAGAGTATACAGCTAGAATAGCAGGAGCATTTGGTGTGATCCACACATTAGGTGCTACTATTAGTATTAAATAATATTTTTTAATATATTTGTTAGACAGGAGAGCTCTTATGAGCTCTCTTGTTTTTGTTTATAAAAATAATTTTTATCATGTCAGTTACATATTATACAGAAGAAGGATTAAATAGACTTAAAAATGAGCTTCATGAGATGAAAACAGTTCAGAGACCTGCTATTTCAAATCAAATTGCTGAAGCAAGGGATAAAGGAGATTTATCTGAAAATGCAGAATATGATGCTGCAAAAGAAGCTCAAGGATTGTTAGAGATGAAAATTGCTAAATTGGAAGAAGTAATTTCTAATGCTAGAATTGTTGATGAATCCATGATTGATGAATCAAAAGTTTATATTCTATCTACTGTATTAATTAAGAATGTTGCTAATGGTATGGAAATGGAGTATACTTTAGTTGCAGAAAATGAAGCTGATTTAAAGGCTAAAAAGATTTCTATTGAATCACCAATTGGTAAAGGTTTAGTTGGAAAGTCTGAGGGAGAAATTGCAGATATTACTACTCCAAATGGTGTGATGAAGTTTGAGATATTAAAAATTACAAGAGGATGAGTACCATCTTTACAAAAATAATTAATGGTGAAATACCATGTTTTAAAGTGGCTGAGAATAATCAATTCTTAGCCTTTTTAGATATTAACCCTGTAGCAAAAGGTCATGTACTTGTAATTCCTAAATTAGAGGTAGATTACATTTTTGATATAGAGGATGAATTATTGGCCCAATTTATGCAGTTTTCTAAGTCGGTAGCAAAGAAGATTAAAATTGCTTTTCCATGTGAAAAGGTTGGTGTTACTGTTATTGGTTTGGAAGTTCCTCATGCACACATTCATCTGGTTCCTATGAATAAAATGAATGACATGAATTTCAGTAATCCAAAGTTAAAACTATCAATGGATGAACTTGAATCTGTTGCTGAAAAGATTAGAAACGCTTAAAAATGAAAAAAAATGAAAGTAAAGATTATCATATTAACACTATTACTTTCATTTAATTCGTTTTCACAACTAGTAACGAATGATTCATTAAATATTCTTTTTTTAGGGAATAGTTACACTCATATGAATAATATGCCTGCTATTTTTGAGCATATAGCAAAATCAAAAGGCAAACTTGTTCATGTAGAGAAGAACACTCAATCAGGAGCTTCATTTAAGGTTCATACTGGAAGATTAGACATGTTTCAGACTATTAAGAACCGTAAATGGGATTACATCATTTTACAAGGGTTTAGTCGAGAGTTAAGTTTTCCAAAAGAACATATAGATACTGCTACTTTACCTTACTTCAATCAAATTATAGATTCTATTCATTTATATAACCCATGTGTCAATTTATTGTTGTACAATACTTGGGGGTACAAAAATGGTTATCAATATAGGAAAGAGATTAATACCTATGATAAAATGCAGGATAGCATTATAAAAGGTTATAAATATATAAGTTCTTTATACAATATTCCGATTGTTCCTGTGGGAATGGTTTGGCGAAAAGTAAGAACAAATCGTCCGAAATACGAACTGTACAAAAAAGATAATGCTCATCCTTCTAAATTGGGTTCATTATTATCTGCATCTACATTTTACGCTTCTATTTTTAAAGAATCTCCTGTTGGTGTTAAAATTTCAAAATTAGACGCAAATCAAGCTTTATTTGTAGAGAAAGAAGCAGCAAAACTGGTTTTATCTAATTATGAGTATTATAACCTTTCATGGAACAGATCAACATTGAAACACTATCGAACATCAGATATGAAATATTTTGCTGAATGTAAGGCAAACTTTCCTGAAGCAAATTGTATTATGTGGGAGTTTGGAGATAGTAATTTTTCATTTTCAAACAATCCAGTTCACAACTATAAAAAGGTTGGGAAATATACTGTTAAATTGTATGTTGATGATTCTTGTGGTTCAAGGTTTTACGAAAAAAATATTGTTTTTGTTAAACCAAGAAAACCAAAGAAACCTTCCAAATCAAAACCTATAATGTTAAAACAAGAGAAAAAGAAGATTTAAGCTTCTTTAATTCCAAATATCATATTTGCAATTTTTCTGATTGGAAGAAGGATAAAGCTAAGCTTTGTTCTAATGTAATCGATGTACTTTATGAGAATTACAAAAAACAATAAAAACATCGATACAACAGGGATTAATTGCCATGGAGTTAGATTATGGTGAAATAATTTATTCAACCCTAAGCCTGTTAAACTACCATAAAGTAATACCATGTGAAGAATATATATCGTTAATGTATTTTGTCCAATTTTGAGAAATAAGTTGGGCTTGATATCACCTCTTAATTTTTCAATTATGATTAATACGCCAAGAACGATTAAAACCATTCCCAATGCTTCATATAACCAATCGAGTTTATATAAATGATATTTCACATTATGTAGGATGTTTTTATCAACGTATAAAAACAGTTCCTCAAACCCAAAAAATAACACAGTTCCTATTGCAATAGTTGTACATATAAATTTCCATGTTTTAACATGTTCCTTGTAATGGAAAAGGATTGTTCCAAACATAGCTCCATACATTGTATATCCCATTCGAGGTAATATTGGAAAGATCGAATACTTACCATGAAACATATTTTGTATGAAAGCAGGTGCATTTGTTGGCCAATATTGATCTTTTGGCATTGCACCAAAATACATATATGTAGAGAAAATTAAAGTCCCCATTAAAAAGAAATATATCCAAAGAGGGATTACTTTTACAAGCCTATAAAGCCCATATAAAAGGAGTATAGTAATTATTCCAACGCCGATACATTGCAATACGTGAAACGCATAGTATTGTAATAGATAACCCCAAAATAAAAGCTCTACTGCACGTTTATATCCTTTATGAACCCTTATGTTATTGAAATATTTTAGATGATTATTTCCCAAGAGTAGATAGACAAAAACAATCCCAGTAACAGTTAAGAAAATAGGTGAAGTAAATCCTCTAATGAAAAACCACGTACTATAGATTAAGTTAGATGAATCTCTATAGATAGGATTTAAAGAATCATCAACAAAATGGCCTTCCAACATTAACAAAATCGCGATTGATCTTGCCATGTCTATAAATTTTAATCTTGTTTTTGGTTTATTTAAAGTTTGATTTTTAATCTCCATGAGCCAATTTTACAAGTGCAAATGTAGTACATTAAACCTAATTTTAATAAACTACGTTTAATTAACCTCTTTTATGAACTTAATTTACTCAACTGTACCTGTGATTACAAGTCGAAGTTTCTCACTTTGTCCCTCTACTTTTATGTAAACAGATTTAACGATTTTACCAGAATATCCTTCCGGATTAAATGTCATTTTTACTGTAGTCTCTTCATTTGCATTTATAATAGATGGAGCATCTACTGTATTACACTCACAGGGAATATCAACACTTTCAATTTTTACGTTTTCTGAAGCATTATTTTTTACCTTAAAAGTGTAAGTTGAAATTTCTTTATTTGAAATACTTGGAATTTGGATGATCTGATTAGAACTGGTTAAAGAGAGTGATTTATCAATAGAATGTGCGATTGAACTAGTATCCGTAATTGATGATACATCTGTAACACTTCTAATCTCAATTTTACGTTCTAGTGCTGCTGCTCTTGAATAAATTGAGTTTTTAGTATCGTTTGGATTATCGCTTGTGAGTTTATTGGCGTTATCTTCTCCAAAAGGAATTTCTTCAAAAGTCAAACGTCCTTTATTTTCTGCTGTGTTTTTAATGTAAGGTAAAAATATTCCATTATCATATTCTTTTAAATAGTTGATGAGTGAATGAATTCTACGTTTGGTTAATTTGGTATTGTAGTCCGATTTAGCAAGAGGGCTTGCGAACCCTTTGATTTGTAGGTTTATTTTTGCACCTTTCTCTAACTCGATTAGTAATTGGTTTCTAAAAAGTTCTAAATTTTTAACACCTTGAACCACATACTCAGTAAAGAAATCAGATATGTCTTCTTTTGCATTTTCGGCACCTATTCCAGTTAAACCTGTGGAATATTCTTTTTGATATTGTTTAATCAGATTCAAATATTCGTGGTAAGAATTGATATAATTGACTTTGGTGGATGTATCCACAGATCTTGGGTTTGGAATATCATTATGAAAATAAAGTTGAATTGGTAAACGTTTGTTTAATTCTGCTAATGAGGCTTTTTCTAATTCAACAAAATCAGTTTCTTTAATTTGATTTCTATCATTTTTCATTAATGGTTTGGGTATGACTTTAAAAAGATCATTACAACAAGTTTCTGAAACATCATTTTGACTTCCTATTCGGTTACTAGAAAAATAGGAAGTATCAATGTTTTTACTGAAGTATACATCATTGAATGATGAATTAAAAGGTTTACCAAGATTAACGGGGCGTTGAAATTGATCTGTATATTGAGAGGCGAAAATATCAAAACCTCCAAGATTGTCATTCCATTCTGAAGAAAAATATAATGTATTAGATAAGGTATCAAACCAAGGACTTATTTCATGATCAATAGAGTTAATGGATTTGATGTTTTTAGGCTTTGTGTATTGGTTACCATTTTTTATACTTGTATACCAAATATCTAGTTTTCCTTTTGAACCATTCGAACGATCAGAACTGAAAAACAAAACTTCATTACCATCAATTTTACCAATAGCTGGCATTGTTGTATTTACCCCCTTTTCATTGATGATTTCACCTAGCGTGTCTGCTTTGGTCCATTTATCGTTAATGAGTTTTTTTACCATGATAACACAATTGTTGTCAGAACAACTTGCAAAATAAAATCTTTTTTGGTCCAGTGAAAAAGTACTATTAGCGAAATTTGCTTGATGTAATGAATCCTCAATAAATAGCGAGAGAGAATCCAATTTGTAGTTGTAGCGATAAACGGATGCGATATAATTTTTATGATTTGCACCTGAATTTACTCCAGTGAAATACAGTTGGTTATTGTGTATAATTGGAGCTAGTTCTGTATTGAAGCTATTAATTTTTTGAGGTAAATCTTTAAATTCAAGTGTGTCAGTTTCATATTCAGAAGCTTGTTTTGCCCATAAACAACTTTGAAGTTCATGTTTTGCTTTTCGATATCCAAAACTTTTTTTATCAGTTGCTAATTTCTTTTTCGCCATTTTGAAAAATGTAATGGCTTCATCATATTTGGCTTGACTTTTCAGTATAAGTCCAAGCATTAATTCAAGTTTTGAGAATTGATTTTCAGCTTTAAAAGCGATGATTTTTTTATAGTGATTTTCAGCTTCTTTATAATTTTTCAAGCACCTGTTTGCTTCAGCAATTTTCCAAATTAAATCAATTGAAAGTGTATCTTTTTGTAATAATTCTTCATAGATTTCGATAGCAAAAATGTAATTACCCTTTTCAACTTCATGGTCAGCAGTCTTTAACATACTTTTAGTGTTATTTTGACTAAAAGCATTAAACATGATGAAAATGAAAGGAACTATAAGTAATCTGGACATATTTTACGAAAAGTATTTTCAGGTTTATATTTAGAAATAATATAACGAAGCACAAATTCTGGACCTCCTCTAAAATTATTAGCGACATTCAATGATGACAGCGTGATGTCATAACTGAATCCTCCATACCAATTTAAATAATTGACTCCGAGGTTGATGATAAATGCATCTTTAATTCTATACCAACAACCAACTGAAAGTTCAGTATTCTTACTCTGAAATTCAAATTTATAATGTAAGCTAGATCCCAATGTAAAAGCGGAATATTTTTTTTGAACTTGGAGATTAAAAGCAGAAAAAAGATAAAATTCAGTTGTCAAAGGCAACACTATATTTGAGAAAAAAGAAGTGCGAATAGGTCTCAACACTTCAGCGTCATAAAAGCCATTATTTGGACGGTTAAGGTTATAAAATGCTAATCCGTATTGAATATCAAAAGTTTTAATTTTTTGATCTAAGTTAAATCCTATGCCGGTTGTTAAATTTGTTTTCGAAGTTGATTGAAGATTTTCATAATTAGGCATGTTTGGATCAAAAACAAACCCATTATATTGATTGTCAAACTTAAAATTATTGGGATTGAAGTTTCTATTATTAATGCCAAAATTAATTCCAATTCGAAGTGTCAGGTTTGAATCAATTTGAAAAGGTTTTGCTGCAGAAAGTATTAATTCATTTGTTGTTAATTTACCATCTCCTGCAAAATCGTTAAAAAATAATGCTCCTATCGCGACATCATGAAAATTCTCTAGAGGCATATCAATTGAAAATGAAGACGTTGTAAAAGGTTTTGTAACGCTCTTCCATTGATTTCTGAAATTTGAATGAAAACGATAATCACCTTTAAAATCACCCGTTTTAGAAGGAGATAAAAAAATAGGGTTGTAGTTGAATTGCGACCAATGAATATCTTGACCATAACAAATGCTTGTTAAGAGAAAAACATAAATCCAAATCTTTAAAGTTTTCATTCCGAATATGAAAGTACTAAAAAAAAACAAATTTGAATTAGAAGAAAGCTCGAACTTCCATTCCTCCTGTATGTATCATTCTATTGTTTTCAGATTTTCTACCGGTATATTGAATAGAGAGTTGTAAAGTCTTTGAAATGGAACGTTGATAGCCTATATTCCAAGTATAGTTTATACCAGGTTTTAATGCTTCTAACATTTCAAACCCAAGTGAAGAGTTTTGAACACCATTATAGGTAATACGAATCATTTTTAATGACCCATTTAAACTCCCTTTTTCAGCTTTGTTGTATTTAATTGTTGTTCCAATCTCACGAACACTCGCTTTTTCATCACCAAGATCGGGACTATTATTTTTCTCGGAAATTTTCCCTTCAAAAGTTATTCTAAATGAGGTTGAGGGTTGGTAGATGAAGCTTGGTTTAACAACAACATAATTAATGGCATAATTTCTTCCAGATGTATAGTCTGCATTGGCAATTTTAGTTCCTTCTTCAACACTTCCTTCTAATGTAAAAACGCGTTTAATATTCCACCTGAAAGCGATTTCTTTATAAGTTTTTTGTCTGGCATCAAAACCATTAGAAAGAAGGGTTTTGGTTCGGTTGTCATTAAACGTAAATTCACTTCCAAATACACTTGAAATACGATTGAAGTAAAAGGTGTTTTTTAAATTTCTTGTCGTTGAAATTAAAGCTGTATCACTAATGTTGTTTTGAAATGGATTGAATGAAGTTATTCCATTAAATTGATTTGTTTTAGTTAAAATCCTTACACGAGATTGATTGGAGAATCGACTGATAAATTTTTTAAATCCCTTTTCATTACTCCAAATTCTTTCAGGTCTTATAAATAACCCTTGATTTAGTTCATTGGAGAAAGTTTTTGTGTATTGGTTACTTGGAGTAAAAATTCGGATGTATTGCGCTTGATCTTGAAATTGTGCAATTTCAAATTCATTAAGGTCTTTAATTCCATCTCCATTATAGTCTATCCATGTATATATACCTTGACCAGCAGCTACTTGGAGGTATAAAAATTCTTTTCTTAACTCTAAACCAGAACCAATTTCATAGAAATTATTGAATGAAATTGCATTTTTAAAAGCTTTGAAATCATAATCAATTCGTCCTAATAGATTATTTTCAGGTTTTTGTTGAATGAAATTTGTGTCTTTAATTTCTAATGTTCGGTAACTGGATATGAAATGAAGTTTATGATTTTTTAAATTTTTGAATTCAATTTCATTTCCGATTGTAGTTCCTTTTGCCACAGGAATTAAATTAAAACTATCAGAGTGTTGATCGTACCGCTCACGATAAAAGAACCGAAAATTATTTTTTGAAGAGTCACTATTAGAGATGTAAAATTGATAATCGAAAAATTGATAACTAGAAAGAGCTAAAGCATAACTAGTAGAATCAAAAGTGTTTAATTCGTGATCATCGATATATCCAATTTTTAATTTCCCGATACGCTGAGAAATATCTGCTTTATGACGAATGTAGGTGTTTTTATTTGAAGCTTGACTACTCAAAGCACTTCCTATGATATCAGCTTTGAAACCATTTTGATTGATTAATGTTTTAAATTGCGTCCTTTTACCTACATAATCCTCCCCAATTTTATAATGTTGTCCTTTCAAAGTAAAATATCCCAAACGTTTATTTTTCAGTGTTACACTTCCATTGGTAGACAATTGGTTTCCTTTGTATCCTTTATATCTTGTATTCCAATCTCGGTCAAATTCAACAGTTCTAAATTGTTCAATTGGATTAAAATTTGCACCTAATAATTCAAATTCAAGTGCGTTTTCAATATTCCAATTATTATTTTTAATCAGTGTTTTATTGTGAATGATTTTTGTTTTTAGTGCTTTACCAAAATCATCATTTGCATCTAGATTAGAGAAGGTATTGATGTCATTTTTGGAGAGTGCTAATTCAGATTCTAAATTTAGATTTGATGAAAGCCGATATTTTGTTCCAATAGTCACCAATTGTTTTTGTTTTGGAGTAACGATTAATTGGGCAGGTACATAATTACCTTGAGGAATTCCGTTCATAGGTTCAACCCATTTGTAAACTTTACCCAGGGCATTAAAGTTTGAAAAGATATAATTACCTTGATTATCACCAACAAATTCAAATACAGCTTTAAAATATGCTGAATCAGGATTAACAGAATAAACAAGAATGGAGTCATAACCCAATGAGTCTATCAATTTATACCTAATTTGATTATCTGCGAAACCTAATGAATCAATACTACCTGCACGAGCTAAGTTTACACTATCTCCAATTTGTTTCAGCATGTTTTTATCAGATAGTGAAAGCGTTTGTTGCAATGATTGATTTTTAGCGTCTTGTTCGGAATAGGAATTGAACCAAAACTCCATTTTATCACTTCTATAACCGATGGAATTTTGAAATAAGGTTCTTGCATAATTTTGATCCGAATACTGAAAATCAACGACAATACGTTTATCTTTATTAATAAGGTTTTTAGCCGTAAAGGTAACCTCTGCTGTGTTGTAATCGATGGTATAATCAAACTCTTGGCCACGCTCCATAAGCTTACCATCAATATAGATTCTTTCTGTACCAGCTAGAATGATAATGTAAGGTTCGTTCTCGGCACCTGTCAATCGGTATGGACCTTGATTTCCTTCAATTCCTTGAATGATTTGTCTGTTAAATTTACCTTTCGAAATAGCACCACTAGTTTGAGTTGTCCAAACTTTGTTAGTGTCTTTTGGGATGACATAATTAAACGTTAATCCTTGTGCTCTTTTTTTATATGTCATAAAGTAACCAGTTGGTTTGTATAGCCAAAAATCCCCAGCGATTAACTTCATTTGATTGTTATAAATTTGAATAAACATCTGATCAAACTCTTGTAGTTTATTCGTATTTCCATCAGCTTGAATTGGAATGTTGTTATCAGATATAGAAGCTTTAATTTTAAGATTATTTGAGAGATCTCCATCAAGTTCTAAATTCAATGAAGAGTTTAGTGAAAGGTTTTGACTGTTTCCAAATGTTACTCCTCTCGAAATACTTCCTGATTTATTTATAGTGTTCTTTTCAAAAAGATCATAGGTGAAATCTTCTTGGGTTAATAAAAATTGATCTTTTGGTCTATTGGTTTTATAAATAATTGAAGTGTCTCTGCTTTGATACTTTTGTGATAAATTGAAAGGAAACACACGATAACTTACAAAGATTGTGTCTGAACATCTTTGTTTGATTTTTAAATAATTTGAATTTAAACTGTAGGTATAATTTTCTGGGTTTAGTCGTGTATTCTTACAAAAGATTTGAATTGAATTCGGGTAAACTGAGTTGGAGTCCAGAAGGATAGAATCTTTTACAGCGTATAGTTGTCTCAATCGATAACTTGTCGTCTGAGCAAAACTCAACGAGGCTAAAAAAAATACCGATAGTAAAACTTTAAACTTCAACACGCTAAAATATACAAAGATATAACGAATGGAGTGCTTATTTATGTTATTTGGATGTAAAATTAAGAATTTAAAACCCTATAAATGAAAGCTGGAATAATTAACATTGAATCTGGAATTTGTTGATAATAATGGTGATGTAAACTTTGTTAAGAAGAACATCCACTTTATTTTTATGCTTCTAAAAATTACGTTTTGGCAAAAGAAAAAGTAAAAAAACAAGTGGCAGAAACACCACTTATGAAACAATACAATCAAATAAAGGCAAAACATCCTGATGCGATGCTTCTATTTCGTGTGGGAGATTTTTATGAAACTTTTGGTGAAGATGCCATTAAAGCTTCCAAAATTCTTGGAATTACTTTGACTAAACGTAAAAATGGTGCTGCTGCAACAATTGAATTAGCTGGGTTCCCACATCACTCTGTTGAAACGTATTTACCAAAATTAGTACGTGCTGGTCAACGTGTTGCCATTTGTGACCAGTTAGAAGATCCAAAATTAACGAAAACAATTGTTAAAAGAGGTGTTACAGAATTAGTGACTCCTGGTGTTTCATATAACGATCAGGTTCTTGATCAAAAAAGTAATAACTTCCTTTGTTCAATTCACGTTGGTAAGAAAGAATTCGGTGTGGCATTTTTAGATATTTCAACAGGTGAATTTTTAATTGCACAAGGAAAGAAAGATTACATCGATAAATTGATTCAAGGTTTTGAGCCAAAAGAAATTTTATATCAAAAAGGTAAAAATGCTTTGATTCAAGATACTATTTCGCCTTTTTATTCATATAAAATGGACGATTGGGTTTTCTCGGAAGACTTTGCCAATGAATCGTTAAACAAGCATTTTGAAACTAAATCATTGAAAGGTTTTGGTGTTAGCGAATATCCCGAAGGAATAATCGCTGCAGGTGCTATTTTACATTATTTATCGGAAACAGAACACAAACATTTAGGTCATATTACAACGATTACACGCATTGAAGAAGATCGATATGTTTGGTTAGACCGTTTCACGATACGTAATCTTGAATTGGTGTATTCTCAACATGAAAATGCAACTACTCTTATTCATATTTTAGACAAAACAAAAACCCCAATGGGTGGACGTTTACTCAAAAGATGGATGGTATTGCCTTTAAAAGACGTTGAACCGATACAAAATCGTTTAAATGCTGTTGATTTTTTACTTAAAGATGAAAATTTACGTTTTGATTTAGATGAAAAATTAGATGAAATTGGTGATTTAGAACGCTTGACTTCAAAAGTAGCTATTGGACGAGTTAATCCTAGAGAGGTGAATCAATTAGTTCGAACGTTAGAGCAAGTTCAACCGATACGAGATTTACTAAATGACATTAAATCTAAAACCCTTCAACAACTTTCAGATCAATTATCTCCTTGTAAAGAATTGATAGATCAAATTAGGGCTACTCTTCACAATGACCCTCCAGTTGCTTTAGGGAAAGGAAAGGTCATAGCTGATGGGTTTAATACAGAACTAGATGAATTACGTGCTATTTCAAGTTCAGGAAAAGACTTTTTAGATGCAATGTTGCAACGAGAAGTTGAAAGAACAGGGATCCCTTCTTTGAAAATTTCATTTAATAATGTTTTTGGTTACTACTTAGAAGTGACTAATACGCATAAAGATAAAGTTCCTGAAGATTGGATTCGTAAACAAACATTAGTAAATGCTGAACGTTATATCACTAGTGAACTTAAAGAGTACGAGAATAAAATATTAGGTGCAGAAGAACGTATTTACGCCATTGAATCAAGATTGTATCAAGACTTGACGCAATCAATGATAAAATATACGACAACCATTCAGAAAAATGCTTATTTGATTTCTCAATTAGATTGTTATTTATCTTTTGCTCTAGTTGCAATGGAAAACAATTATGTACTTCCAGAAGTTAATGATGGTTTTGCTATTGATGTTAAAGCAGGAAGGCATCCAGTTATTGAAAAGCAATTAAAAATTGGCGAAGAATACATCTCCAACGATGTATATTTAGATAATGAAGAGCAGCAAATTATAATGATTACAGGACCAAATATGTCAGGTAAAAGTGCAATTCTTCGTCAAACAGCATTAATTTGTTTAATGGCTCAAATAGGTTCATTTGTTCCAGCAAACTCAGCAAAAATTGGTGTTGTAGATAAAATCTTTACTAGGGTAGGAGCATCAGATAATATTTCCTCCGGGGAATCTACTTTCATGGTAGAGATGAATGAAACATCTAGTATTTTAAATAATATTTCAAATCGAAGTTTAATTCTGTTGGATGAAATTGGTCGAGGAACAAGTACATATGATGGAATTTCAATTGCATGGGCTATTGCTGAATACATTCACGAAAACCCCAATTCAAAAGCAAAAACTTTGTTTGCTACACATTATCATGAATTGAATGATATGAGCAAACAGTTTGAACGGATTAAAAACTTTAATGTACAAGTAAAAGAAGTTGGACAAAAAATCTTATTCTTAAGAAAATTAATTGAAGGGGGAAGTGAACATTCATTTGGTATTCATGTTGCAAAATTAGCTGGTATGCCTGCACAGGTTGTTCAGCGTGCTTCTAATATGTTGCTTCAACTAGAAGATTCTCATGAAGTAGGTAAAAAATCAAATGCAAAAGTTAAAGTAACAAAAGCTGCACAAAGCAGTGATATGCAATTAAGTTTTTTTCAATTAAACGATCCGGTTTTAGAAAATATTCGAGAAGAACTTATTAGTATTGATATCAATACATTAACTCCCGTTGAAGCATTAATGAAGTTGAATGAAATTAAAAAAATGGTTGGAGGCTAAATCTTTTTTTTAATTTTTTCAGTGATAATGTTTGAGAAATAAATAATATATCTATATTTGCACTCCGAAGCAGAACGATGCTCGAAGATTATAAGTGAAATACACAGTAATCAAACTGACAAGCGAGAGTAGCTCAGTTGGTAGAGCACAACCTTGCCAAGGTTGGGGTCGCGAGTTCGAATCTCGTCTCCCGCTCCAATAATTAAGTCCGCTCGGATGGTGGAATTGGTAGACACGCCGGACTTAAAATCCTGTGCCTGTATGGGCGTGCGGGTTCAAGTCCCGCTCCGAGTACATTTATAAAACCTTCTCATTTTGAGAAGGTTTTTTTGTTTTATACAATCTCTTATCTGGCTAACATTTTATAAAATCAGTCATTTCCCTCAAAAAAATAGTCACAAATATTGTTATTTAATTATTAATTGATTTTGATAGCTACAATCGCTTTTAATCATTAATTTTGCGCTCAGATGTTAAAAAAGATAGTGTGCTATATATTAATTTTCAGCTTTTTTGGTTCTCAATTAAGCACCTTATCTATCTTTTTAAATTTTAAAATCAATCAAGATTTTATAGCGAAAGTTCTTTGTATCAATAAAGATAAACCAAAGTCTACTTGTAATGGAAAGTGTTACTTGTCTAAACAATTGAAAGAACAAGAACAACAAGATGAAAATCAAATACCTAAACACAGAAATGAACGAGTTGAGGTTCTATTTTGTGATAACTTTCAAATAAGTTACAATATATCAAGAAGTGTTTTCTTAGAAAAGAAAGTGCCTTTACCTTATCATTTTATTTTCAGCACTCAAGAATTTATTGATGATGTTTTTCATCCACCCCAATTAGGATAATCGATTTTCAGTTAAAAACATAAAATCATTTGTAAATTCTGTTATTCAGATAAAAGTTAAGGCATAGTTTTAATAGTTCTGCCCTTAGATTTGCTTGTTAATGGTTTTATAAAAAAAGAGTTCACTTATATTATTTTGCCTATGTGTAAAATAGATAAAGTGTGCTCAATTGTTTATTGTATTAATCTAAAAAAATGAAAAACATATTTTATATATTATGTCCATTCTTGATTTGGACAACAAGTTCTTTTGCTCAATCAGTTTCAGGAACGATTACAGATAAAAAAAGTGGTGAGCCTATTCCATTTTTGACCATTATTAATCTTCAAACAAAATCTGGAGTTGTAACAGATTTTAAAGGGTCATTTATAATTGAAGCTACGATTAAAAAGGACTCTCTTAAATTTAGTGGGTTAGGTTATCAAGAGATGGTATTGATTGCTCAGGAAGGAATGAATATAAAACTAGCGCCCTCTGTCTTGCAATTGGGTGAAGTGGTGATAAGTACAAATAGAGAACAAGAGCAAAGAAACGAAGCTCCTGTTGCTATTTCAAGTATTAATTTGGGAACAATTGAAGACAACAAACCAACTACGATAGATCAGGTTCTTAATCAAACACCGGGTGTGAATATGGTTGATCTAGGAAATGAGCAACATACCATGAGTATAAGAAGGCCTATTGACTATGGAGCTTCCTACTTATACTTAGAAGATGGTATTCCTATCAGAACCTCTGGGATTTTCAATCATAATGCACTTTTAGAGATTAATATGGCTAACGTGAATCGAATTGAAATAATTCGTGGGCCAGCATCAAGTATGTATGGAAGTGAGGCTATTGGAGGAGCAGTTAATTTTATTAGTAAAAGACCCTCTTTAGATCCTACAGCAGGAGTAAGTATGCAGGGAAATAATTTAGGATATAAAAGAACAGATTTTTATGCTTCATCCACACTTAAAAAGAAGTTGGGAGTTCGATTGGCTGGTTATTATGCTGATCAAAGAGATGGAACTTTAGCCTATTCAGATTTCAATAAATTAGCTCTGAATTTAGCTGCCAATTACTACATCAACGATAATACTGAATTAATATGGAGCAATTCTTTTATTGACTATTATTCAGACATGTCGGGGTCGTTAGACAGCACATCATTTTATGATAAATCCTACGGCTCAAGGCAAACCTTTACATACCGAAAAGTTGATGCCTTAAGATCTAAATTAGCATTAAATCATTACTGGAATAGAAATGCCAAAACAACTATTACAGGGTTTTATAGAAAAAATTCCATTGAACAAAATCCATCATATAGAGTAAAGGATGACTTTAAACCTTGGTCAGGAAAAGGAGATCGAAACTTGGCTCATGGTCAGATAAACGATAATAGTTTTAAGAGTTATGGTTTAATTACCCAACATAAACAACATTTTAAATTCTTAAATTCTAGCTTAATCATTGGAGGTAGCATTGATTATAGCCCTAATACTTATAATGCGAACTATATTAGCATATACAAATCCAATGAAGGAATCTACGAATCGTATACTTCAACGGATAGTACTTTAGCAGATTATCAAGCCAACATTTTAAATACTGCTGCTTATTCACAATTAAAACTAGAACCAGTTAAAAATTTACATTTAATTGCAGCACTAAGATTTGATAACTTTAATTACTCATTTGATAATAACCTAGGAAGTAATGCCTTTACTTCTGTATTAGATGGAAGAAATACTTTTACGAGAGTTACCCCAAAAATTGGTTTAACATATAACCTTCAAAAGAATAGAGGCATTTATGCTAACTTTAGTGAAGGTTTTGTTCCACCACAAGTTACTACTCTTTATGTTGGTAAGGATATTCCATCTTTAAAACCTGTTTATTATGATAACTATGAAATTGGTGGTTGGGCCTCTTTATTTAAGAATAAGGCTAAATTAGAATTAAGTGCATACAGAATGGATGGTTTAAATGAAATAATTTCAGTTCTTCAAGGAGACGGATCAACCCTTCAACAAAATGCTGGTAAAACAACTCATCAAGGTATTGAATATTCACTATTAACCAATATACACAAAGACTTACTTTTTAGAGTTAGCGGTACTAATGCTATTCACAAGTTCACCGATTATACAGAAGGTGGTGTTGATTATTCTGATAAAAGAATGCCTCAATCACCTAATTGGATTGCTAATGTTCAGCTTACTTATAAACCAGCTTATTTAAAAGGCTTTAGGGCTAGTATAGAATGGCAACATATAGATGAATATTATATGGATCAAATGAATACTAAAACTTACGAAGGGTATGATGTTTTCAACCTAAGACTGGGGTATGAAAGAAAATCATTAGAAGTGTGGACAAACATTATGAATGTTTCAAATGAACTATATGCTACAGTTGCAAGAGCGACAGCATGGGGACAAACTTATTCATTAGGAAAACCGAGAAGCTTTAATATTGGGCTTTCATACAAATTCAATAAGAAATAGTGTTAATATAATCGTGAAACAATTGACCTTATCTATCAAATAAGGCAATTGTTTCACAATATGATGAAATGAATCATTATGAAAAAAAATATTTATAATTGGATATGGAAATGGCATTTTATTGCAGGTCTTTTTTCTTTACCTATTGTTTTAATCTTATCAATTACGGGTATCATTTATCTTTTTAAAGACGACTATGAAAAAGTAAAATATGAAGAAATAACCAGCGTAAAACCTAAAGAAGAGTCTATTTCTTATCAAAAGCAATGGTCGATTGTACAATCGTTATGGGATAAAACTCCCGATGCAATCGTATTAAATAAAAATCAAGAGTCGGCTACAGAATTCACTTCAGGAATGTTTTCTCATAAGTCAAGATTTTTTCTTGATCAATATTCGGGACAAGAAAAAGGAAGAATCGATCTAAAAAAGGCCGATATGCATAAGGTCCGAAAATTACATGGCGAATTACTTTTGAGTAGTTTTGGAACAAAAATAGTTGAACTCGTTGCTAGTTGGATGTTTGTTTTAATTATTACTGGAATCTATCTATTCTGGCCTAGAGGAAGGGGAATCAAAGGTCTGTATTATATTAGGACTAACCAATCTAAAAGAATACTTTTTAGGGACCTACATTCAGTAATCGGTTTTTGGATCTCAGCATTACTCATACTCATTTTGGCTGGTGGATTACCATGGACAGATGTTTTCGGTTCAGGTTATAAGTGGGTGCAAGACTCAACTAATGGAGGGTTTCCTAAAACATGGCATTCAAGAAGTTTGCAATCAACCCCTAATGGTGATCCTCTCACCCTAGATTACTTTGTACAAAAAGCTGAGGAAATTGATTTGAGTGGTGAGGTCAGTATACATTTACCTCAATCGGCTCAAAGTGTTTTTAGTATCTCTAATCAAACAACTGAACTTTCAAAAATGAAAATGCTTCACTTTGATCAATATTCAGGTAAATTAATAAAAAGCCATTCTTGGGAGGATATTGGACTCATGATGAAAACACGTTTGTGGGTTATGGCTTTTCATCAAGGTAAATTTGGCACATGGAATTTTATTCTTGTGCTGTTAACAGCTTTTGCTTTGTTCATTATGAGTTTAGCAGGAATGATTTCATATTTTTATAGAAAATCAAACAAAAATTGGAGTATACCAAAAACAACTCATAATGAGGTGAATTTTAGAACAGGCTTAGTAGCTCTAATTTGCATGCTAGGTTTAATCCTACCATTATTTGGTCTAAGTATACTGGTCTTGTCTTTAACATTCATTTTTAGAAGTAAAAAAACAAGTATTGCTGTATCATAATGCTTTCTAAAAAGATTTTAATGTTGGACAATGCGGTCAAAACTTGATAATAAAGATTGATAGAGTAGAAAATTTTATACTAAACCGGAATTCTTTCAAATTTTATTGATGTTTTCCGGTTTTTATACTTTTAACTCTTTAAAGACAAGTTAACTGTATTTATAATTTTAATAGCTTTATTTAAATGGTGACTATTGGTTCTAACTGAGTATTGCTTTCTTTAGATAGTTTTGTTTTAATTGAGATTAAACCATAGATAGATTAAGAGATTGAAGGTATATCAGATTTTAAAGTTTACATATAAAAATAAAAAAACAAGATGACTTCTTTTTTTGTCATATCCTGAGATCTACCGATAATTCTTCCTGAACCATCGTATAATCTATTGTCATTAATTCTACCAATGATTCTCCCAGAACCATCATATAGTCTATCATCATTAATTCTACCAATGATTCTTCCCGAACCATCGTATAATCGATCAT
>CAZOLZ010000042.1:0-19687 GCA_964580965.1 uncultured Flavobacteriales bacterium | reverse complement strand
AAGAGAAAAAAGGTATCCACATCATTGATTTAAATAAGACAATAGCACATTTAGAACAAACATGTGCGGCAATGAAACAAATTGCTAAGTCGGGAAAAAAGATTCTTTTTGTTGCAACTAAAAAACAAGCAAAAAGTATCATCTCTGAAAAAGTAAAAGAAATCAATATGCCATACGTAACTGAGCGTTGGTCAGGTGGTATGTTGACAAACTTCCAAACAACAAGAAAATCAATCCGTAAAATGACAAACATCGATAAGATGAAAACGGATGGTACTTGGGAAACTTTAAACAAAAGAGAAAGATTATTTAAAACTCGTCAACGTGAGAAATTAGAAAAAACATTTGGTTCAATTGCTGATATGACAAGACAACCAGCTGCTATTTTCATAGTTGATATTTTAAAAGAGCACATTGCTTTAGCTGAAGCTAAAAAGTTGAATATTCCAACATTTGCAATGGTTGATACAAATTCTGATCCAAGAACTGTAGATTTTCCAATTCCAGCAAATGACGATGCAACAAAATCTATTTCTATTATTTTAGATTCAGTTTGTAATTCGATCAAAGAAGGTTTAACTGAAAGAAAAAACGCTAAAGAGGAAGCTGACAAATCAGATAAAAAACAAGATGCAGTAGCTGAAACTACTAAAGAAAAAAAAGACTAATATAAATTATGGAAACTGTAAAAATAACAGCAGCAGACGTTAATAAATTACGTCAACAAACTGGAGCAGGAATGATGGACTGCAAAAAAGCATTGGTTGAAGCAAATGGAGATTTTGAAGTTGCAACTGATTTATTACGTAAAAAAGGTCAAAAAGTAGCTGCTAAAAGAGGTGAGAACGAAACTAAAGAGGGATTCATCTTAGCTCAAACAACTGAAGATGGTAAGTTAGGTGTTATCATGACATTAAATTGTGAAACAGACTTCGTTGCTAAAAACGAAAGCTATGGAGCATTTGTTAATGAAATTATGACTATTGCTATTAAAGAATTACCTGAAACAAGTGAAGCTTTATTACAATTATCTTTCAATGACAAATTAACAATTGAACAAAAAATTGTTGAGCAAATTGGAGTTATTGGTGAAAAATTAGTTCTTTCTAATTACGCTAAGATTTCTGGAGAAAAAGTTGTTGCTTACAACCACCCAGGAAACCAAATTGCATCATTAGTTGCTTTAAACAAAGATGGTAGTGAGGAAATCTTTGAAGCTGGAAGACAAGTAGCAATGCAAGTTGCAGCGATGGCTCCTTTAGCTTTGAACAAAGAAGGAATTAGCCAGGAAACGATAGATAGAGAAATAGAAGTTGGTAAAGAATTAGCTATCCAAGAAGGTAAACCTGCTGAAATGGCTGAGAAAATTGCTAACGGACGTTTAAATAAATTCTTCCAAGAAAATACATTGTTAAGTCAACCTTTCATTAGAGATAACAAATCAAGTGTTGAACAATTCTTGAACTCTGTTGAAAAAGGTTTAACTGCAGTAAACTTTAAACGTTTCACTTTATCTTAATTGAAACAAAAACTTATAAAAGTCGAATCGAAAGGTTCGACTTTTTTTTGTGCTTATTAATTCAGAATATAATCTAAAAACGAATATTGATTATATTTGTAAAAAGTCATAAAGAAAGCAAATGAAATACAAAAGAATTCTTCTGAAATTAAGTGGCGAATCATTAATGGGAAAAAAGCAATTTGGAATTGATAACCAAAGGATTAATGAATACGCCAATGAAATTAAAGCTATCCATGAATTAGGGGTTGAAATCGCAATCGTAATTGGAGGTGGAAATATTTTTAGAGGTGTTCAAGCTGAAGAAGGAGGTATGGATCGTACTCATGGAGATTACATGGGGATGCTGGCAACAATGATTAATAGTATGGCTCTACAAGCTGCGCTAGAATCTAATGGTGTAAGTACACGCCTTCAATCAGCAATAGAAATGAAAGAGATTGCTGAACCTTTTATCAGAAGAAAAGCTGTTCGTAATCTTGAAAAAGGTAGAGTTGTTATTTTTGGTGCTGGTACTGGTAATCCTTTTTTTACTACTGATTCAGCAGCTTCATTAAGAGCTATTGAAGTAAATGCGAATGTTATACTTAAAGGAACTAGAGTTGATGGTATCTATTCAGCAGATCCTGAAAAAGATAAAACAGCAACGAAATATGACCAAATCAGTTTCGATGATGTCTATAAAAAAGGATTGAACGTAATGGATTTAACTGCATTTACACTTTGTAAAGAAAATAACTTGCCTATAATTGTATTTGATATGGATACACCTGGAAATCTAAGAAAGTTAATTTCTGGCGATAAAATTGGTACTATTGTAAATAATAATTAAAAAATTGACTCATGACTGAAGAAATTCAAATGATATATGATGATTTTAAGAGTTCAAACAAAAAGGCATTAGGACACTTAGAATCAGAACTACTAAAAATTAGAGCTGGTAAAGCGACTCCTTCAATGTTGCAATCTGTTATGGTTGAATATTATGGTACTCCAACACCAATATCAAAAGTAGCTAATGTAGGTACTATGGATGCAAGGACACTAACGGTACAAGCTTGGGAAAAAAACTTATTGAACGATATTGCAAAAGGGATTATCAATGCTAATCTAGGTTTTGCCCCTCAAAATAATGGTGAAATGCTTATCATCAATGTTCCACCTTTAACTGAAGAGCGTCGTAAAGATCTAGTTAAAAAAGCTAAAGCAGAATGTGAACAAGCTAAAATTGTGATTAGAAATCATAGAAAAGATGCTTTAGATATGGTAAAAGATTTAAAAAATGAAGGGGTGTCTGAAGATATGATTAAGGATGCCGAAAATGAAATTCAATCGATAACAAATAACTACACGAAGAAAACAGAAGATCTTCTAGAAGTTAAAGAGAAAGATATTATGACCTTGTAATCATATAACATATAAAAAAAGAGACTTTAATAAGTCTCTTTTTTTTGTTCTAAAATTTTAACCTCAACCCTTCTATTCATTTGCTCCTCATAATCAAATTGTGGGTTTGGATAAACAGGTTTTTTATTACCATATCCAACAGACTTCATTCTTTTCTTATCAATACCATTATCAACTAAATAATTATAAACTCTTCTGGCTCTTGCTTCCGACATAATTTGCCCCATAATAGAAATTGCTTTTGGTGAATAGACATGACCTTGAATCTCTACTTTTATATCGGAATTTAAAGTTAAAAAGTCTTTTAAGCGATTGAGCTTTGGCATTGCAGATGGAAGAAATATACTTGTGCCTGGATGAAACTCTACTTCTTCAATTTGCATACTTTTCCCAAGCATAATTGGCTCTAACCAAAAGTTAATTTCTGTACCTTGACCATTTGCTATTCTAACTTCTTTATCCATGAAAAAGTAACCTTTAACATCACATTTTAATATTAAATGAACCATTCTGGTTGATACAAAATAAAAATCACTACCCTCATACACTCCTTCTAAACTCTTTGAACCTTCAACGATTAAATTTGCAATTACAGGAAGACCTGTAGATGCATCTCTTACAACGATATTAATTGCTGGTGAAAATTCATCTTCTCTAAAGTCTACGATTTTTTTAGTTAATTCATTTGAACGATTATTTGAACTTTTACTTTGAAAATTCAAATTGAGTTTTAATAAACCTCTTGAAAGATCCTTTTTATTAAAGTATAAAAGAATTTTATCTCCTCTATTTAATGATGTGGAGTAAAGTTGATTACTATCTAGTTTTGGTTTTTTATTTAATCCCAATGAATTAAACCCTTTTTTATCTATCAACCTTGAAATTTCAGATGTACCTTCTTCAATTTGCTCGCAAATGCTACCTCTTATATTTTTGAGAAAAATAACCATCTGCAAATCTCCCTTGTTTACTGAAGCTTCTAGATTTAAAAAACCATCATAAGGGGCAATAAAAGAAATCCAAATCGAATTACTCTCTTTAACGGATTTCAACGATGGATATTTATCAATATCATTTTTCTTACCAGGATTCCCAAGGAATTTAATATTATATACCCCCGATTCAAAAACATTTACAGCTCCATCACAATCATTTAACTCATTTGATTTAATCAGCTTTTGCCCAAATATAAATCCTGAACTAAAAATAGAAACAGTAAAAAGTAATATATAAACAGAATAGTGTCTCACTAAAATTTCAATAGTTTATTTAAATGTGATTTAACTTTTTCAGTATTTGTTAACAAGGTTGCCTCTAAACCAGCATTTAAAGGAATTGCTGGTGTATCGATTGAACCAACAATCTCAATTGGAGCATCTAAATAAGTAAAATTATCTCTTTGAATTCTTCCTGCTAAACCTAACGTAAAGTTAGCCTCAATTGACTCTTCAGTTACTAACAATACTTTTCCATGTCTTCTAACTGAAGTATTTATAAGTTCTATATCCAAAGGATTTAATGATCTTAAATCAATAATTTCAACTTGACCAGTAAATTCTTTACTAGCTTCTATTGACCAATATACTCCTCTTCCATAGGTAATAATTGTACAACTTTCTGATTGGTCAATTTTTGAAAATTCAGCTTCTTGAACAACTCTTCCTTTACCAATCGGTATTACATAATCTTCATCTGGTTCTATTGACATAGCCAACTCTGTACCAGGTATTTTTGACCAATATAAACCTTTATGCTCTAGCATTACCACAGGATTTGGATCATAATAAGCAGCTTTCATTAAACCTTTTAAATCTGCACCAGAAGATGGATATACAACTTTTATGCCTCGAATATTTGTTAAAACAGATTCAACACTAGATGAGTGATAAGGACCTCCTGAGCCATAAGCTCCAATAGGAACCCTTATAACTGCACTAACAGGCCATTTACCATTAGATAGGTAATATGATCTACTAACTTCAGAAAAAAGTTGATTTAATCCTGGCCAAATATAGTCTGCAAACTGAACTTCTACAATTGGCTTTAATCCCACAGCAGACATACCCACTGTACTTCCAATAATAAAAGCTTCTTGTATTGCTGTATTAAATACTCTGTAATCTCCAAAAGTTTGGGCTAAAGTTGCTGCTTCTCTAAAAACACCACCTATCCTAGCCCCAACATCTTGACCGTACAACAGAGCCTCAGGATGTTTATTTAAAAGTTCTCTAACAGCAAAAAGTGCACTATCAACCATCACTGTCTTACTTTTTCCTTTAGGCACTCTTTGACCTTTTTCCTCAGTTATTGGAGTTGGTGCAAAAATAAAATCTTGAATAGATTCTGGATTAGGCTCTTCTTCTTTAAGGGCTTGATCATATGAGTCATCAATAATTTTTTGAACCTTAACTTCAATATTTTTAACCTCTTCTCGAGTTATTCCAAAGTTTTCAAGTAACCTTATCATTTTTGGATATGGATCTCTTGTTTCAGAGGCTTCTAAATCATCTCTGTACCATTCTTTTCTTACTCCTGAAGTATGATGCCCTAATAATGGAACTTTTGCATGAATAATGAAAGGTCTCCTTTCTGTTCTTACAATTTCAAAAACTTCATTAACAGTATTGTAAGAAGTTTCAAAATCTGTTCCGTCTATTGTTCTTACATCGAGGCCTTTAAATCCTTTTGCATAGTGAGTAATGTCTTGAGCTCTTGTTTCAGAAGCGACAGCTGAAATATCCCATTCATTATCTTGTACCAAATAAACAATTGGTAACTGATGTAAAGCAGCCATTTGAAAAGCTTCAGAAACTTCACCTTCAGTACACGAAGCATCCCCTAATGAACAAACAACAACTGAGTTTAACTCTTCTTCAGATGCAATGTTCGTATTTTTTTTATAGTTCAATCCCATTGCAATACCAGTTGTAGGAATGGCTTGCATACCAGTAGCAGAAGATTGATGAATTATTTTTGGAAATTTTTCTCTCTTTAAAGAAGGGTGAGAATAATAAGTTCTACCTCCTGAAAAAGGATCATTTTTCTTAGCAAAAACTTGTAACATTAATTCAACAGGAGTAATACCAATACCAAGAAGAATACTATCATCTCTGTAATAAGGAGAAACCCAATCATTAGCTTTTAAATTCATACCGACTGCCAACTGAATAGCTTCATGACCTCTAGATGTAGCATGAACATATTTAGAAGTAATTTCTTTATTGGCTTCATACTTTTCTGCTAATGTCTTGGCTTTACACATCAAAGTAAAAGCTTCAACTAACACATCTCTTGAAATTATACCTTTAACAATAGATTCCTTAACCTTGTTACTCATTTTAAAGTATTAATGTTTAAGCTCAAAGATAAGTAATTAGAAAGAAAAAATAATGAAATATGTTTAGACTATTACATTTAAATCTTTTTGTTTGTTATTTAACAATTTAAATGCAAGATTAAAAAAATCTAAATCATATCTTTACATCAGTAAACAATCGATAATAGATATCAAAAGCGAAATATAAAATGAAGGATTACATCAAAGCAGTAGAGAAATTTCATGACTCATTTGGAATAGAAAATAATTATGAACCTACATCAGATTTGAGTAGAGAAGACATAACACTTCGTCACCGATTAATGCAAGAAGAAAATGACGAATATTTAGAAGCTGCAAAAAATGGTGATTTAGTTGAGATTGCTGATGCTTTAGGAGATCAACTTTATATTTTATGTGGAACTATTTTAAAACATGGTTTACAACATAAAATCGAAGAAATCTTTGAAGAAATTCAAAGTTCAAATATGAGTAAACTGGATGAAAATGGAAAGCCTATTTACAGAGAAGATGGTAAAATTTTAAAGTCGAACTTATATTTTAAACCAAATATTTCAAAAATCTTAGAATAGTTTATGGGGCTGCATAGCCCTTTAAACCTGAGCATCATGTTTTAAGCTATCTTTCCCCAATCGGGTTTACTTTTTAGCACCTGTAACAAACGTTCTCTCAAAACTAAATGCTCCTTTTTTTCGATACGTTCATCATCTTCCAATAAATGAATTGCACAAGCTCTGGCAGATGTAACAATTTGACCATCTCTTGAAAGGTTTGCCAACCTTAAATTCAACTCTCCACTTTGTTGTGTGCCCATAATATCTCCTGGGCCTCTTAACTCTAAATCAACTTCTGAAATTTCAAATCCATCATTTGTACGAACCATCGTAGCCATTCGCTTTTTGGAATCATTTGATAACTTGTCCCCTGTCATCAAAATACAAAAAGACTTTTCCGCTCCTCTTCCTACTCGTCCTCTCAATTGGTGCAACTGAGATAACCCAAAACGTTCTGCACTTTCAATTACCATCACAGAAGCGTTAGGTACATTTACCCCCACTTCAATAACAGTTGTCGCAACCATAATTTGTGTTTCTCCTTTCACAAAACGCTGCATTTCAAAATCTTTATCCTCTGGTTTCATTTGACCATGAACAATACTGACTCTGTATTCAGGTAATGGAAAATATGCAGAAATAGCCTCAAAACCTGTCATTAGGTTTTTGTAGTCTAGTGTTTCAGATTCTTGAATCAATGGATAAACAATGTAAACTTGCCTCCCTTTTGCAATTTCTTCTTTCAAAAATCCAAAAACGCTTAACCTGTTATTCTCAAATTTATGAACTGTTGTTATCGGCTTTCTCCCTGGAGGTAATTCATCAATTACAGATACATCTAAATCTCCATAAAATGTCATTGCTAACGTACGGGGAATAGGTGTAGCAGTCATAACTAAAATATGAGGAGGGATTATATTCTTAGCTCTCATTTTTGCACGCTGGGCAACTCCAAAGCGATGTTGCTCATCAATGACTACAATACCTAAATTTTTAAATTGGACAACATCTTCTAGTAATGCATGAGTTCCTACTAATAAATGAATTTGACCTTCAAGTAACTCTTCATGTAAAATTTTCCGATCTTTCTTTTTGGTTGATCCAGTTAATAGACTAACTTTTATCGGTAAATCTTTTACGAGTTCGTTAATAGTCTCAAAATGTTGAATTGCTAATATTTCAGTTGGAGCAATTAATGCTCCTTGAAAATCATTGCCTATTGCCATTAAAACGGTTAACAAAGCGACTAATGTTTTCCCACTTCCCACATCACCTTGTAATAAACGGTTCATGTGCTTTCCAGAACCAAAGTCTTTTCGGATTTCTTTTAAAACTCTTTTCTGAGCATTTGTTAATTCAAATGGTAAATGATTTTCGTAAAACGTTAAAAACAACTCTCCAACTTCCTGAAAAACATGTCCCTTAGTTTTACGAATAGAAATTTGTTTACGCATTAACATTTCTAACTGTAAAAAAAACAGTTCTTCAAATTTCAATCTGTAAACAGCTTTTTTAGTCCATTCTTCATTAACTGGGTTATGAATATTCAATAAAGCTTCTTCGATACCAATTAGATGATTATCTTGTTTGATTTGTTCTGAAAAAGGTTCTTTTAATTTATTTTTAAGCTGTGGTAGTAATTCTTGAATCAACTTAAAAATCCCTTTAGAGTTTAGTCCTACAGTTGAAAGTTTTTCCGTACTAGAGTATACTGGCCGTAAACCGGTATCATCTTTGACTTTTTCAAATTCGACTATTTCTGGATGGGGTATATTCCATGAATTACCATATAATTTAGCTTTTCCATAAATTTGAAAAAGTACGTTTGCCTTTAACAAAGGTTTAATCCACTTTATACCTTGAAACCAAACTAAATCAATTATACCTGTATCATCTTGAAATTTAGCAACTAAACGCGAAGTTCTACCTGTTTTAACTTCAGATACATGAGTAATTTTACCTTTCAATTGAACATATTGATCTACAAAAGGAAGGTCTTTAACTTTTGCATATAGAGAACGGTCTTCGTATCTAAAAGGAAAATGATAAATCAAATCCTTGAACGTAAAAACGCCAATCTCCTTTTTTAGAATTTCTCCCTTTTTAGGACCTACTCCTTTTAAAAATTCAATAGGTGTCTCTAAAAAGTTGTTCACTCTATCCTCTATTTTTTCATTTTAAATTTGTCAACCCCCCCTTCTAAAAAGGCTTTGTATGAATTGATATCTGGAGTGTAACCAATGGGCTCTGTTAAATCATTACCCTCTGAATCTGTGATGATATAAAGGGGTTGTGAAATCTGACCATATTTTGTAATCTGATAGGCAGACCATTTGTTTCCAACTGTTTTAACTTTTCCTTTTAAGTCATCTGAATAATACCATTCTGATTCAGGTAACAACTCTCTATCATCACAATATAAAGAAACGATAACCAAGTCTTTTGTTAAAATCGGATTGATTTCAGTATTAGTCCAAACGGTAGACTCAGTCTTTCTACAATTAGCACAAGCATGACCTGTAAAGTCTAATAAAATTGGTTTATTTGCTTTTTTAGCATATTCTTTTCCTTTCTCTAAATCATGGAAAACTAATATTGAACCATCTCCAACTTCATGCATCTCAGATCGATATTCTTCCAATAATGGATCAGATACAGCTGATACAGCTCTGTGACCCCCATTTACAAATCTAAAGTTATCTTCTGAGTGTGTGCGTGGAGGAGCTACTCCATCTATCATTGTTAAAGGAGCACCAAACATTCCTGGTAATAAATATATTGTAAAAGTTAGAGCTAAAAATGCAAACATAAAACGAGTGACTGAAATTTTATCCACAGTTGAATCATGAGCAAATTTAATCTTACCAAGTAGGTAGAAACCAATAACTCCAAAAACTACCACCCATGCCGCAACAAAGATTTCTCTCGTTAAAATATTCCAATGGTAAGCTAAATCAACCATACTAAGGAATTTCAACGCTAATGCTATTTCTAATAATCCCAATACAACTTTTACACTATTTAACCAACCTCCAGATTGAGGTAAAGAGTTTAACCATCCTGGAAAAATGGCAAAAAGTGTAAATGGTAAAGCTAATGCCGAAGAAAAACCTAACATGATAATAGCTGGCCCCATCAATGAACCTGAACTAGCTGCTTGAACAAGTGATGACCCAATTATTGGACCTGTACAAGAAAAAGAAACTAAAGCCAAGGTAAAAGCCATAAAAAAGATACCTATCAAACCACCTTTGTCAGCTTTACTATCAGCTTTATTTACCCATTTAGCTGGCATTTGAATTTCAAAAGCACCTAAAAATGCGAACGCAAAAACCATGAAAACTGCAAAAAAGATCAGATTCATCCAAACATTCGTAGATAATTCATTCAATCCAGTTGGTCCCATTACAGCTGTTATCAACAATCCTAATGTTACATATATTGCAACAATAGAAAATCCATAAATTAACGCATTTAAAATACCTTTAGATCTTGACTTTGAACCCTTTGTAAAAAATGAAACCGTCATCGGAATCATTGGGAAAACACATGGAGTTAACAAAGCAATGAATCCCCAACCAAAACCTTCAAAAAAGATTTTCCAAAAATTTGACTCTTTCTTTGCTTCTTTTTTCTTGTTAAAAGATTTAGAAGCTTCAATTTTAACCTCTTTAACTTCTTCTTTAACCTCTTCTTTAACTGTTTCTTTATGCTCTTCAACTTCAACCTTTTGCGTTACAGACGCATTGATAGTTTCTGATATTGTCTTCTTATCTTCAATAACCTCAGAAGCATTTAAGTAACCTGAAAGCGTAACACTACCTTCTTGATCAGGTGGAAATAAACATCCATTTTCATCACATATTTGGAAAGCATATTCAAAGGTAATATCAAACTTACTTTTGGATAACACTTCAACCTCTTGTTTAAAAGTAGCTTTTTCCTCAAAATATAAAGATACTCCTAATTCATCTTCGTGAACCATGGGCTTAGCTCCATCCTTAAGGCCCCCAACTAACTTATAATTAGTTGACTCTTTGAATGTAAATTGAGTTGGATAACCTGTAAAATCTGCTTTATTTGGGTCATGGTTAACCGAAAAGATGTGCCATCCATCAATAAGAGTTGCTGTCGCAACAATCTCCGCCTTGTTTTCTGATTTTTTTTCTACTGAAAAACTCCAATTTATTTTATCTTGCCACCCACCCGGTTGAGCGAATAAATTGAATGATAAATTTGAAAAAAGGAATAGTAAAAAACTAAATTTTAATATTTGTTGCTTCATGGTTTTAAATTTCAATTCTCAAAAATAAGCATTCTATCAGTTACTTTAAACAAATGTGATACGAATGCTTCGGTTTTAACTTTTATTTATTGAACGAAAGTACACATAAAAGAAAAAAGCCTATGCTACAAATGTAACATAGACTTCAAAATTATCTTGAATTAAGTTAGATCTTTATTTCTAATATTCTAGAAATCGGTAACCAAACACCTCCTTTAAGACATACAAAACGACCTCCTGCAGCCCACAAAGTAGTATCAACTCTTTTTAATCCAGAATCATCTCTGAAAATGATTGAAACTTTTGAGTGGTGAGCATTACCTAAGGTTACAGCATCTTGAATTTGATTCTTTAAACTTGGATGTTGTTTAACTAATGATATATCGTGAAACGTTAAAGAAGGGATTATTTCCTTCTCAACTAATTGTGGTGTATCTATGCTCTCTGCCATACAAATTGTGTATTAATGATTTATAAATATATAATCTTTTTGCATAAATGCAAATCTACAAAAAAGAAATAACAATCAAAGAATTTTATTAACAAATCAATAACAGCTTATCTATCAAATCTTTAACCTAGAAATAGCTGCTACAGCTTGATCTGCGAAGATATTTTTTTCATACATATACTTACCTGTAATAGCTATCATTGCAGCATTATCCGTACAATATTCAAACTTTGGTATAAATGTTTTCCAGCCATGTTTTTTACCTAACAACTCCAATTCAGACCTTAACCTAGAATTAGCCGAAACTCCTCCAGCAATTGCTATCTGATTAATTCCTAAATCAAAAGCTGCTTTTTTCAACTTGATAAACAGAATGTCTATTATTGTTTTTTGAATTGAGGCACATAAATCATTTAGATTTTCTTCAATGAATTTTTCATTTTTTTGAACTTCTTTTTGAATAAAGTATAGAATGGATGTTTTCAAACCACTAAAGCTGTAATTATACCCCTCCATTTTTGGTTTAGCAAACTCAAACCGATCAGGATTTCCTTGTTGCGCATATTTATCAATCAATGGACCACCAGGATATGGAAAGCCTAGTATTTTTGCTGTTTTATCGAAAGCTTCTCCTGCTGCATCATCAATAGTTGCTCCCAAAACCTCCATTTCAAGGTAATCTTTGACGAGTACAACCTGAGTGTGACCTCCTGAAACGGTTAAACATAAGAACGGAAAACGTGGCTTATCTTTTCCTTCTTCATCTATAAAATGTGCCAAAACATGTCCGTGCATGTGGTTCACGTCCATCATCGGTATATTTCTTGCTAAAGCAAATGATTTGGCAAAAGAAGTCCCAACAACTAAAGATCCAAGTAAACCAGGGCCTTTGGTAAAAGCAATCGCATCAATATCTTCAAGTTTAACCCCAGCTTCTTCAATCGCTTGATTCACAACCGGTATCAAATTTTGTTGATGAGCTCTACTTGCCAATTCAGGCACAACTCCACCATACTTTCTATGCACTTCTTGAGAAGCTATAACGTTTGATAAAATGGTCTCATTTTTGATAATTGCAGCCGATGTATCATCACAAGATGACTCAATACCTAGAATGAATGTAACTTTTTGACTCAACTTTATGTAGATTTGTAATAAATGGTAAAGTTAATTAAAATATTAATGCGTTATTTTCTACTTTCAACAGAGTGGATCATTTTGACATTACTTTTTACAATCTTTGTCATTAGAACATCAATTGTTCAAACCTACATCACTAAAATCGCAACTTCATACTTATCCTCGGAATTGAATACTTCAATAAAAATTGATGAAATCCATATTTTAAATTTTGATGAAATTGAAATAAAAGGATTCCAAATTCAAGATTTAGATTCTGATACCTTAGTTGCCTTTGACAAAATGTTTATTACGGTAAACAAAATAATACCAAATAATATTACTGATATTAATTCAATTGAATTAGATCAAGCAAAAATACACCTCAAGAAAGATCATTTAGGCTATAATTATCAATTCATTTTAGATTACTTCAAGCGTCCAAATCAAAAACAAAAAAAAGATCGAATACCTTTTATCATTGAAAAATTAAAAGGGAAAAATATCTCATTCAGGTATGATAACCTTTTAAAAAGAGAACGGACTTTTGGTGTTGATTATAATCATATTCAAACGCTAATCAATCAAATTGACATCAAGAGGTTTAAACTTGAAGATAACATGTTTGATTTTTATTTGAATGACCTCTGTCTTTCAGAAAAGTCAGGGTTCAAATTAAATAAAATGAATGCCCAAATAAAGGTCTCTCCAAGAGGTATTCACACAAGAAGAGTCAACATAACAACTAACGGAAGTGAAATCAAGGCTCCAACAATTGAATTGATTACTAAAAATTATCAAAATTTTCATTATCCAAAAGATAGTATTTACTTCAACTTAAAAGTTTTAAATAGTAAAATCGACCTTAAAGAAATTGCTTTATTTCAACCTTATTTAAAAGGAATGAAAGATCATGTTAATTTTCATGGAAACATCTCAAAAACTATTAATAACCTCAAGATTAAAGACTTCGAATTAAATTTTGGTGAATCTTCTAAAATTTTAGGAACAGTCAAACTACCAAACTTTCAAAAAATTGACCGTTCTTTTCTTGACGAAAAAATAGCATATTGCAACATCAATATTAAAGACCTTGAAAGCATATCATTACCTACCAAACTATCTGAAGGTAAAATTAAGGTCAATAAATACATCCAACAACTTGGGTTTATTGAAGGAAAACAGATTAAAATTTCTGGATTTACAGATCAGTTTGTAATTGCTGGAAAATCTCTAAATTCTCAATTAGGGTCTGTTGAAATTGGAAATGGTGTGTTATTCACAAAATTTTCTGAGGGTTACAAATTTTCAAAATCACAAGCTAAAGATTTTGATTTCAAAGTGAACAACTTTGATCTTGGAAGTTTGGTTCAAAATAAATCGATTGGTAGAATTGATGGGACCTTCTTTTTATCTGGAGAAGCAAAATCTTTCAATGAAATTAACTTCGAAGAAATTGCTGGAAACTTGAATCACTTTGTATTTGATAATTACAAGTATCAAAACATTAAAATAACAGAAGGGAAGTTAATTGATAAAGTTTTTACCTCTAAAATTGATATTCAAGATGATAACCTTTCTTTATCTTACGATGGCTTCATTGATTTCAACAAAGGTAATCACCTCAAAATGTCGATTGATTTATCAGATGCTATCCTCGAAAACCTAAATCTATCACAAAGACAAAACAGCCAACTTTCAACTAAATTCAACTTAGATATCAAAGGTAGCTCATTAAACTCTCTTAAAGGTAACATTGAACTTGAGGGGTTGATCTACAAAGAAAAAGGTAAAACATACACCTTAAACCATTTAAATATTTCAATCCAACGTCATAAGAGTTATGACCTATTAAATATCGAAAGTACTTTGGGGAATTTAACCTTAAAGGGGAATATTAACTTTAAAACTTTAATTGTTGGATTAGAAAATCAACTCAGTTACATCTTCCCATCCATATTCAACAATAAAAACAAAACCATAAAAAATGAGTTTACCTACCAAGTTGAAATTAAAAAGTTAAACCCTTTACTTGAAATTCTTTATCCGAATTTAAAAGTGAATTCAGGTACAATTTTAAGTGGTTCATATAGTGACCTTGAAGACAAAAATGAAATTCGTTTAAACTCATCTGAAATTTCTTTCAAAAACATCATTGCCAAAGATCTAAATATTGATTTAAGCTTAACCGATAAAAAACTCAGTAACCAATTATTAATCAATGAGCTTGTTCTTAATGACTCGACTAAAATCCAACAATTATCTTACAATAGTGAGGGGCAAAATCACACCCTTAATTCTGTTTTAAACTGGAATTCAAACGATAAAATATCTGAATTAAAATGGTTAACGAAAGTTAATACGCTTTCAGACATAGATTTTATTTTCAATGAATCAAATATCTTTCTGAATAGCAAACAATGGAAAATTGATCCTAAGAGTAAATTTAGATTCACAGAAAACACCTATAAATTTGAAAACTTTAAATTCAGAAACAACTCTAAGTTTGTCTTTATTGATGGAATTATTTCTGATAACTCAGCTGATTTATTGAATTTTAAAGTCAATGGTTTTGAACTAGAAGATTTTGGTAAACTAGCTGGATTAAAATACAACTTAAAAGGTCAACTAAATGGTTGGGGCTCGATCTCAGAACCTTTCAATAATCTGAAATTTAATGGAGACGTATACATCGAAGACTGTTTTATTAATAATAGGGAAATTGGAAATTTAATCTTCAAATCAAACTATGTTACGAATGATAAAAAATTTAACCTCAGTGGTGACTTGATCTACAAAAACAATAAGACTTTTCATTTTACAGGCTTTTTAGATTACTTTAACCCTGTAAATCAACTCAATTTTGAACTCAATTTTGATAATACAGATCTGAAATTTTTAAATGCCTTTTTAGATTCGAATGTTGTTACTAACATTCAAGGAGATGTTGCTGGTAAAATTAATCTATCAGGTTTATTAGAACAACCTAAGTTCAGAGGTAAAACATACCTAAATAACGGTAAGGCTAAACTAGCTCTACTTAATGTCAACTACAACTTGAAAGGTGAAATTCTTTGTGACAATGATGGCTTTTACATCAATAAAATGCCAATTACAGACGAAGAAGGTAACATCGGAAATATTGTTGGGTCTGCTTATCATACTAATTTATCAAATTGGAACTTCGACATTATTTTTAATTTGGAAGATAATTTATACCGAAATAAAAACAATGTATTAGCAGTTAAACCCCTCGATAAATTCCTTGTGATGAATACTGAATATTCTGAAGAAAATGTATATTACGGTAGAGGTTATGGAACTGGTATCATAAACATATTTGGGGATTTAAAAACAATTGATATTGATGTTAATCTAAAAACTAGAGCAGGTTCAAAAATCAACTTTCCATTTTATACAATCTCTGAAATTGATGATGAAAACAATTTTATACACTTTATTTCAAGAGATGACGAAAATAAAGTCATCAAACCAAAACTCAATTTGTCCGGTGTAAATTTAAATATGGAATTCAACATTACACCTGATGCAGAATTAAAACTTATCCTTGATGAAACCTCCGGAGATGAAATCTCTGCAAGAGGTGAAGGTGACTTAAAACTCTCTTTAGATCAGCTTGATAATTTTACATTAAACGGTTCTTATAAAGTTAAAAAAGGGAAATATAACTTTGTAATGCGACCAATTAACGAAGAATTTATCATTGAAGAAAACGGAACTGTATCATGGACTGGAGATCCTTACAATGCATTTATCGATTTAAAATGTTATTATCCCGTAAATGCAAGTCTGAACGAAATTTCTAGAACAATTACAACAAATAATATGGGTAACCAAGAGGTTTTATGTTATTTAAATCTAACTGAATCTCTTCTAAAACCTTCTATTTCATTTGATATTGTGGCACCAAACACAACTGAAACTGGTCAAACATTACTAAATTTAGTGAGAAGTAATCAAGACATGTTGAATCAACAATTTTTTTCATTATTGCTTTTCAAGAAGTTTCAATCAATTGACATTCAAAATACAAATTCATCAGGAACAGGTAGTGCAGCACTAGATATCGCTCAAGGACAAATCAATTCCATGTTGGCTGAAGTATCAAAAGATTATAAACTTAATGTTGCCTTGGATAAAAATGCGATAACTGGAGGAAACTCAATGGCTCTTGGAGTTACCAAAGGTTTTTACAATGATCGTTTAATTTTTAGAGGTAGTGTCGGTGTTGGAACTTCAGGAAATACAGATGCGACATCTACCGCGACTGCTAACTACAACCAAAACCCTTTGATTGGAGATGTTAACCTTGAATATTTATTAAACGAATCAGGTACATTTAGAATTAATATCTTTAATGAGTCCAATCAAAACACCTTACTCAATGATCAATTAGGTTTATTCACTCAAGGTGCTGGACTTCAATACCATGAGGATTTCACTTCTCTTGAGGAGTTTAAAGCACTTCAATATTTTCTTGATATTTTTAGAGGAAAAGAAAAAAAACGATATCCTGAAAAAAGAAAAAAACGTGAAGAATTAATTGTTACACCTAATAAAGAAAACGAATAACATAGAATCTCAGGTTCCTAATTATTGTTTTTCGGAGTAATTCACTAATTTAGCTCACTGAAATAAACTTAAAAATAATTTTCTGAATGAAGAATTCAGAATTGAAAATAACGAATGATGAAGAAAGTATTAATAGCCAACAGAGGAGAAATAGCAAGAAGAGTTATTAGAACGCTAAAAAAAATGAATATCAAAAGTGTTGCTGTTTTCTCTGATGCAGATAGAAATGCGCCTCACGTATTAGAAGCTGATGAAGCTGTTTATGTTGGTGAAAGTCCGTCTTCTGAAAGTTACTTGAAACAAGATTTAATCCTCGATATTTGTAAGCAATTAAACGTAGATGGAATCCATCCTGGATATGGTTTTTTATCAGAAAATGCTGTTTTTGCTCGCAAAGTAAAAGAAGCTGGAATTACATTTATTGGTCCTTCTCCAGAAGCAATGGAGTTAATGGGAGATAAATTAAGCGCTAAACAAGCAGTTAAAAGCTATAATGTTCCTTTAGTTCCTGGTGTTGATCATGCAATTACCGATGTGAACGATGCTATCAAAATTGCAGAAGAAATTGGCTACCCCATTTTAATTAAAGCTTCTGCTGGTGGAGGTGGAAAAGGAATGCGTTTGGTTGAAGACTCGAAAGACTTTGTTGAACAAATGAAATTGGCACAAAACGAAGCGCGCTCATCATTTGGAGATGATGCCGTTTTCATTGAAAAATTTGTAACTAAACCTCGTCACATTGAAATTCAAGTTTTCGCAGATAGAGCTGGAAATACGGTTCACTTATTTGAAAGGGAATGTAGCATTCAAAGAAGGCATCAAAAAGTAGTCGAAGAAGCACCAAGTGCATTATTAACTCCTGAGTTAAGACAAGAAATGGGTGAAGCTGCAATGGCTGTTTGTAAAGCTTGTAATTACGAAGGAGCTGGAACTGTTGAATTTTTGGTAGATGGTGATAAAAAATTCTACTTCTTGGAAATGAATACACGCTTACAAGTTGAACATCCTGTAACAGAAGAAATCACTGGATTAGACCTTGTAGAATGGCAAATACGTGTAGCTAGAGGTGAAAATTTACCAAAAAAACAAGATGAATTAGCAATTCACGGACACGCAATTGAAATTCGTGTTTATGCAGAAGATACATTAGGAGGGTTTACACCTGATATTGGAACTTTGAACCGATACAGAATTCCAACAGGAAGAAGTGTACGTGTTGATGATGCATTTCTAGAAGGGATGGAAATTCCAATTTATTATGACCCAATGATAGCAAAATTAGTTGTTTGGGGAAAAACTAGAAAGGACGCAATTAAAAGAGCGATTATTGCTGTAGATGAATATCAAATAGCTGGTATTAAAACAACATTAGACTTCGGTAAATTTGTATTGAAACACCCTGCATTCGTAAGTGGTGAATTTGATACAAACTTTGTAAAACACTATTTCCAAGATCCAACAATCATGTATGATGCAATGGAAGAGGAAAAAGAAGCTTTAGTTCATGGAATTGATGCGATCTGGGATTCTATCAAGGAAAGAAATAAAAAAGAATTTGCTCCAAGAGAAATTAGTAGTTCTTGGAAGAATGCGCATAGTTAGGTTTAATTGTTATTTGTTGTATAGAATAATTTTCAATCATCGTTTTATTTGTCATTTTGACAGACTTTTATCTTTGGAACAATTTTTAGCTAATTAATGTGAAATATTAACATTATCTTCACACTTCTTTTTTCAGAAAAAAGTATTTTTGAAGCTTAAATTGCATTGTAAATCATGATACAAAACATATTAAAACAGATTTTTGGCGATAAATCAACAAAAGATCGAAAAGCATACCAACCCATAATCGATAAAACAAATGAATTTCAACATACTTTAAGTTCAGTTTCTGACGAAGAATTAAGAGGTAAAACATTTGAATTTAGAGCTAAAATAGCTGAAGCAATTGCTCCTATCGAAGCTGAAATAAAGGCATTAAAAGATCAAGCAAACTCTCCTGAAACATCTGTTCTTGATAAAGAATCTATTTTTGAACAAATTGATAAATTATCTAAAGACAGTGATGCTAAAATTGAAGAAGTTTTAGCTGATATCATCCACGAAGCTTTCGCTGTTGTTAAAGAAACAGCTAGACGTTGGACAGAAAATGGTCAATTAGTTGTAACAGCTCAAGATTTCGATCGTGATTTAGCTGCAACAAAAGATGGTGTTAGTATCGAAGGTGATAAAGCTATTTGGGCAAACAAGTGGACAGCAGCTGGTGCTGAAATGTTGTGGAAAATGGTTCACTACGATGTTCAGTTAATGGGTGGTGCTGTATTACACAAAGGAAACATCGCTGAGATGCAAACGGGGGAAGGTAAAACATTGGTTGCTACATTACCCGTTTATTTAAATGCTCTAGCTGATAAAGGTGTTC
>CAZOLZ010000041.1:0-19931 GCA_964580965.1 uncultured Flavobacteriales bacterium | reverse complement strand
AGTTCCTTTGAAAAATTAAGCCTTTTTGCATACTTTTTTGGCTTCAGAAAAAAGTATGAATAATTATAACTCTTTCACAAATTCCCTAAACACTTCTTTATGTTTTTCTAAATCCATTTTTGCTGAAAGCGCTACCCTTGCTATGTAATCTTTGTCACCTTCTTTTGTTGTTCCTTGTGTTGATGTAGCAGGGATTGTCCAGTAACACCCTTTTAATTGTCCGTAACTTACACAGTATTTACTTTCCGTTGGAATTTCTGTAATCATTTTGTTAATCAACTTCAAATTCAATGAACGTTTATACAATTCTCGTTCTTCGTCTGTCTCTCCTTTAGTTGGTAAATCCAATGAAAAAACAGATGGTGTAAAGCCTTTTTCAACAAGCTCTTTGGAGACAAAGTTGATTTTTGCTGTTGGTAATATTTCTTTGATGAAGCTTACGAACTCATTCGTGTTTTTATAAGCATCTGTAATACGCTGATTCATTGAAGGTAATTGTGCCGCCAATAATTCATATTGTAATTCAGTTGCTTCGTTATCACATAGTGCTAAATGTAAGGAGATTTTATCCATTAACGGTTCTGTCATTTCATTTGCAACGCAGTATCCACCAGTACATTTTCCACCGCTTGGGAATTTTGAACCGCTGACATAAGCAATTGCTTTAACGGTTGATAATAATTCGTTTTCTCCTAAAAAATGAACGTTTGGACAAAATGTTTGATCAAGAATAAATACAGGAGCAACGGCTTTTGTTCCAGATGCTGTTAGATGTTCTTTACTTAATACTTTTTGTAATTCGATTAACTCTGGAACCTCTACTCTTGGATTTGTTGGAATTTCCGCAATAATGTAGGGAACAGCATCTTCCTTGGCGATTTGTTCTAGAACTGTGTCAACACTTTTTACCATATCATTTCCAGCATCAACAGGTAAATCAACAATTTCCACATTATCAATGCAGGCAGCAACTCGTCTTGCTTGGTCGTTTGTACCTCCATAACAGTTTGGTGGAACAATGAAACGAATATCTTTCCCTTTGTGTTTTTCCAAAGCATCGTGAACTAACCCCATCATAATAGCGTATTGCATAGAAAGTCCGCTAGATGCAACCAAAGCATTTGATTTTGTTCCTGTTATGTATTGAATTTCATTAATGACCTTAGCTTTGTTTTCAGTAAAAGTTGATGTTGATTTTTCAATATTTTGATTAGTCAATAACTGCAATGCTTTTAACGAATTTGAAGGAGTCATTGAAATAGTTTCTCTTCTTCTAACATGTTGAATTTCTGAGATATATTCATTATTTTCGTTTCCGTTAATAAGGATGATACTTCCTAATTTGTTGTCTAAATTGATGAAGAAATCAACGTTTTTTGTTAACGTAAATTCTGTTATATTTTGATCATTTTGAATAAACACAACAGATCCATCAAAAGCAGTAATTTCATTTGTATTATTAACTTTCTTAACCTCAAAGTTGTACCCGTAAATTTCCTTAACAATTGAGGTGTTGAAAATTTCAGGCAACTCATACGTAGTTACAATTTGTGTCTTTTTTTTTGCCAGTAAATTCTTTCTTAATACGGCTAAAATAGCAGCTGTTTTAGAATCAAAGCTGATAACATTTTCTGCTTTTAATTGGTGTTTTTGAGCGATGGACCATTCTAAAATGCTAGAGAGCGGGTGACCTAAACGAATATAATCAAAAGCAGTGGGTAATTCATTTAACGAAGAAGTTGAAGCATCATTTGAATTGTATAGGTTTTCAAAATGCTCTAAAAATTCTTTTTTAGCAAGACTTTCGTTATAAATATCCAAACGATGAGTAGTTAACGTTATCCAATCTGATGGTATATTCGTTATAACATCTTTCAAATACTGTTGCATTTTTTCTTCATTCATCACCTCAAATTTTTTGATTTTTGCAAAGATAAGGAATTTTAATTACTGGTTAATTGATATCAGTCGCATGAAGGAATGGTGGTTTAACTTTACTCAAAAAACACCTTTTACTTCTTGTTTCTTTCTTTTAAAACGCCTTCAATTTCTTCAAGTTTTACATTTTTAGCCTGCAATAAAATTAGAAAATGATAAAGTAAATCAGCAGCTTCATTTTTGAACAAAGAAATATTTTGATCTTTAGCCTCTATGACTAATTCTACAGCCTCTTCACCTACTTTTTGAGCAACTTTATTAATACCTCTTTTAATTAAATTATACGTATATGATTCTCGATCATTATTCATAATACGTTCACCTATAATGTTTTCCAACTCATATAAAAACCCTTTGTTGGATTCCTCATTAAAACAAGTAGTAGACCCTGTATGACATGTTGGTCCAGCTGGAAAAACTTTAATTAAAATGGTGTCATTATCACAATCTACTAAAAGCTTATCTACTTTTAATTCATTTCCAGAGGTTTCTCCTTTCATCCATAACCGCTGCTTACTTCTGCTGTAAAAAGTAACTTTGTTTTCTTTTTTTGTTTGTTCAAAAGCTTCTTTATTCATATAACCCAACATTAAAACTTGATCGTTTAATGTGTTTTGAATTATAGCAGGAACTAGTCCATCATTTTTTGTAAAATCTAATTTCATCTTACTGGAATATTAACTGTTTTTAATTGTTTTTTTAAGTTAGGGATAGTTATCTCATTGTAATGAAAAACACTAGCTGCAAGAGCGGCACTAACTTTAGTTTGTTGAAATACATCGATAAAATGTTCCAATTTACCAGCCCCACCAGATGCAATTATTGGAATGTTTACAGCTTCACATAAATAAGTATATAACGAATTATCAAAACCATTTTTTGTTCCATCAGCATTCATAGATGTGATTAATAATTCTCCTGCCCCTAAATATTCTACTTCTTTGGCCCAATCTATCACATTAAGATCAGTAGCAAAACGTCCTCCATTCATATACACTTTCCAATTGAAATTCTCAAATTTTGAATCTATTGCTACTACAACACATTGACTGCCTAATTCACTTGCTAATTCTGAAATTAAAGTAGGTTTTTTAATTGATGCAGAATTGACACTCACTTTATCTGCACCCGAATTAATTAGTGTTTTAGCATCAGTTAATGAATTTATTCCTCCTCCAACTGTAAAAGGGATATTAATTTCTTTAGCTATTTGTTCGACTAATAAAGCTAATGTTTTACGTTTTTCATTGGTAGCAGTTATGTCTAAAAAGACTAACTCGTCAGCACCTTCCTCAACATATCTCTTAGCTAATTCAATTGGATCACCAGCATCTCGTATATCTTCAAAATTAACTCCTTTAACTGTTCTTCCATCTTTAATATCTAAACAGGGTATTATTCTTTTTTTCAACATAGTTTACTTATTTCTTTTAATGAAATTTTACCTTCATATATTGCTTTACCTATTATTGCACCATCACAACCGATTAACTTTAATTTTTCTAAATCATGCATTGAATTAATTCCTCCACTAGCTATTAATTTTACAGATGAATCAGAAATTATTTTTTGATACAAGTCTTTTGAAGAACCTTCCAACATTCCATCTTTTTCAATATCTGTGCATACAACGTATTCAACTCCGTTCTTTTCATACTTGTCTATGAATTGTATAATATCTAAAGTTGATTTTTCTAGCCACCCGTCAGTTGCAACAAAACCATTAGCGACATCTGCACCCAATATTATTTTTGAGTTTCCATAAAATTTTAACCATTCTAAGAATAAAATCTCGTTTTTTACTGCTACTGTTCCCGCTGTTATTTGATTTGCTCCTGAATCAAAAGCGATTTGGACATCTTTCGAACTTTTCAAACCTCCACCAAAATCAATTACTAGATTTGTTCGAGAAGCAATTTTTTCTAATACGGAATAGTTTATGATTTGGTTTGACTTTGCTCCGTCTAAATCTACTAAATGTAGAAATTTAATTCCATTATCCTCAAACTCTTTAGCTACTTCTAGTGGATTCGAATTGTATATTTTTTTCGAATTGTAGTCTCCCTTGGTTAAGCGCACACATTTACCATCTATAATGTCAATCGCTGGTATAATTCTCATATTTCTAGAAAGTTTTTAAGTATTTGTTCACCTATTTCACCAGATTTTTCAGGGTGAAATTGAGTGGCATAAAAATTATTTTTTTGCATTGCTGCACTGAAAGAAAGAATGTATTCACAAACAGAAATAGTTTCGTTTGATAATTCACAATAATAACTGTGTACAAAATAAACATCATCAGTTTGACACACACCTTCAAACAACTTTGAATTTGTTTTTTGAAGTAAATTCCAACCCATATGAGGAACAATATTTAATTCTGGAAACTTTTTAACTTGCGCATCAAAAATTCCCAAACAATTTATATTTCCCTCTTCTGAAAAATTACACATTAATTGTTGTCCCAAACAAATACCCAAGACAGGTTGACTAAGGTTTTTAATAACTTGATCAAGACCTTTTGATATTAAATATTTCATTGCTGAACGAGCTTCACCTACACCGGGAAAAATTACTTTGTCAGCATTTTTTATCAACTCCTTATTATCTGTAACAACACAATTATACCCCAATCTTTCAACTGCATTTTTAACAGAAGTCGTATTCCCAGCATTATACTTAATTATTGCAATCATAACATTCCTTTTGTACTTGGTATTTCATAATTAGATGTTTTTGTAGTCGCCATTTTAATTGCTTTTGCAAAAGCTTTAAAAATTGATTCTATTTTGTGGTGTTCATTTGTACCCTCGGCTTTAATATTCAAATTACATTTTGCTGAATCACTAAAAGATTTAAAAAAGTGCATAAACATTTCAGTTGGCATATCTCCAATCATTTCTCGATTAAAAACGGCATTCCAAACCAACCATGAGCGACCACCAAAATCGATAGCTACTTGTGCTAAACAATCATCCATGGGTAATAAAAAACCATATCGCTCAATTCCTTTTTTTTGCCCTAAAGCTTTTGAAAATGCTTCTCCTAAGGTCAAAGCAACATCTTCAATAGTGTGGTGTTCATCAACATTTAAGTCCCCGTTAACATAAATTGATAAATCAATGTTTCCGTGTTTAGCAATTTGCTCCAACATATGGTCAAAAAAGCCAAGTCCTGTTTGAATAGAAGCTGAACCTCTACCATCTAGATTTAAGCGAACATTAATTTTTGTTTCATTAGTCACACGTTTAACAGTTGTCACTCTATCTTGCTTTTTTAAAAACAGATAAATTGTTTCCCAAGATGAGGTAACCAAAGAAGCATTTTCTGACACAAGGTCATTTAATAAAATTGACTGACAACCAATATTTTGAGCCAACTCAATATCTGTTATACGGTCTCCAATTACAAATGAGTTCTTTAAATCATAGTTTCCTTTTAAGTAATGTGTTAACATTCCTGTTTGAGGTTTACGGTTCGGTGAATTCTCTTCAGGAAATGATTTATCAATCAACACCTCTTCAAAAACAATACCCTCATTTTTAAAGGCTTCTATGATTTTATTGTGAACAGGCCAAAATGATTCTTCGGGAAAAGAATTGGTACCTAAACCGTCTTGATTCGTTACCATCACCAAAGTATAGTCAAGTTCTTTGACAATTTTTGATAAATTTTGAAATACATAGGGGTAATATTCTAATTTTTCAAAACTATCTAATTGCAAATCAACAGGAGGTTCAATAACCAATGTTCCATCTCTATCAATAAATAATACTTTTTTCATTTTCTATTTTCTTTAATAATTCAATTAACTTTTCATTTTCCTCCTCAGTTCCAACAGTTATTCTTAAAGTATTTTCAACAACTGTGTTTCTGTTTCGGACAATCAACTTTTGTTTAATCAGTTTTTGATAAATTAGGTTTGCATCTTTTACTTTGACTAACAAAAAGTTTGTCGCAGATGGATATATTTGAACGACTAAATCGTTTTCAAGTAGTTTTTTGATTAACCAATCTTTTTGTTTAATAATTCGATTTAGATTTAGATTGAATGTTTCTACATTTTGAAGTAAACGAATTGCTTCAATTTGATTGATTGAACTAACATTGTATGGAGCTTTAACCTTATTGAAGTAATTTATGATTTCAGCTGATGCGTATGCGACACCAATCCTGATTGCAGCTCTCCCCCAAGCTTTACTAAATGTTTGAGAAACGATAATGTTTGGATACTTTTTAATTTTTTCAATTAATGATGGCTTTGAACTAAAGTCAATATAAGCTTCATCTATAAATACAATTCCATTAAAATTTTCAATTATTGTTTGGATTCCATCAATATCGTTACCGGTTGGATTGTTGGGTGAGCAAATAAACACCATTTTTGCATTACTTGAAATGATTTTTTCTGTTTTTAATTGAAAATTTTCATCTAACTCAATACGCTCAATTTTAACATCATTTATGTTTGCAGCTACCTCATACATTCCATAAGTTGGAGGACAAATGATAATCTTATCTTTTCCAGGATTACAAAAAATTCGAATAGCTAAATCAATCACTTCATCACTTCCGTTTCCTATAAAAAGGTGCTCATTTTCAATTTTTTTTAATGCAGCTAATGTGTTTTTTAAATCACTTTGATACGAATCTGGATAGCGATTTAATGGACCAAAAGGGTTTTCATTAGCATCGAGAAAAACACCATCTTTTCCATTAAATTCATCTCTTGCTGAACGATAAGCTTTTAAATCAACTATATTTTTTCGAACTAAATTTTTAATTGTTTTCATTGTGTCAATTCTTTTAAACGGATTGATACCGCATTTTTGTGACCCATTAACTTTTCTGTTTCAGCCATTATTTCTATAGCAGGGCCAATATTTTTTATCCCCTCAACTGTTAATTCTTGAAAAGTGATTTTTTTCAAAAAAGTATCTATTGATACACCACTGTAACTTTTAGCATATCCATTTGTGGGTAAGGTATGATTAGTCCCACTAGCATAATCTCCAGCACTTTCACAACTTAAATTTCCAAGAAAGACAGAGCCTGCATTTACTATTTGACTGATGTATTGCTGGTAATTTTCAACAGCTAGAATCAAATGCTCTGGTGCGTATTGATTACTAAAATCGATACATTCAGTAATGCTGTTTAATAGAATAATGTTGCAATTTTCAAGTGCTTTATCTGCAATTTCTTTTCTTTCAAGTTGAGCTAATTGATTATCAATTTCATTTAATACGCTTTCTATTATGGTTTTATCAGTTGATAACATTACAACTTGACTATCAATACCATGTTCTGCTTGAGAAAGTAAGTCTGAAGCAACAAATGCAGGGTTAGCACTTTTATCGGCTACTATTAATAATTCACTTGGACCTGCAGGCATATCGATTGAAACTCCAAAGTTTTGAGCAACTTGTTTAGCCACTGTAACATATTGATTACCTGGACCAACAATTTTATCTACTTTAGGAATTGTTTCTGTTCCGAATGTTAACCCTCCAATTGCTTGAATTCCACCTACAGCATAAATTCTATTAATACCTACTAACTTTGCTGTATACAAAATAACAGGATCAACAGAACCATCTTTTCGAGGGGGGGTACATAAAATTATTTCAGGACAACCCGCAATTTTAGCAGGAATACCCAACATTAGAATAGTTGAAAACAAAGGTGCTGAACCACCAGGTATGTATATTCCTACCTTTTCAATAGCTCTATTTTCCCTCCAACATTTCACGCCAGCTATTGTTTCTGTTATTTGAACTGTTTCAACTTGCGTTTTGTGAAATTTCAATATATTGTTGAAAGCTAGTTGAATCGCACTTTTTAACTCTTTTGAAATTTCTTTGGATGAGTTATTTATTGATTCTATAGATACTTCAAAATTTTCCATATCCACACGGTCAAAGAAGTGTGTGTATTTTTTGACAGCCTTATCTCCTTCTTTTTGAATTTCATCAAAGACTTGATTAACGGTTTGATTTAAATTTTCTAAATTAATTGTAGGCCTTTCTGACAATGCCTTCCACTTTATTCTCTCTGGATTATTTATACGTCTCATACTTTTTTATAAAATCATTTTTTCAATAGGTACTACAAGAATTCCCTCTGCACCAAACACTTTCAATTCATCAATAACATCCCAAAATTGATCTTCCTTTACTACAGAATGAATGCTGCTCCAATCTTTTTCTTTGAGAGGTAAAATAGTTGGAGATTTCATACCAGGAAGAAGCGCACAAATTTTCTCAAGAGATTTATTTGGTGCGTTTAAGAGAATATATTTGTGTTCAATTGCATTTTTAACAGATTTAATTCGAAAAAGGAGTTGATCTAAAATTTTGTTTTTCTCTGTATTTAATTTTTGGTTTGCAATTAAAACAGCTTCACTTTTTAAAACTGTTTCAACTTCTTTTAGTCCATTCATTAACAAGGTGCTACCAGTACTAACAATGTCAAAAATGGCATCTGCTAAACCGATCCCAGTTGCAATTTCAACACTTCCACCAATTTCCTCAATTTCAACAGAAATTCCATTTTCCTTAAAATAATTGGATAAGATTTTAGGGTAACTTGTTGCTATTTTTTTATTAGAAAAATAAGAAATACCAGGATAGTCATCTCCCTTTTTAATTGCTAAGGATAATCGACAAGCAGCAAATCCAAGAAGTTTAATTTCATCTACTTTTTTATCTTTTTCCCAGACTTCATTTTGACCTAAAATACCAATGTCAGCAATACCTTGTTCGACATATTGGGGAATATCATCATCTCTTAAGAATAAAACTTCTAAAGGAAAATTTGTTGCTGAAGATTTTAATTTTCGATCATTTGGTGGAAGTTTTATTCCACACTCTTTTAAAAGTTCTAGCGACTTTTCACTTAATCTACCAGATTTTTGAATTGCAATTTTTAATTTACTCATTTTGTTATAAATATGTCTGAGTAAATTAAATCGGCTTAAAAAGAAAAAACCCATCTGAATTTACTCAGACGGGTTTTGTATTTTGTTGGAGTTACATCATACCATTATCCCCTCGCCTGAGCGATATAATGGAAATGATGATGTAACATATTAATATTCATTTGTGTTTCTCAATTTTACGATCACAAATATATTGAATTTTTTTATTGTTCAAAAAAAACTTTCATTTTACTTTATCCGTCTCTTAAATTTCGGCATCTTTACATTAAATTGATGATTGTGGAAAAAGTAATTGAAATAAAAAATGCTCAATTGTACCAAAATGATGCATTGGTTTTAAAGGATGTTAATTTCGAAATGTCGGGTAGTGACTTTGTTTTTATGATCGGTAAAACGGGTACGGGTAAAAGTTCATTTTTAAAACTTTTATATGGAGAGTTGGCTTTAAATGAAGGTGAAGGGACTGTTGCAGGTTTTGATTTAAAAACTTTAAAACGTAAACATATTCCAATGTTGAGAAGGAAAATTGGAATTGTTTTTCAAGACTTTCAATTATTAACCGATCGAACAGTAATCATGAACTTGTTCTTTGTAATGGGTGCAACAGGTTGGAAAGATAAAAAAGAAATGGAAAAGCGCGCTATTGAATTGTTACAATTAGTTGGTTTGGAAACAAAAGTTAACGCAATGGCTTATGCTTTATCAGGAGGTGAACAACAACGTTTAGCCATTGCAAGAGCATTGATTAATAAACCTGAAATTATTTTAGCAGATGAGCCCACAGGTAACCTAGATCCAGAAACATCATTAGAAATAATGAGTTTATTAATTGCTGTTGCGAAAGAGGAGAAGTCAGCTATTTTTATGGCAACACACGATTTGAATATGATTGAGAAATTTCCTGGAAGGGTTATTCGTCTGGAAAATCAAACGTTGAGAGAAATAAATACGATCAATCGATTCAATCCATTTGAACCTTTTAATCCTTCGATGGGTTAATCGCTAAATGACAGATAATCGACAAATATTTACACTCAAACAGGTAACCTCTTCGATTCAAAAAGTAATAGAAGATCGCTACAAGAACCAATATTGGGTAAAGGCAGAAATGCATAAACTCAATTTGTATCCAAGTGGTCATTGTTTTCCAGAACTGCTTCAAAAAGATAACGGTAAAATCGTTGCTCAAATGAATGCTTCGATTTGGAAACACAATTACCAACGTATCAATCAAAATTTTGTCAAGATTGTAAAAGAACCGCTTCGAGAAGATACGACCTTATTACTTTTGGTTAAAATTAGTTTTCACGAAACTTTTGGTTTAAGTCTTCAAATAATGGATATTGACCCAAATTATTCGTTGGGAGAGTTACAAAAAGAACGTCAGGAAACACTCCTTAAATTACAAAAAGAAGGAATCATCAATCAAAATCAACAACTTGATTTTCCCTTATTACCAAAACGCATTGCCTTAATTTCAGCAGAAACAAGCAAAGGACTTTCTGATTTTAGGAAAGTTATTGAAACCAATCAATGGGGATATCAATTTTTTACGTTTTTGTTTCCGTCATACTTACAAGGAGATTTAGCTGTAAACTCCATTATCAATCAATTGGAAAAAATTCAGAAAGTCCAACAACATTTTGATGTTGTAGTTATTGTAAGAGGAGGTGGGGGTGAAGTCGGTTTATCGTGTTACAATAATTATGAATTGTGTAAGGCAATCGCAACGTTTCCTTTACCTGTTTTAACTGGGATTGGTCACTCAACTAATTTGACAGTTGCTGAAATGATAGCATATCGAAATGCGATTACACCAACTGAATTAGGAGACTTCTTGTTACAATCCTTTCACGATTTTTCGATGCCTTTAAAAGATGCATCTAAATTGATAAAAAGCTTTGCGTCGAAATTAATCGAGCAAACAAATACTGCATTAACTACACAGTCAAAGTTTTTTAAAAATTCGACTAAGTATGTTATACAAGAAGCTAAAAACGATTTAACAAAATTAAGTTCAAATACTCAAGCAAATGTTAAATTAGCTATTCAAAAAGAAGAAGAAAACTTATTTTTTTCGCGAAAATTAATAAAAAAAAGCGTTAAAGATTATAGTTTAAATCAAAAAGCACAAACGAATCAATTGATTGAACAGTTACAGAAAGGTTCAAAAAATGTTATTAAATCATTTGATAATGATATTGAAAATAAAAAATTGAATCTACCAAAAAGTATACAAAGAACAGTTCAGGATTCCAGAACTTCGATTCAACAAATGGAACACACTGTTAAGTTGGTCGACCCACAAAATGTACTTAAAAGGGGTTACAGTATCACCTTAATTGATGGTAAATTAGTGGCTGATTTAGAAGAATTAAAAACAGGTCAAACAATTCAAACAACTACTTTTCAAGGAACAATAGAAAGTCAAATTACAAGATTAAATAAGAGATCAGATGGAGAAAGAGATTAGTTATACAGAAGCATTTGAAGAATTACAAACGATTGTAGCCAATATCGAAGAAGGTGAAATATCTGTAGATGAGTTATCACTAAAAGTGAAACGTGCAGCAAGTTTGATTAAAATTTGTAAAGCGAAATTGATTGCGACGGAAGAAGATGTGAATCAGATTTTAAAAGAATTGGAAGATTAAAAAAGGTGGTGATATATTATCACCACCTTTTTAAAAATTTATCGCGTATAAATTAATACTTATTATAAAAGGGATAAACCTTCATCTAATGATTTCATCAAAGTATTATAGCCTTCAGCACCAACAGATAATCTTACTAGTGAATCATTAATACCACGCTCACATCTTGCCTCTTCTGGCACCACTGAATGCGTCATACTTGCTGGGTGTTCTATGTATGAAATTAATGAACCTAAACTCACAGCTAATTCCATTGGAGTATCTTTTCTTGCAAAGTAATTCATTAATGTAACCCCTGCATCGTATCCACCAATAACTTCAAAAGCAATCATAGCACCACCATTACGCATTTGTTTTACAACGATATCGTGTTGTGGGTGACTTTTTAATCCAGGGTAAGTCACTTTTTGAACTTTTGGATGACTTTCAAGGAATGTTGCTAATTTCATTGCAGTTTCACTTTGCACTTGTACACGTAAACCTAAATCTTGTACACACAAACTATTCAACCAACTGTCAAAAGGTGATGGTGTAGGACCAAAATCTTTGTAAGCTAAAAATAAATCTGTACTAAAGAACTCATAAGGTCCCATTGCAACACCAGCAATTGAACTTGAGTGGCCATTTACGTATTTCGTCATAGAGTGAATTACAATATCAGCCCCAAGTCTGAAAGGTTGTTGTAAATATGATGAACAGAAAGTATTATCTACCATCAAGATTGCTTCGTGTGCTTCTGTAATTTTTGAAATTTCTTCGATATCAGAAACTTCTAAAGTTGGATTAACAGGAGATTCAACCAAACAAGCAACTATGTTTGGATGTTTTTCAAAAGCTTTTCTTACCTCATCCACTTTAGTTGTATCGCAGAAAACAACATCAATGTTAAAACGATTTTCTAAGTATCTAACAAATGAATCAGTACAACCATAAACGTTCCCAATCATTAATGCGTCTCCAGATTTGATAAATCCCATAATAGTTGTGGAGATTGCTGCCATACCAGAAGCAAAAACTAAACAACCAATAGTGGGTGTTGTTTCATCATTTGCCAGTGCATTTTCAATGATATGATCACATTCTAATTGAAATAAAACTCTTTCTAAATATTCTGTATTTGGATTACCTAAACGTGTATAGATTCTGGCGTATGGTTTTTCACCAGTTGGAGACATCCCTAAGAAACGGTCAGCTCCATCTTTAACGTTTTGAAAATTAAACGTTGATGTTTGATGAATGCTTGGTAAACCAGTACCTACACAAATTGCATTAAACTTATCTGGATCGAATTGTTTTTCATCTATTTTTGCATATTTTCTTTTTTTTTCAATCCAATTTGGCCACCAATCAAATCTTCCTTTCATAGATTATTTATTTAATTAAGGCGTGAAAATTAACTATAAAAATTAACAAAATCAAATGTTTGAGTTAAAAAATAAACGGCATTAAATGCTGACAAAAATTAAATTTTTATTCTACAATAAATTTCTTCACTTGGCTTTGATTATTTAAAGAAAGACGCAATAGATAAGTTCCCTTTGATAAATTTGAAATATCAATTGTATTTGAGTAAAAACCAACTGTTAGATTTTGATTAACAGTATTTTGTAAAGTTTTTCCAGATAAATCTATTATTTCTATGTTCAAAACACCATTATTTTTAAGTTGGTACTCAACCGTTAAAAAATGATTCGTAGGGTTCGGATATAATCCTTTAATTTGATTGATTTCAAGTTCATTTGTACCACTTGTAATTTCTGGAGTTAAAATCATATTTTTAAACACTTCTTTATCCCCACTAGTACTCCCATTTCCATTGACTCCTAATGCATTTGAAAATAAATAAACCGTAGTTGGTGTTGATGGTGCAACCCATTGAAATACAGCTGATGAAGAAGATGAAATTGGAGAATTGTGCGTAATGTTTGCAGGATATCTGTTGTAAGGTTTAGCGGTGTAACGCGTGTTTGTAATAGCAGATAATGTACCAGCTGTCATCGAATTCGCACTATTTCCATCATTCATTTCTAAATCAAAACCAAATTTAGAATATCCTGTAACTTGATAGGTAATTGTATATGTCTCTCCAGGTACATATGTATCACCAGATCCAAATTCGGGATTAGCAGAAATGGTTACTGATGGAGTTGTTGAACCACCACTATGACAACCACTACACGTTCCAGAAGGAGAAGGATGTTGATCTGGCTCTGATTGTGTTAATGCTGTTTTTGTACCATTTGAACTTTTTTGTAAGTATTCATCACAACTAGAAAATTGTCTAGGATCATTACTCAAAGGAAGTGAAAAACTTGCGAAATGAAACAAGGTTGTAATACCAATTGTTAATGGAAAAAAAACTAAGAATATAAAACGTGAATACTTTTTCATAAGTGTAAATGTTTAAACACTTACAAGATACAAATAATTACCCAGGTAAATATATGTTTTAGAAGATTATTGTAAAAGAAAGGTTTACTGGTTAAAAAAGTGTTGCTTATGCAAATTCGAAATTGGTTTCGTTTTCTTCAATATAATCTAATAGTTCTCGAATTTCATTTAATTCATAAGATGTAACTAGTTTTGTACGGTATTCTTTGAAGTTAGCAATTCCTTTGAAGTAGTTTGTGTAATGACGTTTCATTTCAGCTATACCCAATGTTTCACCTTTCCAGCGAATACTCATTTCTAGATGGTCTTTTGTGATATTGACACGTTCTTTAATTCCTGGTTTAGCTAAATGCTCACCGGTATTCATATAATGCTTGATTTCATTGAAAATCCAAGGGTAACCAATACTAGCACGACCTATCATGATTCCATCAACCCCATATCGATTTCGGTATTCAACTGTTTTTTCAGGAGAATCAATATCACCATTTCCAAAAACAGGGATGTGCATACGTGGGTTATTTTTCACATCACCAATTAAAGTCCAATCCGCTTCTCCTTTGTATAATTGCTTTCGTGTACGTCCATGTATTGAAATTGCTTCAATACCAACATCTTGTAGACGTTCAGCAGTATCAACAACATATTTCGTTTGGTCATCCCAACCCAAACGTGTTTTAACGGTTACAGGTAAATTGGTGACTTTGATAATTTCTTCGGTCATTTTGACCATCTTTGGAATATCTTGAAGCAAACCAGCACCAGCACCTTTACAAGCAACTTTTTTTACTGGACAGCCATAATTGATGTCGATAATGTCAGGGTTTGTTTTTTCAATGATTTCTGCTGATTTACGCATACTATCGATATCGTATCCGAAGATTTGAATTCCAACAGGTCGTTCGTATTCGTAAATATCTAATTTCTTAACACTTTTGGCAGCATCACGAATCAATCCTTCCGAAGAAATAAATTCAGTGTACATTAAATCAGCACCATGTTTTTTGCATAATGCACGGAATGGCGGATCACTCACATCTTCCATTGGTGCTAACAATAGAGGAAATTCTCCTAATTCTATGTTTCTGATTTTTACCATAACGGTGCAAAGATACAGCGAAATTTTTATTTTTTCTTTTATACTTTTTTCTAAAACTCAAAAAGCTTTATTTTTCAAAGTAATATTTAATCACCAATATTGAATTCTACCTTTTTCTCTTCTTCAGCTTGTTGTTTCCATTTTTTTAAGGTTTTACCAATCTTGGTTTCCTTCTTTACTTTAGCAGCCTCTTCTTTTTCGGGTTCTGTAACTACTCTAACTGTTTCTTTTGGTTTTTGTTCTTCTTGATACAACTGAACAGTTGAGTCACCTTTATACAAACCAAATTCGGTCTTCAAAATTGATTTAGCATCTCGTTTTGCAGCAGCTCTATTTTCTTTAGCTTGTTCTTTTTTGGCAGCCTTATCCCATTCTATTGTTGGGTCATATAAGTCTCCATACATCCTTAAGAATATTTTCATTCCTGAACGGTCATCTTCAACTTCTCCAAATTCTAGATTGTTGTTCTTAAGTTGAACATCACGTAAGCGGAATGAAAAACGGTAGTCTATTTGATTTTCAAAATCATGTGTTCCTTGTAAGTTAATATCTAAGGCGTTTGATTTAATTTCCATAGAAGGGATAGTTAAGTTTCCTTTCTCTATATGAAGAATATTATGCAAGGTTGCAAATTGTAAATCCAATAACTTTTGTTCTAAACTGTAACTGGCCTCTTTACTTATGATTAACTTTGCAGCAGATGTTCGAACACTTTCTGTAATTTCTTTGAAGGTCATTACATCTTTTAATCGACCATTTTCAATTGTTAAATCGATGTCAGAAATAATGGCATTCATGTTAATACCATTTTTTAAGTCAAAGGGTGCAATAAAATATAAATCAACCGAAACTTTACCTGATATATTTTCAGCTGCAATAACTTCTTGTTCAAAATTATTCCATTCTTTGAATAATGATTTTAAATCTATATTGTTCGATGAAATGGATGTTGAAATGGTAAATACTTCAGGAACTTTTTCTTCAATTTTTACTAGACCTTTGATTGTTGCATCAGCATTTAATAAACTCAAATTATTAAACAGCAATTGTCTCTTTCCAACTTTTAAATGAGTTGATAAATCATAAAAATGATGTTTCTCGTACTTTAATTCTTTGGTATTTAAAAAAACTAAACCATTAATATCATTTGGTAAAACCCAATCTTTCCCGTCGGAGATTCGTTCTTCTTTTGTTTCTGTACTTAAATCTTGAACATCAATGAAATTTCCAGTAATCTCAACTTCTGCATTTAACGATTCCGTTTGTTTTAAGTAATTAAACACATTGGAAAAAACACCATTCACTTGTAAATCAGTTTTACCAACATTTAATTTTAAATCGTTCACTCCTAAATTATCATCACGTAGGAAAATATTTCCGTCAACGTTTTTAAAAATACGTTTATCTTCTTCTAGCTTTAACTCAACATTTTTAAAGGTTATACCGCCTTCTAATTGCTTGCTATTATATTGAATTGATTCATTAGGTAAAAGCTTTGACTGTACTTCAAATAAGCTATTCACTAATATATTTCCATTCACTCGTTCAACCATTGGAAATTTAAACAAATTATGTAATACTTTTAAGTTTAAATTTCCTTTTGCTTTTCCTTTATATACAGGTGCGTGAAATTGAGTAATCATTAAATTTCCTTTAAATGGTCCACCAATGGTATTGAATGAAACATTTGATAAACTTAAAAATTCTTTAGCCTTTCCACCTTTACTGGAATAGCGACCATTTAAGTAGATACCTGTTAATTTAAGACCCAATGCTGGTTCAGTCAGTTGACCATTTTTCACACCAAAATCACACAATACTTCAGGTGGTGATGAAGATGCAATTTCTCCTTCTATGGTTGCGTCAAAACGAACCTTTCCTTTTCCTGAAAATTTCTTGATATTATCCACCGATGAAATGCTGAAATTATTGGCTACATCTTGTAATTCAATTTCTGAGGCATTGATGTGAAAATATAATTTATCAGTACTAATAATTCCATCCACATCAAACGGAAGATTGGCAACAAAAATTTTTGCTTTAGGGAATTCAACCGTTCCTTTTTCTTGGTTTACAAGTAAATCTAAATCAAAATTTGCGGATTTATTGTTAATTAAGGATACATTACCACTTTTGAAATAGTTTACAAATAAGTTACTTTTACTGTGTAAGGTATATTGTTTTTCAGAAAAAGCTCCATCTAATTCAAGGTCTTCAATGAGTGTTGAATAGTATTGCTCTGACAATTGATTTTCAAATTTAAAACGAATGTCATTAAAGTTTACTTTTTCTAGAGTTAGGTTAAAATTAGAAGAAGTAGTATCAGACGTTTCTTTTAAAATAGCGTAATTAACCTCGCCATTTGAATTTACTTTCAATTGAAGCGTTCCTGGAAATAAGTCGATTTCTTTAACATCATAAACTTCATTCCAAATGTCAGAAGCATTGAATTCTAATCGAATTCTATCTGTAAACAATAAAGTATCTCGCTCAGTTGCATTTTCATAAGAATCTTGAATGAATACGTTATTAAAATCCACCGAAACATTTGGAAATGAACCCCAAAAAGTCAAATCAACTTCTGCAACTTTTACTTTTGCTTTTAAATGTTTGTTGACTTCAGTGATTACATAAGCACAGATTTCATCTTTGAAAAAGTACAAACCACCACTAATTAATAAGAAAATTCCTACTAACACACCAACTACCCATGCACTTATTTTGACTAACCGTTTCTTCATTTCTTACTTAACTTTCAAATTTAAATAAGTTACAGGCTAAATTAGAAGGCAAGGTTGAAACTTATTAACGCGAAAATGTGGGTATATTAGTAAGTTCGAGATTCGCTCTTTAAACTAAATAAATATTCTAATTTTTTAAGAAATTAAAGTAAATGAAAGGCCCTATAAGTGGAAAAGTAAAAATTAAAACAACAGACCAATTCAATTGCTTATAACTCATGTTCTTTTTGTTCTTCAATAGATCTGTGAAAGCAAATATTGAATAAAAAATAATTAATCCGAAAAATAATAAAACAAGTGTTTCCATTGGAAAATTTAATTAGTAAAGTGTTTTTGTATAATTAAAAAAGGTTATGTGAATATTTTAAAAACACTTATTAAACCAATAAAATATAAACTGTAAATTTTAATCATAATTTAATCCTTTCAAATTCAGAATTAATTCAACCTTTTTAATTTTCTTTCAACATATATAAACATCCCTATCAAGCAAATAAACCATAAGATTAACAAAGCAATATTTAAGAACTCAATATTTTCTAGCAAAAAAGAAAGTGAAATTTGAAATAAAAAAATGATTGCTGAAAAAACTAATGAAATATTTAAACTAGATTTTTGAGCAAAATCCCAATTAGTTTGATTTTTCATAGATCGTTTTGTTCGATAGCCATACAAGGCATTCACTTTTTTTGGAGGAAACACACGAAATACAATGAAAAGCAAAGTAGCAATTGCAAAAATTGGCATAGTTGTTAACGCGTTATATATTTTATGCATCATTAATAGTGTTTAATAATTTATAAAATTATAAAAATATTGAAATCGAATAGATTTAAAAGTTTTTCAACCAGAATTGAAGCAAAATACTAACCTAGTCTTTGAATTTTAAATCCTGCTTTTTCAACAGCACCCTCCACTGCCTTTACATTCTCATCATCTAATTCTACCTCTAATATTTTATCTGGATTTTCTGTGTCAACTTTCCAAGAATCAACGTTGTCTAATTCATTTAAAAATGGTGTTACCGACTTGATACAGCTACCACAATTGATGTTTGTTTTGAATGTATAGGTACTCATACTATTTATTTTTTCGTTTTAATCTTAAACTATTTGTTACTACTGAAACTGAACTCATCGCCATTGCTGCGCCACCAATCATTGGACTCAATAGAAAACCAAAACTTGGATATAAAACTCCCGCTGCGATTGGTATGGAAACTACATTGTAAATGAATGCCCAGAATAAGTTTTGTCGTATCGTTTTCATGGTATCTTTTGACAACACAATGGCATTTGCTATTTGATTTAAATCAGAATTCATCAACGTAATTCCTGCACTTTCCATTGCAATGTCTGTTCCACTTCCCATTGCTATACCAACATCGGCTTGTGCTAATGCATGTGAGTCATTAATTCCATCTCCTGCCATCGCGACAACACTTCCTTTTTGTTGTAACAACTTCACAAAATTCCCTTTATCTTCCGGCATTACATTCGCTTGAACGTGTTCAATTCCAACTTGTTCCGCTATTGCTTTCGCTGTCTTTTCATTGTCGCCTGTCAACATAAAAACAGTAATCCCCCTTTTCTTTAAACCTTGAATGACTTCTCGAACCCCTTTCTTTACCTCATCAGCAATAGCAGCAATGGCAACAACTTTATTTTCTACACTGAAAAAAACAACTGTTTTAGCAGCCTCTTTTAACTTTTCAGATTGAATTTGTAAACTATCAGGAACCGACAATAAATTCTCTGTCATCAAAGCTTTATTACCTATCATATAACGTTTCCCTTCAAAGTGAGCAACCGCACCTTTTCCGGTGATAGACTCGAAATTATCAATTGGCAAATCGTTTTCTTCTTTCGATAAATACTGAACAATCGCATTCGCTAATGGATGTTCCGATTGTTTTTCCATTGACAAAAAGATACGCGCTGATTCGTGATCATATTGATTATCCAACCAAATAAAGTCGTGAACTTTCGGTTGACCTTTTGTAATTGTTCCTGTCTTATCCAAAATCAATGCATCAATCTTGAATGCTTTTTCTAATACGCTTGCATCTTTGATTAAAATTCCTTGTTGTGCCGCTTTACCCAAACCTACCATTAAAGCCGTTGGAGTAGCCAAACCTAATGCGCATGGACAAGCGATGATCAAAACAG
>CAZOLZ010000040.1:0-20415 GCA_964580965.1 uncultured Flavobacteriales bacterium | reverse complement strand
AATTTTTTGAATATTAAAGTTATCATAGGCTCAGCGAAACGAATTTTGCTTTTTTAGAATAGTTATCCAGGATAATCCAGCTTGATTGATTTCGAGAATTAATCTTCCAAATAATTCATTATCATCTTGAATCGAAAATCCGTATTGCGTATCATGATAAATTTTATGTAAATTATTTTCGTCTAAAGTTGCTACAAAAGCACAATAAGAACTTGGCTTTTCCACTTTAAATTTGATTTAAGAATAAGTTAATTGTATCGTATGTATACTTTAATTCTTTTTCTGTAATAGAGTAGGGGGGATTAATAAAAATCACATTTCCTAATGGCCTTAATAGTAAACCTCGATCTCTAAAAAACAAATAACTTTCATCTCGTTTTGAAGAGAAATAAGTATTTCCCTCACCAGTTTTTAATTCGATAGCTAATATAGTACCACAAATCCGAACTTCTTTAATTTTTGGGTTTGACTTTATAGTATTTGCAAAATTGATATTTGATTTACAAATGTGTTCAATGTTTTTCCAAGTTGATTTTTCTTCAAATAAATCTATACTTGCACAAGCAGCAGCACATGCAAGTGGATTTCCTGTGAATGAATGTCCGTGTAAGAATGCTTTAACACGTTCTGGTGATAAGAAAGCATTAAATATTTTTTGAGTTGTGACAGTTAGTCCTAAAGGTAAAACACCTCCGGTTAGACCTTTTGATAAACAAACAATATCAGGAAGTTCTGTTAAATGATTCATTGCAAACATTTCACCAGTTCTACCCCAAGCAGTCATCACTTCATCGAAAATTACTAAAACATCATGTTTTTTAGCAATCTTAACTAATTTATCTAGCCACTGAGGGCTATAAGTTCTCATTCCTGATGAACCTTGAATAATAGGCTCAACTATTAAAGCAACAAATTCATTCGAAGCAAATAGCTTTTCTGCTTGGTGTAATAATGTTTCCTCAAGTTCTTTTGTAGGGAAAGCCAAGTAATCTACATCAAAAAAGAAAGGTTCAAAAGGTTTATTGAAATAATCTCGTTCACCAACAGACATTGCTCCAAATGTATCACCGTGATAAGCACCTTCTAAAGCCAAGACTTTATTTTTTGGAGTCCCTTGGTTATGCCAGTATTGAAAACACATTTTTAAAGCAACTTCGGTAGCAGTTGAGCCATTATCTGAATAGAAAACTTTTTCAAAATGATTGTTAGGTAAAAGTTTACATACTCTTTCAGCTAGTTCAATTCCTTTTTCATGAGTTGCACCAGCAAAAATAATGTGATCAATTTTTTCAAATTGTTGATTGATTGCTTTTTGAATATGAGGGTGTCCATGACCATGAACATTGACCCACCAAGATGAGTTACAGTCTAAATATGTTTTCCCATCTCTAGCAGTAAGAGTTGTCCCTTTTGCTTCAACGATATCTAAAATTTCAGGTTCAGTTTGAACTTGAGTAAAAGGATGCCAAACATATTTTGAATCTCTATCTAACATTTATAAATTGAGTTTTTTTGCTTGTTCTAATATAAAGTCTTTATTAAGTTCTGTTGCTTCTGGGATTCTGGCTAAACAGTTGATTTTGGTTGCGGCCAAAATAACTTTTTCACTCGCTTGATTACTTTCACCTGAAAAAATAATTCCTAAGATTGGAATGTTTCGTTGTTTTAATGCATTTACTGTCAAAAGAGTATGGTTGATACTACCTAAGTAATTCCTTGAAACAACTATCACAGGTAAATTCCATTTTTCAAATAAATCTAAATAGACATCACCATCATAGTTGAAAGGAACCATTAAACCTCCAGCACCCTCAATGATTAAATTAGTGTTTACTTCAGGGATTGAAAAGTTATTGATGTCAATTGTTACATTGTCAATTCGTGCAGATTCATGAGGTGACAAAGGTTCAGTTAGCTTATATTTTTCTTCTAGAACAGTCACATTTTCTGTTAGCCTTTTCACTTTGACACTATCAGAATTTTCTATATCTCCTGATTGAACAGGTTTCCAATAACTTGCTTTAAAATATTCTGCAACAATTGCACTTACGACTGTTTTACCTACATCAGTTCCAATTCCAGATATTACTATTTTTTGCATGAGACTTTTTTAATTGAGAATAACTCACAATTATTAATTAATTATCTTAATTCTGCGTTTAATTTTTTCTCTAAAGAGTCTCTTATTTCAGACATTATCGAATCAATTTGCTCATCTTTTAATGTTTGTTCTTCATCTTGAAAAAAGAAAGATACTGCATAGGATTTTTTTCCTTCAGGTAACTTATCTCCTTGATAAACATCGAATAATCCAACTTCTTTTAATAGATTTTTATTCGCTTTTTTTGCTAAACCTTCAATTTCACCAAAAGTAATTTTGTTATCTATTAGTAAAGAGAAGTCACGTCTAACTGCAAAAGTCTTAGGTAACTCAGTATATTTTGTTTTTGTAAAAGTTAATGATTCTATTAAAGTGTCGTAATTCAATTCAGCGATAAATACATCATTTTTAATTCCAAAATGTTTTTTCATTTCATTGGAAATCCATCCCATTTCTCCAATTGACTTCTTGATGATGTTAAGAGAAACTCCATCAGCTAAAATCCCATCAACTAATGCATTTTCTTTTAATAGATTAGATAAACCTAATCTTTGAAGAATACTATTTACTAAACCTTTAATTGTATAAAAAGTAGCTGTTTTAGGAGAATTATTCCATTGTTCTTGTTCTAATTTACCAGTTACAGCAATGATCAACTTTTTCTCTTCAATATATTTTTGATTGATGTAACTATATGTTTTGCCAAATTCAAATAATTTTAAATCCGCATTTTGTCTGTTTTGATTGTGTCTGATAACCTCTAACATGTTAAAAATTAAAGATTGCCTCATGACACTTAATTCTTGACTTAATGGATTTAATAACTCAACATTTTTAGAAGCATCAATTCGTTTACTTTTGAATTTTTGACTGTACTGAGCATTTGTCAAAGAATTATTTAACATTTCATAATAACCTTTTCCTACTAGTAATTCAGAGATTGTTGATTGAATTTTTTCTAAATCAGGTTTTGGGAAATTGTGAATAGATGTATTTAGTTTTTTTGGAAGAGGAACGTTGTTGAAACCAAAAATACGTAAGACCTCTTCTATAATATCAGCTTCTCTTGTAACGTCTACTCTGTAAGCAGGAACTTCTAATTTTGCTGTACCATTAATGTCAGATAATATTTTTATGTCTAAATTTTCTAAAATTTCGTTAATTTGATCTTTAGGGATTTCAACACCAATTAACTGTGTACATTTATCGTAATGAAATACAATAGAATGGTTTTCAATTTTAGTTGGATAGCTCTCAACTATATCCATTGAAATTTCTCCTCCAGCAATTTCCTTAATTAACAAAGCAGCTCTTTTCAAAGCGTAATCGGTTAATGAAGGATCGACTCCTCTTTCGAAACGAAAACTTGCATCAGTATTCAATCCATGTTGCTTTGCTGTTTTTCGAATTGAAACAGGATTGAAATAAGCCGATTCAAGAAAAATATTTTTTGTAGTTGATTTTACTCCTGAATTTTCATCTCCTAAAACTCCAGCAATGCATAAGCTATCTTCACCATTTGAAATAACTAGGTTATTTGACGTTAAGCTTCTTTCAATACCGTCTAATGTGATTATTTTTTCTCCTGGTCTAGCACTGCGAATAACAACAGTTTCACCAATCATTTCAGCATCAAAAGCATGTAACGGAGTTCCTAATTCGTGCATCACATAGTTTGTAATGTCAACAACGTTATTAATAGGTTTTAAACCAATTGATAATAATCTGTTTTTTAACCAGCTTGGAGATTCAGTTATAGAAACATTTGTAAGTGTAACACCTAAATACCTCAAGCAATCTTCTTCGTTTTGGTTATCAATTTGAATTTTAAGGTTGTTGTTATCTTTTTTGAAATCATCTAAATTTTCTGTTTTGATAACTAGACCTTTATTTTTATGGACATTTAAGTAAGCGATTAAATCTCTTACAACACCAATGTGTCCCATTGCATCAGCTCTATTTGGAGTAAGTCCAATTTCAAAAATATAGTCACTTTCTAATCCAAAGTACTCAGAAGCGTTAGTGCCAACTTCAACAGCTTCATCAAGTACCATAATCCCCTCATGAGATTCTCCAAGTCCTAATTCATCTTCAGCACAAAGCATACCGGAGGATTCTATACCTCGAATTTTAGCACGTTTTATTTTAAAAGGTTCCTCAGGGTTTGGATATAATGTACATCCAACTGTAGCTACAATTACTTTTTGACCTTCAGCAACATTAGGAGCTCCACATACAATTTGCAGAGGTTCATCCTTTCCAATGTTAACAGATGTGATTTTCAATTTGTCAGCATCTGGATGAGGTTCACATGTTAAAACTTCTCCAATAACAACTCCTTCTAACCCTCCTTTAATAGCCTCAATTTTCTCTAAACTTTCCACTTCTAGACCTGTGTCAGTTAAAATTGATGAAATTTCATTTGGACTAATTTCTGTGTCGATATATTGTTTTAGCCAATTGTATGCTACTTTCATGTTTTACTTTGATGTTATAATTTAATAAATGTAAAATTAAAGAATTATCTGTGAAATTCTAGTTGTGAAATAAAAAAAGAGACACTCAGTTTGAATGTCTCTTTTAAACTTTTAAAGCGCTTTAATTAATGAGCTGAAAATATCCAAGCATTTTTAGCTTTAGTTCGTGCTGTCTCAAGTTCAGATAAAGCCGCATCTTTGGAGCTGAACTTGTTGTAAATAACAGAATAGCGTCCATCTCTTTCGATAACATTAGCGTTGTTAACACCTTCCATTGATAGGCGTTCAGCTAAACCTCTAGCATTTACCTCTTCATTAAAAGTTCCTAATATAATGTAAAAAGCACCTGTTTCAGATTTTGCATGAGTTCTTGCTTTGTGAGTTTCATTTGAACTTTCAGTAGAAGTTGTCTCTTCGTTGTTCTCTAAATCATTTGATTCTTCATGCTCTTCAGACACTTCATCATGCTCTTCAGATACTTCATCATGCTCTTCAGATACTTCTTCATGTTTTTCATGACTTAAGAAAGGTAGTTTATCTTTTACATCTTCATAGTTTAGTCCTACATATGTACCTCCTGCACCAAGAATTAAAACCAGCAGAATTAAAATCCAAAAAACGAATCCTCTTTTCTTTTTAGGTTTTGATGAATTACTATCCTCATTTGAAGTTTTTTTATTCTTTTTTTCAGCCTTTGCTTTTGCTTTAGCCTCTTTTTCAGCTTTAATTTTAGCTTCTTTCTCAGCTTTTGCTTTAGCTTTTGCTTCATTTTCTGCCTTAGCTTTAGCTTCTTTCTCAGCTTTTAAAGCTGCTTTTTGTTCTTCTTTAGAGGGTGTTGTTAATTCAGAATCTAATTCTTTATCTTCAGTAGTTATATCTGTTTGATCTTCAGGAGTAGTTTCTGGTCTAGTTTCTATTTCTGTTTCATTTTGTTCCTCTTGAACAGGTTCAATCACTTCTTCGACTGGAGTTTCATTTTGAATTTCTTCATTAGTTTCGGAAGCAGGAACTTGTGGGGAGGTTTCGATAATTGTTTGAGTATTTTCTGCATTTGAGTCGTGCTTGAACTCAATATCGTCCTCACCCTTGCTAAATGTTCCAATACCAGGTAAACTAGCACTTCCAGAAGTAGCTAATTTGTTTAGAATGTTCTCAGTAAAACTTGTAATTTTAGTTTTGGCTTCATCAGAGGAAATCCCTTCTTCCTCAGAGATATAATTTGATAATTTACCATCATCATATTTCAAATAAGGCATGAACATAATTTCACCAGTTGTTTGGTTTGTAATTGTCAATGCACCAAGATTGGGAATAATGATAGTGTTACTTTCTTTTAAAATTGATAATATATGTTGTTCCATTGTTAAGCTTTCTAATAAAGTTTAGTGGCTGAAAAGTACAAAAAATTATTGAAAAAGTTCTGAAAAAGAAAATGTTTTATCTAATTGAATCCCTTTTTCTGTGCGTTTTAAGGTACAACATTCATTAACAGAGTCATGCTCTAGAAATAAAATGTAATCATTATCAACAGCTGTATTTAAGAATTTCTCTTTTTCAGATAAAGTAAGTAAAGGTCTAGTATCGTAACCCATTACATATGGAAGAGGAATATGTCCTGTACTTGGAAGTAAGTCAGCCATAAATACTAGTTTTTTTCCTTGGTAATTGAAATGAGGAATCATCATACTTTCTGTGTGGCCATCAACAAAAAGCATATCAGTATTGTTGAAGACATTTGTTGTAAAATCATCTGTCCTTTCAATGAATTTCAATTGTCCACTTTCTTGAATAGGGAGGATATTGTCTGCTAAAAAAGATGCTTTTTCTCTTGAGTTAGGATTGGTTGCCCATTCCCAATGTTTTTCAGTACTCCAATAGATTGCATTTTTAAAAACAGGTTCAAATCCTGTTCTGTTTTTATTCCATTTGATCGCTCCACCACAATGGTCAAAATGTAAATGAGTTAGAATTACATCTGTAATATCGTCAACAGAGAAACCTAATTTTATCAAATTACCCTCCAAAGAGTCATTACCATGAAGGTGATAGTGTGAAAAGAATTTTTCAGATTGTTTGTCACCGATTCCAGTGTCTACTAGGATTAATTTATTTCCATCCTCGATTAAAATACTTCGCATAGACCATGTACATAGGTTGTTTATATCAGCAGGATTTGTTCTTTCCCATAAAACTTTAGGAACAACTCCAAACATAGCTCCTCCGTCTAATTTAAAGTTACCCGTATTTAAAACGTGGATTTTCATAATGTTATTTTTTGATTTTTATAGTAGTTTATTTTATCTTCAAAAAAAGTTTCTGAATAAGAAGGTATAAAATTAATCCTAGGAGCTTCAATACCTGATCCGAAATTTGATTGTCCGATTAAAACCCTCGCCTCATCCCAATAATCAGAACATATAAATTGGTTTAGCGTATAAGCTCCACCTTCTATGATGATGGACTGAATATTTAACTTGTAAAGTTGATTACAGATATTTTTGATTGAATAGTCTTCAAGTTTAACCCAATTGATATTGTTTTCAGAGCGTTCTAATTTTGAATTAAAAATAATTGTTGGTGCTTCTTGATTAAAAATATTGTAATCAGAGTTAAATGTTGAATTTGTTGAATCAATTACAACTCGTACAGGATTGATACCTTTTACTTCTCTAACGGTTAACGAAGGGTTATCGTTAAAGATAGTTTTTTTACCAACTAATATGGCATGTTCTTCACTTCTCCATTGATGGACTAATGACTTAGTCTCTTTTTGGGTAATCCAATTGATACCTTTTTCATTGTTTGCTCGATCGATGTCGATGTATCCATCTTGAGTTTGTGCCCATTTTAAAATGATGTAAGGACGTTTTTTTTCGTGAAAAGTAAAAAAACGTTTGTTTAACTCACGACACTCTTTTTCTAGAATTCCAACTGTCACATCTATACCTGCCTTTCGGAGTTTTTCTATTCCCTTTCCAGATACTTCACTATATGTGTCAAGACAGCCTATAACAACTCTTTTGAATTTATTTGCAATTAATAAATCAGAACAAGGAGGTGTCTTTCCATGATGAGCGCATGGTTCAAGAGAAACAAAAATTGTTGCATTTTTGAGTTGTGATTTGTCTTGAACAGAATTAACAGCATTTACCTCGGCATGAGCTTCCCCATAATGTTGATGACAACCTTCTCCAATGATTTTGTTATCGTGAACTATTACAGCTCCAACCATTGGATTTGGAGCTACTGCTCTCTTTCCAAGTTGAGCTAACTTAATACAGCGAAGCATGTAAAGTTCGTCATTCATCATTCAACGAAGTTAAGAAAAGATATTGATTTCGATTGTTTGGAATTAGTTTAAACAAAAAAAAGACTGAGCTTAACTCAGTCTTTTTTGTTGTCCCACTAGGGCTCGAACCTAGACTCTTCTGAACCAAAATCAGACGTGTTGCCAGTTACACCATGGGACATTTTCTGAGTGCAAATTTAGTAATAATTTTAAAAATCAAAATGTTTTATTTGACTTTTTTCTTTATCATTTGTTAAGTATTTGATTTTATGAGTGTTTTTAAATGATTTTATCATTAAAAAAGGTTTTAGGCACATAAAATTAGCTATTTTTAACGCTTTTAAAATGGCAAACTATATAATATTCTTAAATTCGCACGTTTCTAATTGAGTTTAGAAAATGTTTTTAAAAGAACGAAAGCAAACAATAAGGTTAAAAAATGAATTACAAAAAATTAAACTTGACATTAGGTTGGTTGTTGTTTTTAGTGGCAACAGCTGTTTATTTTATTACCATTGAAGATACCGTAAGTTTATGGGACTGTGGAGAGTACATTACAACTGCCTATAAATTGGAAGTTGGTCACCCTCCAGGTGCACCATTGTTTATGATGATAGGTAGATTGTTTTCTTTCTTTGCAGATCCTGCAGAAGTAGCTGTTAATATTAACAGGCTCTCAGCTTTATCAAGTTCTTTTTCTATTTTATTTATGTTTTGGTCAATAACTCTATTAGCTAAAAAAATAGCTTTAAGAGATAAAAGATCTTTAACAAATGGAGAGATTGCTGCAATAATGGGAAGTGGTATTATAGGTTCATTAGCTTACACATTTACAGAATCTTTTTGGTTCTCAGCAGTAGAAGGAGAGGTTTATGCAATGGCTTCTTTATTTACAGCAATAATTTTTTGGGCAATCCTAAAGTGGGATGAAGAAATGGCTATGCTTCAGCATGGAGAATTAGATTTAGATTATGCTCCAAATAGGTGGTTGATTCTAATAATGTTTCTATTAGGATTAGCTATTGGAGTCCATTTATTAGGTATTTTAGTTGTTCCTGCTATTGGTTTTGTCATTTATTTTAGATACAAAAAAGTGGCAGATACAAAAGGGATTATTTTAACATTCATCTTGTCAGTTTTAGTACTTGGATTTATTCAAGAAGGAATCATCCCAGGTTCTATAGCGATGGCATCGAATTTTGAGGTTGCTTTTAGAAACTCCTTAGGTTTACCGTTTTTCTCTGGTACAATTTTCTTCTTCTTATTGATTGTAGCTTTAAGTGTATACTTAATCAAATATGCTAGAAGAAAAGGGAATGCAGTTTTATATAATGCTACTATAGGTTTGGTGATGTTACTAATAGGGTACGGGTCATTTGCTATGATTGTTATTCGTTCAAATGCCAATACACCTTTAGACGAAAATGATCCTGAAAATTTAGTTACTTTAAAATCATACTTAAAACGTGAACAATATGGTTCAGCTCCAATCTTTTATGGCCCTTATTGGAATTCAACTGAAAATCAAAGAGATCGTTTTAAAGATCGTTCAGCAATATTCTTGAGAAGGTATGTTGTTTTAGATGGTGAAAATGTAGTAAAAGCATTTAAAAATCAAGAAGATGCTCAAAGCTATATTAAAAATAATAAGGGTAATTTTGAAATTCAGGAGAAATACTTTGAGTCAAATGAAGGACAACGAGAAGAGGTTGTTCCAACCTATGCTCAAAATACATTATTGCCCCGAATGTATAGTACTGAAGGTGGTAAGATTCAAGGCTATAAATTTTGGTCAGGATATAATCCCCGAGATGAAAAAGGTACTGAAATTGGAAATGATAAAATGAGATTACCAACTTTTGGTGAAAATCTTCAGTATTTGTTTACTTATCAGATTGGTTGGATGTATTGGCGTTATTTCATGTGGAATTTTGCAGGTCGTCAAAATGATATTCAAGGTCACAGCGCTGAAAGTATGCGTGGTAACTGGTTATCGGGTTTTTCATTTATAGATGAACCAAGATTAGGTAATCAAAATGAACACGCAACTTATTATACATCGGAAAACCCTTCGAACAACAAGTTTTATTTATTGCCTTTAATTTTAGGTATCATTGGTTTAGTATTCCATATTTATAAATCTCCTAAAGATGCTTTTGTATTATTCTTAGCATTTTTATTTACTGGAATAGCTATTGTTTTTTACTTGAACCAAAAGACGTTTGAGCCAAGAGAGAGAGATTATGCTTTTGCAGGGTCTTTCTATTTCTTTGCAATGTGGATTGGTCTAGGAGTTTATGGTTTATTTAATGCATTTAAATCACTTTCTAAACTTGAGATTAAAAACATTGCATACATTATAGGGGGAGGTTTGTTTGTAGCGCTAATTTTGGATACAGCTTCTGAGATTTCTCTACCTATATCAATGGCTTGGTTAACTATTTGGGGAATTATTGCAATTGCAATTTTACTGATGAGATTAACATCAAAGATTCTAAAGAAAGAAATGAATGGATCAATCATGGCTACCGTATTATCAGCAATTGTACCAATTATTATGGGCGTTCAAGGATGGGATGATCATGACAGAAGTTTAAAAACTTCAGCTAGAGATTTAGCTTACAATTATTTAATTTCGTGCACACCGAATAGTATTATATTTACAAATGGAGATAATGATACCTTTCCTTTATGGTATATGCAAGAAGTTGAAGAGATTGGTACAGATAAACGTGTTTGTAACTTATCCTTGATGCAGACAGACTGGTATACAGAACAGATGAAAATGAAAGCTTATGATTCTGACGCCTTACCAATTAAATTTACAGAAGATCAAACATTAATGTATGCAGGAAATACTGATCAAGTATTGTTCTTAGGGTTGTTTGAATTATTTTATATGAATGCTGGAGAAAGAGTAATTAAAGATGTTATTAACTTAAGAGTAAAAGATAACGTAAATCAAGTTAATGCAGCACTTCAGAATTTTGAAAGTCAAGTTGCTTCAATCGCTGCAAATATTTCAACTTCTCAGGCAAATGTTGCTCAAAGACTTGAAATTTTAAAACAACAATTAGTTACATCAAATAGATCTGATTTAATAAATTCAATTTACACTAAATATCAGACAGGTCTTGAATTACTATCGGGAATTCAAAGTGGATTAATTACATTTGGAGAAGGTCATGCACAACAATTACAAAAACTTTTAATTGACTTCGAAAAAGGGTGGGATTTTGCAAATATTGATGAAGTAATGGCGTTCACTAGAAATGATGAAAATATTGTCAATTACGGTCAAGGTCAAGTTGTAAGAATTTTCCCTTCAACTGGAATGATTTTACCGGTTGATAAAGAAAATGCTGTTGCATCTAAAGTTATTTTAAAAGAGCAGAAGAAAGATTGTTTAGACGAATTACGTTTTAGTTTTGATGCTAGAGGAATTACTAAAGAACAGGTAATGATGTTAGATGTATTAGCTAATAATGATTGGAAAAGAGGGGTTTTCTTTTCTTCTCCAGCAGGATCAGATGTAGCATTAGCTTTATACAGAAAAGGACATATCAAACAAAGAGGAACAGCGTTCGAATTATCTCCCTTAAATAATGTAGATGTTAGAGTGAATTTTGATGTTATGTATGATAATTTGATGAATAAATATCAGTATGGAGAAATGTCAAATCCAGCTGTTTTAACAGATTATTATACAAGAAGACATACTTCTCAATATAGAAATCAATTTGCAACTTTGGCTTCAGAATACTTAAGAAAAATTGATTATTTAGAAGAGTTAAAGCAGAGAGGTCCTGGTAGCATTGCTTATTACAAGCAAGTTGGGAATTCAACCGAAGCAGATCGATTAGCCAAGGAGTTAGAGTCAGCTTCAAAAGATATCGAAAACTATAAGCAAAAAGCAATCGCTGTTATTAAACGATCTTTAGAAGTTATGCCTGCTGAAGTTGTGATAGATTATGGAGAACCTAGTGAAAATAGAGATGTGTACTCTGCAGGGGGGCTTCAATTTGAAGCTTATGGTGATGGTATCTTGCATGATTATGTGAATATTTTACTTCAAGCTGGAGACAAAAAAACAGCATTAAATTTAGCTGAAGAGGTAGCGAGACAGCTTGAAAGTATTCTAAATTATTTTGAGAAAAGTGACGCTGTTTTTGCCGGTAAAAACACGAAAGATTTGTTTGCTTCTTTGGATATTTATACTAAACTATTTGTTTATTTGAAAAATCCTCTTTACAATTTAGATAATGAGTCAATTACAAAATCCATAGAGAAAAATATTGAACGTTTATACAATGAGGCTATGCCTAGTATCTATAATGCATTAATGGATAAAGCGAATGAAAATGGTGAAAGTGTTAGAAGAAGTTCATCAATGGGAAGGTATGCAGCAATGCACTTTGATATTAAGGACAATGTAGAAGCAATCGGTATTCATTATGGGATTTTAAAATCAAATGTTCCAACTCAGCAAAATGATATGTCAAGAGAAATGGATATTCAAAGTTTGTTGAATCAAATGGAACGAGAAGATTCTGTTTTAAGGTAGGATTTTTACTTTATCTATGAAATTATTTAAAATTCCCCAATTCGTAAAGTGGGTATATCCAAAACGAATTTGGGGGATTTCTGTATCTGATCCAATTGTTTTCTTAACATTTGATGACGGACCTATACCTGAAATTACACCTTGGATTTTAGACTTTTTATTAGCTAAAAATATTAAAGCAACTTTTTTTTGTGTAGCAGAAAATGTCTTGAAATATCCGGAAATTTATCAACGGATTCTAGATGAAGGACACAGTGTGGGAAACCACTCATTTAATCATAATAATGGCTATAAAACAGATTACAACTCTTACATAACATCTTTTCAAAAAGCTGATTCAATTATTAAGTCTAAACTTTATCGTCCTCCTTATGGTAAAATGACTAGGAAACAAGAAAAAGAGATCGTTAAGACACACAAAATAATAATGTGGTCTTGGTTGTCTTATGATTTTGATCTGTCAGTTTCTACCCAAAAAATAATGAAAAATGCAAATCGAGAAATAAAACCGGGTACAATATTAGTTCTTCATGACAATGCGAAGATTGTGGAAAGAACTAAACTTTTATTACCTCAAATAGTTGAATTATTAGTCCGAAAAGGATTAAAATTTGATGTTTTAGTATGATTATTTATTCGTTATTGAGTAATCAATGGTTCATAACCTTTTGTAAGCTTCCATCATTGTAGTATATAAATACCCAACCTTTCGTATGAGATTCAACAGGTTGACCTAATATGTTGCAAATAAGCTTGATTTCTTTTTTTTCTGAAAACCGATTGTCAATTGTTATTATTTTGGAATAAATATATTTACCATCAAAATCAACTTGTTTAAGTCTATAATAATTGATGGTTTTTTCCAAGTTATAATCTGGAAATTGATATTCATTTTCGTATTTACAATTTCCACATCCTTTAATGATCCCAATTTCGTAAAAATGAGTTCCATTAGTTGATTTTTCTATGGTGAAATAATGATTGTTTTTTTCAGATTTAGTCTCCCAATTTAATGAGTTATATCTCAATTTATTAATCCCAATAAATCTTGAAAGGTTTATTGGTAATGGGGTAGCACCTCCATTTTCAAAAGCACCTATATCAGGAATTGCAGTTCTCACATAGTCTAAAATATCATCTGAAGGAGCACCAAATATTGTTCCAGCATCAATAAGGGTAGATGAATTTTGTAAGGTGTAGTCATCAATTGTAGAATTTGTAAATAAAGGATTAGTAATAATACAATTAGTTTTAGGACTTATAGAATTAATTTCTGATGAGTTACCATAGCAACAATTAACCATTGAAAAACTACTAGTATTGTTGTAAGCATCATTGTAAGTATTTCCAATGTTGTTATAAAAAATTGTATTTGTAGCATATATCTGCGCACTTGATAACGCAATAACACCTCCAGTAGGATTACTTGTATTTCCATTAGCTGTGATTGTACAATTCATTAGATTAAGAGTTGCACCTGAATTCATTGCTGCAATGCAAGTTCCACTTGAGCTGGAAGTGCCATTTTTGTAAAATAAGCTATTTGTAATTGTAAGTGAAACAGAGGTTCCAGGTCCAAATAATATTGCACTTCCATAATCGTTCCAGTAATCATTATTGTTGTTATAGAATGTACAATGATCAATGGTAGAATTATTATCAATGCTTAATTCCAATGAGATAGCCCCTCCGTAGATATAAGTATTGCAATTTTTAAAAGTAGTATAGGCTATTGTTAAATCTTCAGCAGAATATATTGCTCCGCCTCTATGACCACTAGCAGCTCTTGTATCACAGTTGTCAAAAACACAGTAATTGATAGCTGTTCCAGTTGCTCCATCAACAATTTTGATTCCTCCACCTCCTTGTGGTGATCCTGAATCATTTTCCTTATGATCTTTAATTTCTAAATTGTTAATTTCAATATTATCGTTGTTTGTATCCCCAATTAATAACCATCTAGCTGTGCTTGATGCATCAAATATAGAAGTTGGGATACCACTAGATAAAGCCGCTCCTTGAATTACAAATGATTCATCATCACTACCAACAGTAATACCTGTTTCTGAATAAGTTCCAGCTTCAACAAAAACAGTATCTCCAATGCCTAAATTAAAGCTGGAAAAAATATTAGCCAGGGTTGCCTTTGCACTGACCGATGATGTTCCTAAATTTGAATTATTTCCAGTAGTGGAAATATAGTAATTTGTAGCAAAAGAATTATTCGAAACAAAGACAAGAATCGAAAACAGAAGTATTGAAAGGAAGTATTTTTTTAAACTCAACATATCAAAGTTATTTGAAAAATATTGAGTTATAGTTTATTTTTTCACAAAACTAATAAATTTTTAAATATTAATCATGAAAATAATCTTCAAGTTGTTCAATTGAAAATTCAACAATAGTATAGCCATACAAATAATAGCAGTTTTCTGTTGCAAAATCGAATACAGCATAGAAGTTAACTTTACCGTCTTTGAATTCTAAACCTAAATTCTTAAATGTATAATTTGGAGGGGTGGAAGTAGTAAAACATTTTGGATCAAGAGCATAAGCTTTTTCAAAATCAGCTTTTATTTGATTATTAATTAACTGAATGAGCTCATCTTTTTTATCGTTAAAAACTTCCTCATTTTCAGCTGAAACATAATTTTCTCCATCTTTTTTGAATAATTCAAAAGTCCATGTAAAGCGATTTTTACTATCAGGAGTCCCTGTAATAACAGATTTAAAATTTTTAAAGTAATAATTTTCTATTCGAGCAAGTTCTTGTTGGTCTCTTTTTACTTTATGAGCACGTTTTAATGAATCAACAACAAATTTATTTTTATAACTTAATTTTTGTAGTAAGGAGAAATATCGAATAGAATCAGCTTCTCTTTGAGCGATAGAATATCGTGATGACTCCTCAAGTACTTTTGATATGGAATCAAATTGCCTTTTGTTAATTTTATTAGACTTGGTAGTTTTTATGAATTCACTTTCTATGGCTTCATTTCTGAGATATAAATTATTGTAATCCAACATCAAACGGTCATAAGTTTCTTCGTGTTTTTTTATGATGCTATCTTTTAGGAAGGCTTGATTTTTCAAACTATCAACTTTTACATTTAGAGTTATTATCTGTTTTTTTCTAGTAAATACACCTTTAACCTTTTCTTTAATTCCATTTTGGCTGTATGTAGGATTTAAAAAAAAGAATATTGATATACATACTAAAAGAAGTGAAAAAAACTTACTCATATGTTTAATATATTTAATGTGATGATTCAATTTCAACAAGCAAAAGTAATTGATTTATTCGAATATTGGATTGAAAAAAACTGAAATCTAACTTATAAAATTGTTTAGTATAGAGTGGTACAAAACACTTTGATATTGATGTGATTCAGTTACCTTTGTAAAAAAATACACATAAATGTCACAACTTTTTAATCTTTTTGATTTAAAACAAAAAGTAAATTACAAAACAGAAATTCTTGCAGGTTTAACTGTAGCGATGACAATGATTCCTGAATCTCTTTCTTTTGCTATTTTGGCTGGCTTTCCACCGTTAGTTGGTTTATATGGCGCTTTTATAATGGGAATTGTAACTTCAATTTTTGGAGGTAGACCTGGTTTGATTTCAGGAGGTGCAGGGGCAACTGTGATTGTTTTAATAGCATTGATGCAATCTCATGGATTAGAATATGTTTTTGCAACTGTAGCATTAGCTGGAGTGATTCAAATTTTAGTGGGAGTTTTTAAATTAGGAAAGTTTGTACGATTAGTTCCTCAGCCGGTTATGTTTGGCTTTGTAAATGGTTTAGCTATCATTATTTTCATGTCTCAGTTCGAACAATTTAAAACTATAGTTAATGGAGAGAAAGTTTGGATGTCAGGTATTCATTTGTATGTAACAGCTGGTTTAGTTTTACTTACTGTTAGTTTAGTGTTATTTTTACCAAGAATAACAAAGGCAATCCCAGCATCATTACTTGCTATTTTAGTTGTCTTTGGAGTTGTTGTTGGTTTTGAAATTGACACCAAGCAAGTTGTAGATATTGCTTCAATTAGTGGTACTTTACCTCCGTTTCACATTCCAACAGTTCCATTTGATTTAGATACATTAAAGCTAATCTTTCCATATGCGCTTGTTATGGCATCTGTTGGGTTAACGGAAGGTTTATTGACGTTAAATTTAGTGGATGAAATAACAGAAACTAAAGGGAATAGTAATAAAGAATGTATCGCTCAGGGAGGAGCAAATATTTTGAATGGATTCTTTTATGGAATGGGTGGATGTCCTATGATTGCTCAAACTTTGGTAAACCTTTCAGCAGGAGCTAGAGCAAGACTTGCGGGAATTGTAGCTTCTTTAACGATTTTAATTATTATTTTGGTTGGAGCTCCAGTTATAGAAAAATTACCATTAGCAGCTTTAACTGGAGTAATGATTATGGTAGCTATAGGAACTTTTGAGTGGACAAGTTTAAAAACGTTAGGTAAGATGCCGTTTTCTGATGTTTTTGTAATGGTTATAGTTACTTTAATTACAGTTTTTATGCACAATTTGGCATTTGCTGTTTTAATCGGGGTAATTATTTCAGCTTTGGTTTTCGCATGGGAAAATGCGAAAAGAATTAGAGCTAGAAAATATATTGATGAAGAAGGTGTTAAACATTATGAAATATATGGACCATTATTTTTTGGTTCTGTAGCTACTTTTCACGAGAAATTTGATGTCCAAAGTGATCCAGATCAGGTTGTAATTGATTTTTCTGAAAGTAGAGTTGCAGATATGTCAGCAATTGATGCATTAAATACATTATCTGAAAAGTATACTAAAGCGGGTAAAAATCTTCAGTTAAGACATTTAAGTGAAGACTGTAGGGTGTTATTAAATAATGCAGATAAATTGATAAAGGTGAATATTGATGAAGACCCAATTTACAAAGTGATGGGATAACCATCACTTTGTATACTTAATAATAAAAATTGATGATGTTTAACCTTTAAACCAAAGCTGAACCCGTCATTTCAATTGGTGTTGATACTCCTAATCTTCTTAAAATTGTAGGGGCTATATCTGCTAATATTCCATCTTTTAATTGAATATCATTTTGATCGGTAACTAATACCACAGGAACAGGATTTAATGAATGCGCTGTATTAGGTGTCCCATCAGGATTAATAGCATTATCTGCATTTCCATGATCAGCAATTACTAAAAATTCGTAACCGTATTTTTTCCCTACTTCAATTACTTTCTCTAAACATTGGTCAACTGTTTCAACTGCTTTTACAATTGCGTCATATACACCTGTATGTCCAACCATATCAGGATTCGCAAAGTTTAAACAAATGAAATTTGGTTGATCTTTTTCAATTTTTTCGATAATTCTATCACGAACTTCAGGAGCACTCATTTCTGGTTGTAAATCATATGTTGCAACCTTAGGTGAGTTTACTAAAATTCTACTTTCATTTGTGAATTGCTCTTCACGACCACCATTGAAAAAGAAGGTTACATGAGGGTATTTTTCAGTTTCAGCTATACGAACTTGAGTCATATCCACTTTGGATAGAACTTCCCCTAATGTATAAGAAAGGTTATCTTTTTCAAAGATGATTTTTACATTTTCAAAAGTAGAATCATAATTCGTCATTGTGTAAAAAGACAAATTTAATTTCTTCATTTTATATTCAGGAAAATCTCTTTGACTTAAGGCTATTGAAATTTCTCTTGGTCTATCCGTTCTAAAGTTAAAACTAATTACAACATCATTATCTTCAATAGTTGCTATAGGTTGACCATTTTCAGTAATAATTGAAGGTTCAATAAATTCATCTGTTATATCTTTTCCATAAGAAGATTCAATAGCTCTTTCAGCACTTTCAAAATATTCACCCTTAGCTAAAGTCATAGCGTCATATGCTTTTTTAATACGCTCCCAACGGTTATCTCTATCCATTGCATAATAGCGACCAATAACTGAAACTATTTTTCCAGTTGAATCGGTAATTTTTTCTTCCAATTCTTTAACAAAACCTAAACCACTTTTAGGGTCGCAATCTCTACCATCTGTAAAAGCATGAATGTAAACTTTTTCTAATCCTTTTTCTTTAGCTAATTGGCATAATGCAATTAAATGATCTTGATGACTATGAACCCCACCTTTGGAAACGAGTCCAAATAAATGTAAAGCAACATTATTTTCTTTTGCTTTATTCATAGCTTCATTTAAAACTTGATTTTTGAAAAAATCACCATCTTTTATTGACTTATTAATTCTAGTCAATTCTTGGTAAACGATTCGACCGGCACCAATATTCATATGTCCAACTTCTGAGTTCCCCATTTGACCATCAGGTAAACCAACATCTTCACCACTTGTTTTTAAAGTAGCATTTGGATATGATTTCATTAACTGATCCATATAAGGAGTGTTAGCATTGAAAACAGCATCCGATTTTGATTTATCTCCAATTCCCCAACCGTCTAAAATGATTAATCCGAAGTTTTTAGTCATAATTTTAATGTTATTTCAAAATTTGCTCCTTTTGGAACATTATCATTGTATTTAATTTTTCCTTTGTGAATTTTTATAAATTCAGAAGTAATGAAAAGACCTAGACCAGTTCCTTTTTGTAGTCTAGTTTCTTCGTTTTCATTGCGCACGAACTTATTGAATAATTCCTTCCTAAAAGACAATGGAACACCATTCCCCTCATCTTTTACCCCAAATTTAACCTCTTTTTTTTCAGTGAGTTTACAATAAAGAACAATAGGTTTATTAGAGTCACCATATTTCAAAGCGTTTTCTATTAAATTATTTACGCACATTTCAATCATAAATTTGTCTGCTTTGATTTCAATTTTTCCTAAAAAGTCTGTCTGAATAACTTCTTTTTGATGAATTTTATTGAATTTTTCAGCAATAACGTTCAGAAACATGATCAAATCAAAGTGTTCAAAATGAACCTTTAACATTTTATTTTCAATTCGTGAAGCATTCAAGATATTATCTATCATAACTTCTAGACGAGAGTTTTCAGCAATAGCTTTTTCCATTAACTCATTTTGTTTTACTTTTTCCAAGTCTCTTTTTAAAACAGTCTGTAAGAAGAGTTTATTTGCTGCTAATGGAGTTTTTAATTCATGTGTAACTGAAAGTAAAAAGTTGTTTTGACGTTCAGAGTATTTCAATTCTTTTTTAGAGGCCGAACGAATACGCCATAATCCAAAAATTAAAATAAGGAAGAATACTAATCCTTCTCCCATAATCATTAAAACACGATTAGAAGCTTCAGCTTTTTGTTGATCTAATTCGTTACTTAATTCAATTAAATGATAGCCCCACCAAACAAATTGAAGCACAACATATACTCCAAGTATGTAAAAAAAAAAGGAGTTTTGTTTTTTCAATCGCTTCATATTTTATGGTTTAATTTTGAAGACTTTAGTTTGTTTTTTTGACTACTACTCAGTCTAAATTAATATTAAATCTAAATTCTAAAATAACTTTTAGAATTTAATAAGCTCTCTCGTTTTTCCCTTCAACCCAGTTCATAAACGCCCTGTTTACAACTTTGTTTCCTCCAGGAGTTGGATAATCCCCCGTAAAGTACCAGTCACCTAAATTATCAGGACAAGCAATGTGAAGATTATCTACCGATTGATAAATTATTTCAACATTTGCCTTTATTGAATCAGGAGTAAGTAACTGAGAAATTTTAGCAGAAATTTCTTCTGGTGTAAAAGGTGAATATATTTCTTTTACATAGTTTTTAATTTCTTCTTTAGGAAGGTTAGCTTGATTTTTACATTTATCGTAAACCTCTTGAATAATATTTTCTTTACCAGTTTCTTTTAATAATGCTATAGCAGCCTCAAAAGCAATAAAGTCACCCATTTTAGCCATGTCTATACCATAACAATCTGGAAATCTGATTTGAGGTGCAGACGAAACTACAACAATTTTAACAGGGTCTAAACGATCTA
>CAZOLZ010000039.1:0-21800 GCA_964580965.1 uncultured Flavobacteriales bacterium | reverse complement strand
ATTTTTAAAAAAAAATTAATAAAAAAATAAAATTAAAACGTAAACCTCTGATTATATGAGGTTAAACCTATTAAATAAATCTTCTGCTTTTTCGTGAACGAGTTTTAATTCTTGAACACCTGGACTTAAAGCATATTTAGCTTCTTCACATTTATTCAACAACATTGATAAATTTTCTTTTTGAATTAAATTTTCTGTATTTGTATTAAAATAATCTATCATTTCTTTTCTTGATAATGTTGAAGTATTGTTAGATTCTACATAATTATATATAATGATATCATTTAATAACTTATATAACAATGAATAGTAATCAACATAGTTATTCTGTATAAGATATAATTCAAGTTGTTGAATATTGTCTTTAATCCTATTCAACTGATCTTGTTTTATACTATCTACAGTATCTAGTTCTTCATCAATAATACTGCTAGTTTGAAATGTTTGTGAGTTCTCAATCATACCCTCTTTATTAGGTTTTTTCCTAATGAATATAAATAAGATAAGAACTAAAAAACCTATAATAGTCAAATACATCCAATGAAATGATGATGAATCTGAAGTTTCTATATTAATTGATTTATTATCTACATCTTCTGTCTCGTCAACAATTTCATAGCCTAAAGTATCTTTTGCATATAAATCAGACATCAAGGCAAAAGATGAATCCCCTTTAACGTTTAATTGAATTTCAGGAAGATCAATAGAGACATACTTCTCTTTCTTTGAATTAAAATAACTGTAATTCATCTTAGGTATAACTAAATTACCCGAATCTAAAAGTTGAATACTAAAACTGTATGTTACTTTTCCATCAGCACCATTTGAATTAAAAGCTATTTTTTCTTTAACGATAGGATCTCCATAGATTTGAATAGATGAAGGTAATTCAAGTTCAGGTTTAGATAATAAATGTAAATTCCCTTCACCTTTGATTTCTATTTTTAAAGTAATTACATCTCCTTGAGTAAACTCCTTGTTTGAAACACTTCTTGTCAAACTAAACTCACCAACTCCACCTTTAAAAGAACTGGGAGCATTGACAGGAAGGGGAACAACTTCGTAAGTTGGAGCGTTCGACTTAAAATCATATCCTCTGAATCCAAAACCTGTTCTTAAATCTATTTCAAAAGGAAAAATTTTATGTTTACCCTTTTTAATCGGGAAAACGACCTTTTTATCTAAACCAAAATAATATAAATATTCACCATTATACTCTTTTTGTTCCAAATTTACTTGACTTGATTTATCAATATCATGAACGTCCATTACATCTGGAACTTTATATGAAACATAATTTTCCAATTGACTAGGCCTAAATCTTGAATAAACACTAGATTGGATAATTAATGGTTCTCCTTCATAAAGTTTACGCTTTGATAAATCAATCAGTCCAAATGCTGGAGATTTAGTACTTACTGATTCTGAAGAACTTAAATTCTCTTTGTTTTTTACGGGTTGATTTTTAGAAGTATTATTGGTTACACGAACTTCTACAAGATCTGAACGATACACTTTACCTCCTTTTCGGACGACAGCTGGACCAATTTTAAAAGTCCCTGCTTTCTTAAATTCTGCATCTTTAGTTATGTAAAATAGAGAAACAAATTTACCAGCTGTGTAATCCATTTCTTGTTTCATACCATTTAAAACACTGTATCCAGGTTTTAATTCTTTAGGAAAAACAATATCAATATTACCCCCTATATTTGATTTAGCAGTGACATTAAACGATTTTCCTACTTCAAGATCAGAAGAGGAAACAGACAATTCAACAAAAGGTTTCTGTCCAAAATATATCTGAACTAGAAAAATAAAAAACACTGTTATAAGAGACTTAATTAACCCCATACTATCTACCAATCTTTACCTGTACTAGCCTTTCCACTACCTTTCTGTTGTTCTTTTTTCTTTTGTTTTGTCTGCTGCTCTTGTTTTGATAAATTATCTAGTATCTTATCCACAGTATTATTTGATATGTTATTACTATTCTGATTTTGAGATTCATTCTTTTGATTGTCCTTTTTATTTGATTGATTCTCTTTACTTTCAGAATTTTGATCTTTATCTTTTTCTGAATCTTTCTTGTCTTGATTTTGATTCTTTTGTTGTTGCTTTAATTTACGAATCGCTTCCGATAAATTGTAGCGGGTATCTTCGTTTTTAGGCTCTAATCGAAGAGAGCTTTTATAAGCATTGATTGCATCTGAATATTTCTCTTCTTTCATGAAAGCATTTCCAAGATTAAAAAGACTTTGAGCTTTGTGAGTATTTGCTTTGGATTGTGAAGATTTATTGTAGAAATCTTGTGCTAATTGATAATCTCCTGATTTATATGCGCACTGAGCAATTTCATCATCTATAAAAAATGATTTTGGACCTTTGTTTTTAATACTTGTGTATTTCTTTAGAGCTTTTTTATAATCTCCTTTTTTATATAATACTCTTGCTTCAACAATTGAATCGTTCCAAGATTGAGCATTCAATTGAAAGAAACTAAATAAAATTAATATGGATAACAAAAACTTACGCTCCATTTTCTTTCCTGAAATCAAAAAATAAATAATGAACATAATCAATGCAATAATAACAAAAATAGTGAAGTAATCGGCTTGAACGGTTGTTTCAAAATCATCTTTCTTTACAATTTTCATCTTTTTTAACGTTTTAATCAATTGTGTTAAATTCGGAAAAGGATGACTTGTAATACTAGCAAATCCGGATGTAGATTTAGCTAATGATTTAAGAAAATTTGGATTCAATTTAGAAAGCAAATAATTTCCATTTTCGTCCAATCGATAACCTAAATTAGAATTTTTAAAATCTAAAGGTATTAAACCGCCTTTTATGGTACCTATTCCCAAAACTGCAACTTTAATTCCATTTTTCTTTAATTGTTTTATGATTTTATCAGGATTCTCTTCATGATTCTCTCCATCTGTAATCATTAAAATTGCTTTAGATGTAGACTCTTTAGAAAACATCTTTAAAGAAATATCAAAGGCTTGTGCAATATTTGTCCCTTGATTAGACAACATTCCTGTTTCAACTTCATTAATAAACACCTTAGCTACTGGATAATCATTTGTTAAAGGTAACTGAGCATATGCACCACCAGCAAATACACATAAACCAAATTTTTCACCAGAAAAACTATTCATTAATTGATTTAAAGCACGTTTTGCAATATCTAGTCTCGATGCATCTTTTGAAATATCTTTCACATTCATCGAATTTGAAATATCTAATGCCACAACCAACTCCATCGTTTCAGTAACAGTTTTTAAACGTTGGTTACCTTTAATAGGATGAAGTAAAGCTATAATAATAAAAACTAATATATTGTGAATCAATAACAACTTTATCAAAACTTTAGTTTGTGAAATAGGTTTAAAGAATGAATTCGGTTTAAAAACACCTAAATCATCAACAAGTTTATTATGCTTAATCATCTTATAGAAAGCAACGATATGTAAAGGTATTAACAAAAGTAAAAACCAAATACCTTGGGGGTTTTTAAACATTAAATGACTTTGATTCTTTGGATCACTAGACTCTATTAAATAAAGTATCGAAAAAAGCGTTATGAATAGCGCTTTATATAAAAGTACTTTATAAATAATTCCTTTAATGTTATATTTCAATAAATTATTTTTCATCTCTAAACATTAACTTATTGATTAACCATGCAACAAAAATCAATAATAAACCTACTTTTATAAACGGAACTGGATTTGAAGGTTTGGCAATATTATATTTATTACTCTTGATTTCTCGTTTTTCAAGTTGCTCAATTTCAGCATAAATTGATTTCAATGCTTTATTGTTTTTTGCTCTAAAGTATTTACCTCCCGTTTTTTCAGCAATTGTTTTTAAAGTTTCTTCATCAATTTCAACTGGAATATTTTGATATCTAATACCAAATGGAGTTACAACTGGAGATAATGCTGTGCCATTTGAACCTACTCCAATGGTATAAACTTTAATATTTTTAGAAATGGCTAATTCTGTAGCTATCTCAGGTGAAATTGAACCAGAGTTATTGCTCCCATCTGTCAATAAAATGATTACTTTTGAGGTTAATGAATCACTTCTCAATCGAGCAACTGCAGTACCTAATCCCGTTCCTATTGCCGTACCTTGTTCCAAATTTTCTCCGTCTACTTTTTCAATTTGGCTCTTTAACACTTGATGATCCAAAGTCGTTGGGCAAGCTGTAAAAGCCTCTCCAGCATAAACCACCAAACCTATCCTGTCTGAAAATCTACCATCCACGAATTCTTTTGCAACTTCTTTAGATGCTTCCAGTCTATTTGGATTAAAATCTTTAGCAAACATCGATAATGATACATCTAAAGCTATTACAATATCAATCCCATTCTCATAATCTTTTTGAGTTACTACTTTACTTTCCCAATTAAACGGTTTTGCAAGTGCAATAATTAACATTGTATAACTTGATACAACTAATAACATCAAAAAACCTCTGATGTATTTGACATAACCTGTACTGATATTTTTTTGTTGACTTTCACTAATTGATAAATCAGCATCCGCATCATTTCGTTGTTGATCTCGATACTTGAAATAAAGGAAAAATGGTATCAACAATAGTGCATAGAACCATTGTGGTACCAAATATTCATAATCCAAGAAATTAATATTCCAATTTTCCATCATTTGATTGCTGAAACTTTTTCAATTATTTCCTTTGTTAAATTTGAATTCTTCAATATCACATATTCTTCTGGGAGTGATTTTGCAAACTTCACCATATCAGATTGTTCTAAAATAGATTGAATCTCATTTAAAGTAATTTCATTAAAGTCATAAGCAGCTAACAAAACCAAAGCTTCATCTGATGTTTTTTCCAATAAATTTAAATTTGTTTTACGTGACAAGTATGTTCTAAGAATAAATGACAACTCTACATAATGATCTTTTAGTAGATGATTTAACCATAATTTCTTACCATTTAATTCATCAATTTTTGAAATCATTTCTTGTTCTAATGACATTTGATCTTTGATATCATTTAAACGTTTTTTTCGAATAAAATACCAAACTAATACACTAACAACAATTAAAATAATTAAAATTATCCACCAATGTTTTTTTAAAAAACTTAAGACATCTTTTTGAAAAATTGGTAAATCAAAAAAACTTTCTTTTATATCATACAACTCTTTCCCTGCAACTTTATCGGATAATAACACTTCAAAACTAAATGGCTTAAAATAAACTAGAGTACCATTTAATACAGCATTTTTTTTCGGTATAACTACATTTCCTGAATCCCAACAGGTGATTTTATATTTTCCAATCCATTGCTTATTATTGTTATAGGAAATAACAGTATCTTGAAAATCTTGAATTATTTCCAATTCTATATCTAATGTATCTTTTCCATTTAGTAAAAAGGCATTGATAAACTTATCTTGTCTTTCAAAACCGACCGAATCTATCTGTTCATTTTGAATCTTATAAAAAAGCGTAAACTGCTCACCTATCAAAAACGACTTTTTTTCAGCATAAACAGATAATTCCTGTCCAATTGAAAAAAAAGTAATTAAACTAAAAATTAATAAAAATACTGTTCTCATCTTTTCCTGTGTTTAAAAAGATAAACTAATGGTAAAATAAAGTCTTCTTCAGTAGAAACAGATACAGCATCAATTCCTTTTTTATTCAAGTCATGAATAAGTTCTTTTTGTTTCAATTCAAATGTTTCTTGATATTTACTTCGAACTTCATCATTGCTTGAATTTATCCAAGAAAGTTTTCCTGTTTCTAAATTTCTCACTTGAATCAGCCCTAATTTTGGCAAAAAAAGCTCACCTTTATCATACAGATGAATTGCTACCATATCGTGTTTTCGATCATTTAATTGTAGGGATTCTGTATAATCTGAATTATCAATAAAGTCACTTAAAACAAAAGTTATACACCTTTTCTTTTGTGTGTTCCTTAGAAACCTAAGTCCTTCAGTAATGTTTGTCCCTTTATTTTGAGGTTTAAATTCAATCAATTCTCTCAAAATTAAGAGTGCATGTTTTCGACCTTTATTTGCCGGAATGTATTTTTCAACTTCGTCAGAAACAAAAATTGCACCGATTTTATCATTATTATTAATTGCTGAAAAAGCTAAGACCGCTGCTATTTCAATTGCTAAATCTTTTTTTGATTTATCATTAACAGCAAAAGAACCTGAAGCAGAAACGTCGACGACTAACATCACAGTAAGCTCTCTTTCTTCCTCAAAAACTTTAACAAAAGGTTCATCAAAACGAGCCGTAACATTCCAGTCAATTGTTCTCACCTCATCTCCGTGCAAATAATTTCTCACCTCACTGAATGCCATCCCTTTACCTTTAAAAGCAGAATGATACTCACCTGAGAAAATTTGCTTGGTTAGCCCTTTTGTCTTAATCTCTAACCTCCTTATTTTTTTTAGAAGTTCAACAGTTTCCAAAACAATAATTTTTTATGGCTATCAAGGTACTTCTACTCTATTTAATATCCCTGAAATGATATCTGTTGCAGAAACATTTTCTGCCTCTGCTTCATAAGTTAAACCAATACGGTGTTGCATAACATCTTTTGCTATAGCTCTTACGTCTTCGGGAATAACAAATGCTCTTCCTTGAATAAAAGCATATGCTTTAGCTGCTAAAGCTAAGTTGATACTAGCTCTAGGAGAGCAACCATAATCTATTAAATTTTGATATTCTGATAAATTATATTTCAATGGTTCTCTAGTAGCAAAAACTAGGTCAACAATATATTGTTCTATTTTTTCATCTAAATATATTTCTCTAACTAAGTCTCTACACCTTAATATATCAGCTGCTGAAAGCACTTGATTAACTTTTGTTAATCCCTCTTTCCTAACATTAGATCTTAATATTAACTTTTCTTCCTCCATAGAAGGATATCCTAAAAAGACTTTTAACATAAAACGATCTAGCTGAGCTTCTGGTAAAGGGTATGTTCCTTCTTGCTCAATTGGATTCATCGTAGCTAAAACCAAAAATGGAGCGGGTAGCTTAAATGTTTCTTCACCTAATGTTACAGCTTTTTCTTGCATTGATTCAAGCAAAGCACTTTGAACTTTAGCTGGAGCTCTATTGATTTCATCAGCTAATACAAAATTTGAGAAAACAGGACCTTTTTTAGCGTTGAAAGACTCTGTTTTTTGACTGTAAATCATTGTTCCAGTAACATCCGCAGGTAATAAATCAGGTGTAAACTGAATCCTACTAAAATCAACGCTTATAGTTTCAGATAAGGTTTTTATAGCTAAGGTTTTAGCTAAACCTGGAACACCTTCCAACAAAACATGCCCATCTGCTAACAAAGCGATCAACAACCTATCTACCATATATGTCTGACCAACAATAACAGAAGAAACCTCCTTTTTGAGTTGACTGATTAAATAATTTTCTTCCTTAATTTTTTCACCTAATAATCGAATTGCCTCTCCGGTGTTTTGATTAGAATTAACTATTTCTGACATAACTTCTTAATGATTTATTTGTTGCAAATTTGATAAAGTTTAATGGTAAAGTCTTGCATATGCTGTTAAATAATGTTAACATTGAACTCTTTAAAACATCTAATTATCCAATGGAATCAAGAAAATGTATTGAATGTAAAGAACCTTTAAGAGGAAGAAAAGATCAAAAATTTTGTTCCGACTATTGTAGAAATACTTTCAATAATCGCTTAAATGAGGATGCAAATAAATATATTCGACGAATAAATGGGATTTTGAGAAAAAATCGAAGGATTTTAGAACAATTAAACCCAAATGGGAAAAACACAGTTGATGGTATTACTTTAGCTGAGGAAGGATTCAACTTTCACTATTACACAAATATCTATAAAACACAAAAAGGTGCAATGTACCATTTTTGTTATGATCAAGGGTATCTAAAATTAGATAATGACCAATATATGCTGGTTAAAAAACAGGATTATGTAAAATAGTTAATAAACTGAATTCGCCTATTAATCGAACTTAGGTTTATAGATTCCAAATTTACATCTAAATATAGAAGACCTATTGATTGGGATATTGAGGGTAAATTAAAGTGAAAAATATTAATTAAATTAGCAAAAAAAATAAAATGATTGAAGTTGGAATTATAATGGGAAGCGCATCGGATTTACCAGTGATGCAAGATGCTGCAGATATTTTAAAAAGCTTTGGAATTGAATTTGAAATGAATATTGTTTCAGCACATAGAACTCCTGAACTAATGTATGAATACGCTAAAAATGCTCACAAAAGAGGAATTAAAGTTATTATCGCTGGAGCTGGAGGTGCTGCTCATTTACCTGGAATGACTGCTTCACTAACTCCATTACCTGTTATAGGGGTGCCTGTAAAATCAAGCAATTCAATAGATGGGTGGGATAGCATTTTATCCATTTTACAAATGCCAAATGGAATTCCTGTTGCTACTGTCGCATTAAATGCTTCAAAGAATGCAGGCATATTAGCAGCTAAATTGATTGGAGCTTCAAATCCTAAAGTTTTGACCATATTAGAAAACTATATGGAAGAACTAAAAGATAAAGTTCTTGAAAGTGCTGAAAACTTAAAAAAATAATCTTACATACTTATAAAAAAAAGGAGTTCAATATTGAACTCCTTTTTTTTATTCGTTAACATAATAGTTATCTTTTAAACTCCATGATTGTTTTTTCAATGATTGCAACACATTCTAATAATTGCTCTTTATTCATTACTAATGGTGGAGCAAAACGTATGATATTTCCATGAGTTGGTTTTGCTAACAAACCATTTTCTTTTAATGCAACACATAGATTCCAAGCAGTTTCACTTTCTGGAGTGTCATTAATTATTATGGCATTTAATAAACCTTTACCTCTAACCTTCGTTACTAAATCTGTGTTGTCGATAATTCGTTGCATTTCAGCTCTGAATAATTCCCCTAATTCGCGAGCATTTTGAATTAAACTTTCATCCTCAACAACTTCTAGTGCCGCCATAGCCACTTTTGCTGCTAGTGGATTTCCTCCGAATGTAGAACCATGTTGACCAGGTTTAATTACATTCATAATTTCATTATTTGCTAAAACAGCTGAGACTGGATAAGCACCACCTGACAATGCTTTACCTAGAATTAAAATGTCTGGTTTATTATATGTATCTTTTTGCTTTTCGCATTTATTTTTACAAGAGCAATTTCCACAAACAGCTAACAAACTTCCTGTTCTTGCAATACCTGTTTGAACCTCATCAGCTATAAATAAAACGTCATTCTTTTCACAAACAGATTTAGCTTTTGATAAAAACTCTTCTGATGGAACGTAAACACCTGCTTCACCTTGTATTGGCTCAACTAAAAAACCAATTACATTTTTATCTTGTAAAGCAAATTCCAATGCATTGATATCATCGTAAGGGATAGAAACAAAGCCTGGTGTGTAAGGACCAAAATTCTTTCTAGCATCAGCATCATTAGAAAAAGAGACAATAGTTGTTGTTCTTCCATGGAAATTACCATCACAAACAACAATTACCCCTTGATTTTCTGCAACACCTTTAACCTCATACCCCCATTTACGAGCAACTTTAATAGCAGTTTCGACTGCTTCTGCACCAGTATTCATTGGAAGTACTTTGTCAAAACCAAAATATTCAGTGACAAACTTTTCATAAACACCTAAAGCATCGTTATAAAACGCTCTCGACGTTAATGTTAATGTTTTTGCTTGGTCTATTAATGCATTTACAATTTTAGGATGACAATGACCTTGATTAACAGCTGAATAAGCTGATAAGAAATCAAAATATTTCTTTCCTTCAGCATCCCAAACATAAACTCCTTCTCCTTTTGATAAAACGACAGGTAACGGATGATAATTATGTGCTCCGTATTGATCTTCCAATTGAATTAACTCTTCTGAGGTCATTTTTTCCATTAATTCGTTCATTTTATAAAATATTTTTAATTAAAATAAACACTACTCTCGGACAGTGTGCATCCTTTCCTCGTTTATTTTACTGGAGAGAAATCATCCTTTATGTTGCAAATATAGTGAAGTTCATAAGAAATATAAAATAAAAAAAGCCGGAAAATTCCGGCTTTTAAATAGCTTTAAACCATCTTAAAATTTTATTTTCTAAAATAACTTTGGTTGATCATCATCATCTTTATCTTTTTTAGATAAATCCCATTCAATTGTGTTTCCAGTTTCTTCTGATGAATCTTCTTTTGAATCATCATTATCAGACTCTGGCTTTACATCCTCCGGCCAAGGTTCACCTCCATCAATTGGGTGTTCTAAAACAATTTCTTTGACTTTTAATTTTGTCACTTGATTACCCTGTGCTTTCATACCTTTTACATCAATCATCTCTGTCATTTCGATAATTGAATCCGGTAAACTTTTCGTTTCCTTCAATAACTTATTATAAACAACTCTTGCGATTGGTTTATAACCTGTTGAAACAATATCCATGTATGAACCCTCTGACTCTGAAATAAATGAAACTCGTTTATCTGTAGTAATTTCACATAGGAATCTTTTTACAAAATGAATTTCTTTTTCTGCATCATAATAAATCGTAGAAATTGGTCTATCTGGATTCCATTTCTCTATATGAACCATATCATCATCAAAGTGATTTGATAAATCAAAAGTTGACAAACGATATTCTCCATTTTTATATAAAGTTAAAATCTTGTCATCCCCTTTGAAAGAACCTACAAACTTACCTCTATTTTCATCGTTTAAACGTCCAACGACATCATCGTACCATATTTTACGCGCTGCTAATGTTGATCCACCAACTTCTTTTTGTACAATTTTCTGAACGATTTCCTTTGTTACCCTGTTTCCAGCTGAATTTCTCCCTTTTATTAGCATTGTTCCCATGTCAATATCAAAACGTAAACGTTTCAAATGTGGACGAGGACGTAACATAATTGTAACTACTTCCCTTTCTCCATTCGGATGCACAGAAAAATATAACATTTTAGACCCTTTTGTTCCTTTTGTTAAATCGTATTCATTATCTCTTGTGATACTATTCACAAAGAAACGTTTCATCATTGTAGGCCCTCCTACTCCATCCTGGTAGAACAAATGATAAATTTTTCTTTTTTCTCCTTTTTTCCAGACATCTGCATGAACGATTCCTTTTCCAACAAATTTCTTGTCAGCAACTTTCGTTACCATCATTTTACCTGAAGCAAAGAAAATAATAACATTATCAATTTCTGAACAATCATTTACTGCTTCTGCCTTTTTTAAACCATAACCAATAAAACCTTCTTCATAATCAATGTATAACTTTCTGTTGGCTATAATTACTTTTGAAGCATTAATAGTATCAAATTGTTTGATTTCAGTTTTACGCTCTTTTCCTTCTCCAAATTTTTTCTTTAAATCTTTGAAATAGTCAATAGCATATTCAATTAAGTTTGCTAACTTTTCCTTGATCTCTTTTATTTCCGCTTCAATTTTCAATAAGTTTTCGTCCGCCTTACTGCTATCAAAACGTGTAATACGAATCATTTGGATTTGAGTCAAACGTAACAAATCTTCGTCTGTAATTTCACGAATTAAACGATTTTTAAAAGGGTCAAAACACTTGTATAAATAATTGTATAAAGTAGGTCTATCTGTATATAGCTTAAAGTCGATATACATTTCTTCATTAATGAATATCTTTTCCAATGTTGAGAAATGCCATTGACTTTCTAATTCATCTAAACGAATTTCTAATTCTTTTTTTAAAAGTTCCACTGTATTTTGAGTACTGATTTTCAAAATCTCACTAACTCCTAAAAATCTCGGTATATCTTTATCAATAATAGATGAATTTGGTGATATACTAACCTCACAATCAGTAAATGCGAATAATGCATCTATTGTTTTATCAGGAGAAACACCAGGTGTTAAATGTATTATAATTTCTGCTTCTGCAGCAGTATTATCTTCAATCTTCTTAACCTTTATTTTCCCTTTTTCGTTTGCTTTAATTATCGATTCTATTAAAGAACCTGTTGTGGTCCCAAAAGGGATTTCATTTATAACTAAAGTTTTAGCATCAACTTTTTTGATTTTTCCTCGAACACGAACTTTCCCACCTCTTAAACCATCATTGTAATTTGAGAAGTCAGCCATACCACCATTTGGAAAGTCAGGAAAAATCTCTACTTTTTTCCCACGTAAACAGTTTATTGATTGATTAATCAGTTCAACAAAATTATGAGGTAAAAATTTACAAGCCATTCCTACTGCAATACCTTCTCCTCCTTGTGCTAAAAGTAATGGAAATTTAACAGGTAATTGTTCAGGTTCTTTATTTCTACCGTCATAACTTGATAACCAGTTTGTTGTTTTTGGATTAAAAACAACATGACTTGCAAATTTTGATAATCTTGCTTCAATGTAACGAGGTGCTGCAGCACCATCACCTGTTAATGTATTTCCCCAATTTCCTTGACAATCAATTAACAAATCTTTTTGTCCTAATTGAACCAAAGCATCTCCAATCGAAGCATCACCATGAGGGTGATATTTCATGGTATTACCAATAATATTTGCAACTTTATTATAACGCCCATCATCTAATTCTTTCATAGAATGAAGAATCCTTCTTTGCACAGGCTTTAAACCATCAAATAAAGATGGAACAGCGCGTTCAAGGATTACATATGAAGCGTAATCTAAAAACCAATTTTCATACAATCCACTAACAGGAATGACTTTATCATCATCATTCAAGTTTGAATCTCCTGAATTTGATTCTTGATTGTTTGAATCATTTTCTAAATTATCTTCAAATTCTTCTTCCATTTTTCAATGATTTTGTATCCAATAACGCGCTAATTATTCTTCCTCTTTTTCTACTTTGTCAGTAAGAACCGGATCTTTCTCAACTCTTAAATTTTCAATAATAAAATTTTGACGATTTAAGGTGTTTTTCCCCATAAAATAAGACAAAATCGAATCAATTGATGCGTCTTTTGATAAGATAACAGGTTCTAATCGAATATCTTCCCCTATGAAATACTTAAACTCATCGGGAGAAATCTCTCCTAAACCTTTGAACCTTGTAATTTCAGGGTTTTTACCCAATTTATTAATTGCTTTTCTTCGTTCATCCTCAGAGTAACAGTAAATTGTTTCCTTTTTATTTCGAACCCTGAATAAAGGTGTTTGAAGTACATAAACATGATTCCTTTTCACTAAATCAGGAAAAAATTGTAAAAAATAAGTCAGTAATAACATTCGGATATGCATACCATCAACATCAGCATCAGTAGCAATAACAATCTTGTTATAACGAAGATTTTCCATATCTTCTTCGATATCCAATGCTGCCTGAATTAGATTAAACTCTTCATTTTCATAAACAACTTTTTTTGTTAAGCCATAACAATTCAATGGTTTACCTCTAAGTGAAAAAACTGCTTGAGTTCCAACATCTCTCGATTTTGTAATTGAGCCACTTGCTGAATCTCCCTCAGTAATAAACAACATTGTCTCTTCACGACGATCATTCTTCAAATCTGTCAAATGAATTTTACAATCTCTCAACTTTTTATTATGTAAAGATGCTTTTTTCGCCCTGTCTCTTGCTAATTTTCTAATTCCTGAAAGTTCCTTACGTTCCTTTTCTGACTGCTTAATTTTTCTTTCAATAATTTCAGCTACATCTGAGTTTCTATGTAAAAAATTATCTAATTTTTCTTTCAAAAAATCATTTAAGAAAGCTCGCATTGACTTTCCTTGAGGTTCAATTTCTTGAGAACCTAATTTGGTTTTTGTTTGAGATTCAAAAACAGGCTCAACCACTTTAACAGAAATTGCAGCTACAATAGACTGACGAATATCTGATGCTTCGTAGTTTTTATTATAAAAATCACGAATCACTTTCGCTACAGACTCTCTAAAAGCACTTTGGTGGGTTCCTCCTTGTGTTGTATGCTGACCATTAACAAACGATGAATAATCTTCACCATATGTTTTCCCATGTGTTAATGCTATTTCAATATCTTCTCCTTCTAGGTGAATGATTGGATATAATGAATCTCCATCCATATTGTTTTCCAATAAATCTTTCAACCCATTTTTAGACTGATACTTCTGCCCGTTGAAATAAATCGAAAGTCCTCGATTTAAATAACAGTAATTCCACATCATTTTATCAAGATAAGTAGTCTTGAAAGCATATTTTTTAAAAATTGAATCATCTGGAATAAATTCTACAAATGTTCCGTTTGATTCATCTGTCTTCGTAATCGGAAATTCTTCAATTAATTCTCCTCTATGGAAAACCGCTTCTTTTTTTTCTCCTTCACGAACAGCGTAAATTCTAAACTTATCAGATAAAGCATTCACAGCTTTGGTACCTACTCCATTTAAACCCACAGACTTTTTAAAGGCTTTTGAATCGTATTTACCTCCGGTATTCATTTTAGAAACAACTTCTACAACTTTCCCTAAGGGAATACCTCTACCATAATCACGAACATTAACAACCCCATCTTTAACTTTAATGTCGAACCTCTTACCATTCCCCATGACAAATTCATCGATACAGTTATCCACTACCTCTTTTACAAGAATGTAAATACCATCATCCGCTGCTGCACCATCACCTAACTTACCGATATACATACCGGGTCTCAAGCGAATATGTTCCTTCCAATCGAGCGATCGAATATTATCTTCTGTATATTGATTTTCTGCCATTTAACTAAAAATTATAGTCATCCTAACAAATTTAAGGAATAACATCGATTTATTTTTAGTAGAAATGAAGGAGTTTTAAACGGTGAGTTGTGAAGATTACCAAAAGATTAAGCAAAACAGCAACTCAAATTTTAATAGCTGTTTTAAGATCCAATTTTTGTTGTTGCAACTTTATCAAAGCTCTATTCCTACAGGACAATGATCAGAGCCGTGAATATTATTCAAAATAAACGCATCTTTCAAATTATCCTTGATTAACTCAGAAACTAAAAAATAATCAATTCTCCAGCCTACATTCTTCTGTCTAGCTCCACCTCTATAACTCCACCAAGTATATTTAATATCATCACCATTAATAAAACGAAAAGAGTCCCGAAGTCCATTTGAATTGTATGCATCCATTCCATCTATTTCTTCTTGCATGAAACCAGCCGACTTATTATAATTTGGTTTTGGTCGTGCTAAATCAATAGCCTTATGAGCCACATTAAAATCTCCACAAACAACAACAGGTTTTATTTCTTCTAATTTTTTAAGGTAGACTAAAAATGCTTTATCCCAAGTCTGACGATAACCCAATCGAAGTAATTCGCTTCCGGAGTTAGGAACGTAAACCGTGATCAAATAATAATCTTGAAATTCAGCACAAATAATTCTTCCCTCTGCATCATGTTCCTCAATCCCCATATCATAAGAAATAGATATAGGTTTCACTTTCGTTAAAATTGCAGTGCCAGAATAACCTTTTCTTTCTGCTTCGTTTGCATAAACCTCATAGTCTGATAATTCAGAAACAGCTTCTTTGACCTGTTCAACAGTTGCTTTTGTTTCTTGTAAACAAATAACATCAGCATTTACTTGTTTCATATCCGCAACAAAATTCTTTTTTACTATTGCTCGAATACCGTTTACATTAAATGAAATCAACTTCATTATTACATTTTTATTATTAAGAAATCTTAAACTTACAATATTTGATCACACTTCCTTTTGCTGTAAATAATTTTTCATAGTGCGTTTTAATGTGAAATATTTCACGTGTAACTGGATCTAAATTTTCTGAGAGTTCTCCATATAAATCCCAGGTATATTCAAGCATATCATATTTTTCTTTTATTTCATCAATCGTATATTCAAAAAGAATATCACTATCCGTTTTCATGTGTACAATTCCTCCTGGTTTTAACAATTTCTTATATCTATCAATAAACAAAGGTGAACTCAAGCGTTTTCTGGGTTTCTTTGGTTGAGGATCAGAAAAAGTTAACCAAATTTCATCGACTTCATTCTCTATGAAAAAATCATTAATATAATCAATGCGTGTTCTTAAAAAAGCAACATTGTCTAAACTTTTATCTAATGCATCTTTCGCTCCAATAAAAATTCGATTTCCTTTAATGTCGCATCCAATAAAATTTTTGTCAGGATAGAACTCCGCTAGTCCAACAGAATATTCCCCTTTACCACAACCTAATTCTAATACAATTGGATTATCATTTTTAAAAACCCTTGAACGCCAATTACCTTTAACAGAATCCCCTTCTACAGTTGCATGCTCTATCACATTACCAAACCTTTTAATGGCTTCAAATTTTGATATTTTATCTTTTCCCATTTAAATAAACCTAAATTCGATTAAAAATTTAATTCTACTTCATACCCAGTGTGTCTCCGAATATTAATAACTATTCCTCCTTCAAATATTAAATATTGACCTTTAATAGCCATTAAGATTCCGTCAAATTCAGAAACTTTATCAAAGGTTAAACTTTTAACTTTTGTAGGATAATTAATTGTAGGGTATTCAATCTCAGTTATTTCATCATTTTCTGAAAAATATTTCGACAAATCTGAAGGGAGTTGATCATATAACTCCCATTTTTCCTCTTCTAGATCAATTGAATTATCAACTTCATTTTTTAACATTCGTTGCCAATTCGTTTTATCCGAAAAGAAATCTTTCAAAGCAACTTCTAAAACACCTGCCTCATAGCGATTTGGTGTTTCTGCTAAAATAATTGCTTTTGAAGCTCCTTGATCTATCCAGCGAGTAGGTACTTGTGTTGTTCTAGTAATTCCTACCTTAACTTTATCAGAGGCAGCTAAATAAACTAAGTGAGGTTGATTGTGATTTCGTTGCTCCCATTCAACATCTCTTCCCTCCCCATGGTGTGCTCTACACAATTCAGGTCGGAGAATACATTCAGCTGCTTCGGGAGCAGATGTAAAACATTTATAACAAAAACCATCACCAAATGTTTTTTTAGTCTCTTTTGTACAAGAAGAACAAATTATTTTCCCTGTAAAACTTAATCTAATTGAATGACCTATCAACTGATTCATATCAATCGGCGATTCCCCTATATTTAACAAATAATGAACTTTCCCATTATCTAATGAGACTTTCATTTTATGTAATATCCCTTTTTTGGTCATTATTCTTTTGGAAGAATATTCATTTTATCTGCAAAGTGGTAACAGTAATCTCTTAGATCTTCACTGATATTTTTTTCCCCTGTTGCATTCTCGAATGTATCTGCCATTGTCAGTAATGTTTGGTGAAAAAATTGTTTCATATCATCAATAGTCAAATCTTTTGTCCAGAGGTCAATTTTCATCGTGTTTTTTTCATTTGGATTCCACAATGACAAAAACATTGCCTTTGCTTCTTGATCAACTATATTACCATCTGAAGCTGTCCACTTCATCTCTAATGGTAACTTATTTTCATTTAATCCAATATTTACTTTTATCTCTGACTTTTTTACAATTTCATCCATGATTAATCGTTTATTTTATATTCTTGAAGTATTTGATTGTAAGGTATTTTAGGTAGGTCTTCAATTTTAAAACCTTTTTTATTCATGAAATTTCGCACCATTTTCCAACCAATAAACTGCCCCATTCTATCTGGACTATTCTCTGGTAATCCAACAGTGTAAGGACCTTCATTCAGAAAATTAGCTTTTTCAAGTCCTGAATTTTTAAATAACATTTTTTCTTTTACTAAATACTTCCAAAATAACAACTCATTTTTATCAGCCCATTCATACTGTTGTGCCGTATATCTTAAAATTATTCTTTTATCAGAATCAGGAAGCGCAGCTTCAGTTAAGTATAGGATTTTACCCCATTGAATCATTGACTCAACTAGTGAGTTGTCTTGTTCTTCAATAAAGTGTGTCATTATCCAAGAACAAAGAACATCTCTTACCAAATATTCTTCTTCCCATCCTTTTTTCATCCAATCATAAAAAGTTTCCGGAGGTAATTTCTGTACTATTCTATTTGTATACCCCAGATACCTTTCTAATCCAACTCCAATTTCATTATGAGTTGAAAATGCATTTGATTGGAAAAGAGAATTCATGAACACAATATTTCTTGGAAGTTTACCATCAGCAAAATAATAGTTCAAATGTTTAAATCCAGATGTAATTTGTTCTTTATATACAGTTAAATCTTGAAATTTAGATCGAATATCTTCCTCCAATTGAACTATTCCACTATCGGATTTAAATAAATTAATACTTCTTATAAAGACTGAATCTTGAACTTCCCCTATTTGCAGACAGTATCCAATTTGATAATCATATATTTCATCAATCTTATTTTGAAGATTATAATGATAATTTAGTAATTCAGAATCACTTGATTGCACTAAAATTGAGTCTAAATTGATATAATCAATATCCAATTTTATTTTTGACGTATCTATATTCAATTTATCACTTGAACAAGCAGTAAAAAACGCCAATAAAAAGACAAAAAGTGAATTTCTTTTTTGAATCATTATTATTAATTAATATTGTACCAAAATTAATGATTTACGTTGAAATGAAACATCTAACACACAATTTTAATACAAAATGAAGTACTTTATTTTAATTTTATCTATATACTCTTTTTTTACTTTAAAAGCTCAAGAAGCTGAAAATAGTAAAGTTCAAGCAGGACTTACTTTCTACACTGGATTAAATAATTTAAGACCTGAAACCAAATTCATTGATAATAATGGATTAGGAAATAATTTAGGAGTTGGAATGAGTTTAAATTACTCTTTCTCAAAAACCATAGGCTTCTACACAGGTTTGATTTTTGATTTTGAAACATTTAAATATAAAAAAGGTGACAGTAATTTATATTACTATTATTCTGATAGTGAAATTTTTAATAAAAATGGGGTTACAGATGCAAATGGGAATTTGACTATCTCTGAATCCACCTCTACATTGTTTTCAATCAATAATAGAACTGTTAAACCTTTATACCTTTCTATTCCTACAATGTTGCTTTTCAGAACTAAATTTATAGGGTTCTACAGATATTTTGGAAAATTTGGTGTTATTAATAATTTCTTATTAAATTATAAGTACAACGATCAGGGGACTAACATGAAGTCTTTTAATCCAAATGATAATTCTGTGAATTTTGTAAACTCAAACATGATGGTTATTAAAAGAGATTTATCGATCTACAAAGGATTTGTAGGTATTTGTGGCGGTGCCGACTGGAACTTCACCGGTTCAACTTGTCTTATTGCTGAATTGGGTTATTATTATGGATTCAATAATGTATCTAGAAATGATGCTTTAACTGGAGACTCTGAAAAAAACAGAACCATTGTTTCTTCATTTGATTCAAATGACAACCCTGATAATTTTGAACAATTACCTTTCAAACAAAATCAAATACTACTAAAAGTTTCAATCTTATTTTAAAACACTCATTTTGAAAATGAAATCTATAAAACAACACATCGTAAATTGGTTAAAAGAATATGCTATCAATGCTAATTCTAAAGGGTTTGTAATCGGCATTTCTGGAGGTATAGATTCTGCTGTAACTTCTACTTTGTGTGCTTTAACAGGATTAGATGTTATTTTATTAAGTATGCCAATTCGACAAGGTAAAGCCGAATTCGAAAGAGCAAACAATCATATTACAGATTTAAAAAATAAATTCCCGAATGTAAAATCAATAGAAGTAAATTTAACTTCAACTTTTGAAAATCTAGAAAATGTTTTACCAACAAGTTCTGTTGATCATCATTTAGCAATGGCTAATACAAGATCTCGAATGAGAATGACCACTTTATATGCTATTGCACAACCTCATAATTGCCTTGTTGCTGGAACAGGAAATAAAATTGAAGATTTTGGCGTTGGGTTTTATACTAAATATGGTGACGGTGGTGTTGATATAAGTCCAATTGCTGACTTGACAAAAACTGAGGTTTGGGAACTTGGTAAAGAATTAGATGTAATTGATGAAATTATCATTGCGAAACCTACTGATGGTCTTTTTGAAGATGGAAGAAGTGATGAAGATCAAATGGGAGCAACTTATCCTGAATTAGAATGGGCGATGGGGTTTTCAGGTGATGAATCAACATTAAATCAAAGAGAAAAAGAAGTAATTGAAATTTATAGAAGATTAAACAGACAGAATCAACATAAAATGAATCCAATACCTGTCTGTTATATCCCAAATAACATTCAACAATAATCAATTATAATTCTTTATAAGACTTTCAACACAAATTACTGATGAAATTAATTAACTTAATTTTTATCCTGAGCATTTTTTCAACTTTAATTTTTGCTCAACAAGACTTCAACCACTTTCAAACATTGACAGCTAAAGGTGATATACCTTCAGATTTTAGTACTCAGACAAAACTAAAAGTGGAAGCTGAAATCCTTAAAGGGAATCATAAAAATTTATCAAAATCCAAAGAAAAAGTTTTTCTTGAAGGAATTCACTATGGGATTGATGAATTACTTCATTCTGGAATGGTTGTTTATGGTGATGAAGTATCTTTGTATGTTAAAGATGTTGCTGAAAAACTTTTGGTGAAAGAATATAAATACCTCAAAGATGAATTAAGGTTTTACATGATAAAATCAAATGTTTCCAATGCTATTTCTACAGATCAAGGAATTGTTTTTGTTACAACAGGTTTAATTTCTCAGGTTACGAATGAAGCCCAATTAGCATTTGTTCTTGCTCATGAAATTGCTCATTATAAAGAAAAACATGTCGTTGAAGCATTTGAATATAAAACACAAAAACATAGAAACTCTATCTTTCAACTAAGTAACTATTCAAAAGATAAAGAACTAGAGGCTGATAGTTTAGGTTTAATCATTTATAATAACGCAGGGTATGATAAATCTCAACTAGTTTCTTCTTTTGATGTATTAATGTATTCCTATTTACCTTTTGATGAAATCCCTTTTCCTATAGATTATTTTAATCGAAAAGATTTTTTCGTTCCGCCGTCTCTATTCCCTCAAAAGAAATACGAAATAAGAGCTGTTGAAGATTATGATGATAGTGAAAGCTCTCATCCTAACATTAAAAAAAGAAAAACAGCTATCGTTGAATTAATTCAAGAGTACAATAATTGGGAAAGTGAGGTTTATCAACTAGGTGAAGAGCGTTTTAAATACATTCGAAACATATGTAGATTTGAAAGTATCCGAACAGATATTTTAGATGCAAACTACGCCGATGCCCTTTATTCTATTTTTCTTCTTGAAAAAGAATACCCAAATTCAGTTTATTTAAAAAGAATGAAAGCTCAATCATGGCTTGGTATTACTCAGTATAAAAATGCAGGGGATATTAATGAAACAGTGACTAAAAACAGTGATTTAGAAGGAGAAATTGCTGCTGTTCATTACTTTATTAAAAGATTAAATACTGAAGCCACTTCAACTGTAGCTCTGAGAACTATTTTTGATATTAAATCCGACCTAAAAAATGATGATGAAATCAATACTATTTATGAAAAATTGATTCATGAACTGGCTGAAACATCAAAATTTGATACAAAAAAGTTTTCAAAGCTAACATTTAATGAAGCTGCTATTGGTGAAATAAAAGAAGATGCTGTTAGCGAAGAAAGCTTAAATAAATATGAAAGAATTAAACGCAAAAAAAGTAATAACGACCCACTCGCTTTTGATTCTACGAATTTCTACTATTATAGTATGTTTGATATCATTTCAGATTCACTATTTGAAGATCAATATTTTGCTGAAAAAAACATA
>CAZOLZ010000038.1:0-22291 GCA_964580965.1 uncultured Flavobacteriales bacterium | reverse complement strand
GGAATTAAACCATATGCCTCTGCTAAATCAGTTGAAACTTGAGAAGCGTTCATTGTTACAATATTTGAAAACTGATTTCTAAAATAATCTATACTCAATTCGTCTAATTGTTGACATAAACGATCTGTTCTGTTTTGAATAATCAGCATTTTTTCCTTCCAACCATAATGACCATATGTAAATAAAATCATCCAAATTGATATCGCATTTGCACCCGATCGACTTCCTATCAATGTACAGTCTTCACCTTCGATATAACTTGCTTCCTTCGTAGTAGCATAGTGAATGTAATTCTTCCTTATTAAGAATATACCTGTTCCGTATGGCGCTTGAGCCATTTTATGTGCATCAAGTGTTACGGATGTAACTTCTGGATTGGCAAAGTTCATTAACTCATCCTTTTCATTTGAAAAAGGATAATAAAAACCACCATATGCTCCATCTATGTGAATTTTATACTCGAGCTGATGTTTTTTGAACAACTCAATATATAAATTAACATCGTCAACAGAACCAAACATAGTTGTCATCATGTTTGCAACAACAATTACATATTTAACTCCTTGATTTTTTGCACTTATAATTTTATTCTCTAAATCTTCCTTATCTAATGCTCTAGTTTCAGAATTTACTCTAACGGCAAAATGTTTGATAGCAAATACATTTACCGCTTTAGCCATTGAATAATGACTATCTGATGATGAAAATAAAGCAATCTGTTCGCTTGAAGCATTTCGTTTTACCTGATAAAAATTTCTGTAAACCCAAACAGCCTGCATATTCGCTTCTGTTCCACCTGCCGCTACATAACCATCAAACTGTTCTTCTCCCCCTTTTAAAATTTCTTGAGCACAAATTGAAATGACCTCTTTTTCCAATTCTTGGGTTCCTTTAAAGAAACTTTCAGAACTACCTAAAGTGTGACAACCAATATGATTTGGATTCAACAAAAGAGAGTGTAAGAAAGGAGTTTCAAGGAGGTTGAAAGTATCTCTACTAAAAACCTTTTCATCTAAATGAGAACCTGGCAAACCTATAATTTGTCCATTTTTATAATCGACATTTAATTCGAGAGCATCTATTATGGTTGACTTAATTTCCTCAAAAGTTTTCTTTTTCCAATTCATTTTTGGGGTTTTATTATAAAGCTATAATTAAATAATTCGTTAAAATGATAAAAATCATTTTCAAATAGATTCTTTATGACTTTTTATATAATCAGAAGGTGTCATTCCTGTATTTTTTTTAAAAGCAATATTAAAAGATGATTTTGACTTAAAACCAACCATAAAGCTCTTAGCTTCAATTGTAAAGTTTGAATCTTCTAACAATAACTTTTTAGATTCCTGAACCCGATATTCATTAATAAAATGAATAAAACTTTTATCAAATTCTTGATTGATAACTTGAGATAAATACTTACTATTAGTTTTTAGTCTCTTAGCTAATAAATATATCGTTAAACTATGATCCAAGTATGGCTTTTCTTCATCCATCAACTTAAGTAGATCCTCTTTAATCTTACTAAAGATAGTTTTTTGACTCTCAGAAAAATCTTTTATTGGTTCTAGAGTAGTAGTTGTAATTTCTGACTCTTTTAGATGAATAGTCCTTTGACTTAAAGCTTTTGCTCCAATGTAAACTAAATAAATCAAAATTGATAAATTAAATAAAACATTGGAAACTTTATGTTCAATTCCATTGACAATAAAAACAGCAGCCAATAAAATTATATATCCTATCAACATTACTCTAAACCATGAAATATTTACATCTTCAGAATAAGAATAAACTTCTTTTATTTTTTCATTATGTGACAAATACAACTTTATAGAACGATATATGTAATAAATATTTTGTATCAAGAAAACAAAAACTAATGATAAATAAATTACCCCTTTTAAAAACGGTTTTAAAAAAGTAAAGTTAAAATTGACAAACAATATAATAAGTATACTAATTACAACAGCAATTAAAATCGAAGGTAAAAAATGTAGGTAAACCTTTTGTTTATTTTCCTCCATCACTAACTGATTCAAATAAAGCCATATTAAAGGAGGAAGGAGTAATATTATAGGGATTACAAATACAAAAATAGAAAAATTTAAGACCGTATTTTTGAAATTTAAATCGATCAATAAAAACGAAAAGACAATAGCAGTAATCGCAAGAATATACCAACGAAAAAAATAAGTATTCAGCCGAGTAGATTTATGAATCGAATTAAACTGAAAAGCATAGAGCATACCTATAAATACGGTAATAATGCTCACTAAATGGTTCAATGAAAAATTAATTTCATTCATAAAAAAACTTTTTTAATACAAATGACGTTTATTTTGAGGATATGGTTGCTATTCTACCTTAATTTCAATTGCATTTTTTACTTTTTGATTTGTTATTGCAAGATCTAAGACCTCTTTCATTGAATTGACATAATGAAAAGAAAGACCTTTCAAGTAAGACGGGTTAATATCTTCAACATCTTGTCTATTCTTTTCGCAAAGGATAATCTCCTTAATTTTTGCTCTTTTAGCAGCTAAAATCTTTTCTTTTATTCCTCCTACAGGAAGAACGTCACCTCTTAATGTTATCTCCCCAGTCATTGCTAAATTCTTTTTTACTTTTTTCTGTAAAAAAAGTGATGCTAAAGAAGTTAACATTGTTATACCTGCACTAGGACCATCCTTTGGTGTAGCTCCTTCAGGTACATGAATATGAACATTATGATTATCAAAGATTTTTTGATCTAAACCTAACCAATTACTATGAGACTTCAAAAATTCAAGTGCAATAATTGCTGATTCTTTCATAACATCACCTAAGTTACCTGTAAGTGTCAATTTACCCTTCCCCTTTGTAATCGAGGATTCAATAAATAAAATATCACCACCTATACTTGTCCAAGCCAAACCTGTAACAACTCCTGCTATTTCGTTATTATTGTATTTTGTTTTACCTCTTCCATGGCCTAGAATTTCAACTAACTCTTCTTTCTTTATCTTGGATGTAAATTGTTCTTCCATTGCAATTTGTCTTGCTCTGTGACGAACAATTTTAGCAATTTTCTTATCTAAACCTCTTACACCTGATTCACCGGTATATTCTTCAATTATAAATTCAAGCAACTTACTATCTAGAGACAAATCTTTCTTTTTAATACCATGCTCAACTATTTGTTTTGGTAGAAGGTGTCTTTTCGCAATTTCTATTTTTTCCTCTACAGTATAACCATTTACCTCTATGATTTCCATTCGGTCTTTTAATGGCCCAGGAATCGTTGCTAAATTGTTTGCTGTAGCAACAAACATAACCCTTGATAAGTCATACTCTGTTTCTAGATAATTATCATAAAATTCATTATTCTGCTCAGGATCTAGAACTTCCAACATCGCTGAAGAAGGGTCGCCATGATTACTTCTTCCTAACTTATCAATTTCATCTAAAACAAAAACAGGATTCGATATTTCTGCTTTTTTAATGTTTTGAATTACTCGTCCTGGCATAGCACCAATATATGTTTTTCTATGTCCTCTAATTTCAGATTCATCATGAACTCCTCCTAGAGACATTCTGATATATTTTCTACCTAATGCTGCAGCAATAGATTTACCTAAAGATGTTTTACCTACTCCTGGAGGTCCATAAAAACATAATATTGGAGACTTCATATCTCCTTTTAATTTTAAAACAGCTAAATATTCTAAAATTCTTTTTTTAACATCTTCTAATCCGTAATGATCCTTATCTAAGATATCTGCAGCTCTTTTCAAATCCATTATATCTTGAGAATATTCTCCCCAAGGTAAATCTAAAATCAAATCCAAATAATTTAACTGAACAGTATATTCTGCTCCCTGTGGATTCATCCGTTGGAATCTGTCAAGTTCTTTTTGAAATAAATTTGCTACTTTATCTGACCATTTTTTTTGAGATGCTCTTTGCTTCATCTCATTGATGTCTTGTTCCTGAGGATTGTCGCCTAATTCTTCTTGAATTGCTCTAATTTCTTGATTCAAGAAATATTCTCTTTGCTGTTTATCCAGATCGTTTTTTACTTTATTATTGATTTCTTTTCTCAATTCAAGCATTTGAACTTCCATAGTAAGGTGTTCCAAAACCATAGAAATTCGTTTCTTTAAATCTTTTTCCTCTAACATCTCCTGCTTCTTAACAACATCAGCATTCATGTTAGATGATATGAAATTGACCAGAAATCTTGTACTATCAATATTTCCTATAGCAAAGGAAGCTTCTGAGGGAATATTTGGACTATCTTTTATAATCTGTAATGAAAGTTCCTTAATTGTATTAAACATCACATTTAATTCCTCATTGTCTTTTGGAAAAGGTTCCTCATGAATTAATGATATTTTTGCAGAAATATATGGCATTTCCTGAATACAAGAAACCATTTCGAATTTTTTCTTTCCTTGAATTATTACCGTTGTACTTCCATCAGGCATTTTTAAAACTCTCAAAATTTGAGCAATTGTACCTGTAGAATATAAATCTTCAAAAGTAGGGTTTTCTTCCTCTTGATTTTTTTGAGAAACAACTCCAACAATTTTATTTCCTTTATTTGCCTCTTGAATCAATTTAATTGATTTATCCCTTGCTACAGTAATAGGAATAACAACTCCAGGAAACAAAACATTATTTCTTAAAGGTAATATAGGCAACTCCTCTGGATAATCTTTTGAATTCATCCCTTCTTCCTCCTCTGCAGTAATTAATGGTATAAACTCTACTTCAGCATTATCTCCTCCATTCATATTAAAGATTTTTTTATCGAACAACTTACTCATTGTATTTATTTTTAGTCAAAATGTCATGATTGAATCCATTAATCGTTATGAATTCAATAATTAAAGCCAAAAAAAATGGCACATTAATTTTTCAATTCCCGTGCCATTCATTTAAATCTGTTATTTTGTCATTAAAACAACATCTTGTTATTTCTTATATCTTTTAAAACCTCTACAGATACAGAATCTTTAAGCTCTTGTTTAACAGTTCCACCCCAACCTGGGCCTTCAATAACCTCAACAGAGTGGTATTCATACTTTTTCCCAGACCATTTAAATAGGCAGTTAAAGAAAACATTTTCACCTTGATCCAGGTGATTAAACCTTAAAACTAAGTCATCATAACCATTTGGTGACTTTCTCTTTTCAATCAAATTTGCTACAAATCCGTTTGTTTTCACTAAAACTCCTTTATCTCTTTCAAAGACAATTAACCTTCTTAGAGGAAAACCATTTGTCCTTGCTTTTATTTGAAGTAAAAAAGCATTTTTAAGTTCAATTTTTTCAGATAATTGAAATAACTCAAAAAATCTTGGAGAACAAGTTGGATTTTTGTAATCAATTTCAGCTTTTTTTGATTCAATGTTACAAATTTGTAATTCTTTTAATAACTCTTTTTTAACCGATAAATCAAATGTATCCTTATCAAATAATGTTTCGACAATTTCTATTTTCGAAGAGTCAATTTCCTCAGAGTTTGCTAATCCATCCTCATTAATGTTTTTTTTAGTATCATTAGTACATGAAACAAAAATGATTAAAAGGCTAACAGTTAAGCGTAGTAATAACTTCATTTTTATTTAATTAAAAATTAAACTTGACTTAGAAAAAGAATCAGTAAAAAACTTCTTATCTACGCCTGTATCAATTTGATTATCCGAAAACCATTCCAACATCAACTCTGTAGGCATATTACCTGTTAAATCGTCTTTAGCCATTGGGCATCCCCCAAACCCTTTTATTGCACCATCAAACCTTCTACAACCAGCATTAAATGCACTTTCAATTATGCTTTTAGCCTTGGCTTTAGTCGTGTGTAAATGAGCTCCAAATTCAACATTAGTTAACTCAGGAACTAAAGCCGAAAATAAATAATCAACAGAATCGTTTGTAGCCGAACCAATAGTATCTGAAAGAGCTAAAATTTTAACTCCTAAATCTTCATATAATCTCTTTGACCAATTAATTACTATATCAGCATTCCAATCATCCCCGTATGGATTTCCAAACCCCATTGATAAATAAACAACCAGCTCTTTATTATTATTAATTGCTAAACTTTGAATTCGTTCAACAGTATTTAATGAATCTTCAATCGATGAATTCGTATTTCTTTGTTGAAATGTTTCAGATACTGAAAAAGGGAAGCCTAAATAATTCACTTCATCAAAATTGATTGCATCATTTGCTCCTCTTTCATTTGCAACTATAGCTAATAACTTGGTATCATTATTTAATTCTAACCCCTTTAGAACCTCAGCAGTATCTTTCATTTGAGGAATTGCTTTAGGTGAGACAAAACTGCCAAAATCAATCGTATCAAAACCACATTTTAATAATGAATTTATATAATCAATTTTGAATTGAGTCTTTACAAAGTCTCGCATACCTTGCATAGCATCTCTTGGACATTCGATTATTTTAATTTTAGACATTTTAATTCTTTTTATAATATTTGATTAACTCTTTATTTATCTTAGAAACCAATGCTGGTCCCTCATAAATAAACCCAGTATATAACTGAATTAAATCAGCTCCTGCTTCAATCTTTTCAATAGCATCAGCTGAAGAGTGAATACCACCAACACCAATAATTGGAAAAGCCTTATTTGATTTTTGAGCTAAATACTTAATTGTTTCTGTACTCATATCTTTGATAGGCTTACCACTCAAACCTCCATTTCCAATAGCCATCAATTGATCTTTACTTTTTTTCAACCCTTCTCTGGAAACAGATGTGTTAGTTGCAATTACACCATCAATGTTTGTAGTTTGAACAATTTCGATAATTTCATCCAACTGAATATGGTTTAAATCTGGTGCAATCTTTAATAAAATAGGCTTAGGGTTATTTTCTTTTTCATTCAATAACTGAACTGCTGAAATCAATTCGAGTAAATAATCCTTATCACCTAACTTTGCGTGACTTCCTACATTAGGACAACTAACATTTAATACAAAATAATCAACGTAAGGATATAAAGATTTAAAAACATCACAATAATCTTCTGTGTATAAATCTGGAGATGTAGCTGTGTTTTTTCCAATATTACCTCCAATAATTACTTGACGTTTATTATTTTTTAAGTTCTTAATAACACTTTCAACACCTTCATTATTAAACCCCATTCTATTTATTATACCTTCGTCTTCAATAAGCCTAAATAATCTTGGTTTTTCATTTCCTGGCTGTCCCTTTGGAGTAACTGTCCCGATTTCAATAAAACCAAAACCACAATATGCTAGATCATTGAACATTGAAGCGTTTTTATCAAATCCTGCCGCTAAACCAACAGGATTTTTAAACTTCAATCCAAACAATTCTTTTTCTAAAGAAGGATGATTTATTTGGAATAATGCATTCCAAACAGCTTTCATGAAGGGAAACTTAAGTACCTTATTCAACATACCTGATGTAAAATAATGCATCTTTTCAGGGTCAAACTTGAATAAAATAGATCTGATTAATTTATACATTGCTGAAATCTTTATTGCAAAAAATAAGGTGACATTCTGCCACCTCAGTAATATTTAATATCATTAAATCATTAGAATTTATATCTAGATTTAGACAATTTGTAACGTTTGTACGTTTTAGTGTAGTTTCTATATGTTATATTTCGACTTATAACTACATTCAAAAAATAATAAGAATCATTTTGTTCATCACCTCTTTGCATACCTCCTGCATAACCTTGAGCCACACTAGCATCACTTTTATCTGAAAGTGATGCAGCTATTTCACCTTTTTGAGATTCTAGTAAGCCTTTATCGTAATAAACTCCAGCAACGTCGTCGATATAATCTCCAAATACTTTCGTGTAAGAAGTTTCCATTCCAAATCTCCACTCCCTACTAATACCTACCCTAAAACCAAAACCAAAAGGAGCAATAAGAACAACTGGAGAGTATTTAGGTGTTCCCCCTACTAAACCCTGACCTTCGGTACTTAATCTTCTTAAATTGTACCATCTACCGTTTAATTGGCCTTGAGGCATATAACCAATTGCTCCAAGTCCTGCAAATACATAAATCTGCTCATTTCTATTGTTGAAACCTTTAATACCTCTAATGTTATAACGTTTACCAATCTTTTCGTATGTATACAACATAAAATCAATTCTTTGGCTTATATCAATAAAGGGACTTCTAAAATTTAAATTTCTAGCTAATCTAAATTTACCTCCACCTCCAGTAGAATCTATAAAAGCATCATCACCTCGAAGCAATCCAAAGTTTAATGATGTAGTTGTAGCAAAGGATTTTGACAATCTGAAACGATATCCTAGCATTCCCATGTAACTAATAGCTTGATTGTTCCAATCTTTCAAACTATAATCTGTACCATAAGCATCTCTTCCACCTAAATCTCCTAAAAACTGAGTGAATCCAAAACCTATTCTGAACTCTTTCTTATTTAAAGTCCAGTTTTTATTGTTATTAAAACGACTATCTAGAGTTGAGGATCCATCTAGCGGAGAATTTATATCTATTTCTGAAGGGCTATAGTTTGGATTTGCACCAAGGATATTTGAAGGGCGATTAAAATTAATTGGATTTGATTTAAAAATCAAAGAGCTTTCTAAATTCAAAACAGTATTATCTTGTCCTAACGACAAAAAAGCTACTAAAATTGAAAGATAAGCTAATAAGTATTTCATTTTAAATAAGTCGTAAAAAGTTCACACATTTGGTACGAAAATAACTAAAAATATTGAAAAACTTAACTTAATTAAGTCATTTCTTTGATTCAAGGATTTATTTTTTCAAATCGAAAAACTTCTCCATCAGAAATTAATGTCAAAATAACAGCATCTATTTCTGATAAATTTAAATAGAAACTCAACCTATCTTCTGGTTGATTTTCTTTGTAAAACACTAATTCTTTACAACCTAAAGAATCCATAAAACTGAATTGCTTATATATATTTTGGCTATCTTTGAACCTTAAAAACCAAGCATAAACATCTTCTACTGCTGAATTTAAATTCGATAAATAATAGTAATTGTTAGTATCTCTGAATACATACCAATTTTCTGTTTCTTTCAAAACACCTTGAAAGACCACAACTTCTTCTTTAACTAGTTTGACATGATCAACTTCTTGAGTGTAAACGGTGTTTAAAAAGAATAAAAAAATTATAGTGCTAATTATCTTCATCTTTAATTACAACTAAAGATAATGAAAATAATTTAACTTTTTGATTTACAGCGTTTGAAGCAAAAATATCAGTAATAAAAATTTGTTGATTAAATTCACAAGCCGCTATGTAGGCACAAATTGAATCTGGAATTTGAAAACCATTCACCAAAACTTCATTACCACTATACTCTATTTTAAAACTATCAACTTTAAAGGATTCAGAACTCTGTATACCTGAACTAGAGCACAAGTCAACATAAGAGATAGTCCCATCATAAATATTCATAATATGAGGGATTATTGGATTTTCTTCCTTTTCAATTTTAACATGTTCTATTTGTGAAAAAACATTCGAACATAAAATTAAAAACAAGTTAAATTTCAACAGATACCTCATTCAAAATTTGTTCAAAAAAATCAATTGTAGCTCTATTTTTAGTCACTTTTTTAAGATTAACAACCTGGTTTTCAATAGACAAATCATCAAACCTTAAAACATAACCAAAATTACCTCCCTCATCAGAAACCAATAATATATTTTCAGCATCTTTAACAAAACCTAGTCGATTCAAACTGTGGTTATAACTATCTCCAAAATTATACCTCATATTATTTGTCCTGTCGAAAATGTAAACACTTTCAACATTAATGGGTTGTCCTTCATCATAAAAAAAAATTAACTCCTTATTAATGGGCTTAGGATAACGATTCACTTTATCACAGTTATAGTATCCGAATGAACTAATACTAAAATTGGCTCTATTTACATTGTTTACAATACGTTCCTCTGGAAGTAAAGAAGCTGACTTTAAAGTTGAAATTATTTCCTCCAATTGTTTAGCTTTTAAATTACGTTCTTTCAATTTTTTTTCAGCTTTAGACTCTAATTCTTTTTTAGTAATCTGATAATCTATTAATGCATCTTTAAACTTTTCCTCAGCATTAAGTTTGTCTTGTCCCTTCAATATTGGTCTAACCTGAATTTTAAATGATTCATTTTTTGATTCAAACTGAACAAAATAATTTTTACCTTCTTTTGATAAGTCAACTTTACTCCATTTTTTTCTTGTGAATGTTTTATCATATTTTTCAGATGTAAAAACTTCAAACTCCATACCTTTAACCATCTTTAACTCAGGAAAATGAGATAGTTCAAAGTCCAAATCAAATCTTTGATTTCCTTGAATAGGCAATTTAAAATCAACTTCTGAAGGAGTAGAGAGTTCAGAAAGACTTTCATCAATCAATCTCAACTCATTAGTTACTGCTTTTAATTCATTTTCTAATTGTGATTTTGAAATTTGATCCTTAACCGAAGAATTTTCATAAGTTACCGGATATTTTTCCCATTTTTTTGAATTCTTGTTTAACTTCCAAAAATCAAACCCTTTAGGTTCAGCCTTTAATACTAAGGAAACATCTATTTTTTTCTCTTTATTTAATGAGCAGTCTGTCCCATTCTGATCTACAACTAACAACTCGACCATTCCATTAGATTCAAAAGCCTCATCTGAACCAATATCCATTTTAACTCCAGAAAGAAATTTATCTGATTCTGTATTCAGCTCTCTGACCTTTAATTTCAAATTCCCCTTTTTAGCTTCAATAGCATTTTTAGGTATGATTATTTTTGTTCCTGACTCTAAAGTAAATGTCCCTCCCTCTTCATTTTGAAAATCAAACACTTTATATTCAACATCCAATTCTTTTACAGGTTTGTGAATACACTCTGTATCTTCCAAAGCATCTATATCTAAAACAGATTCATTTACTTTTTTTTCCTCTTCTTTTTCAAATTCAGGTGATAACACCTCAACGCCTAACGTAAATAACACACCAATTGTGGCAATTCCAACAGGACCATAAAACCATATTTTTTTCCAAAAAGGTTTCGATGAAGCTAAACTACTATTCAAAACATTTTCAAAATCTTGATGTTTATTAATCTCTTCTGCAGAGAGTTTTTTACGATCAACAATTACTTTATTCTTTTTCATTTTTAATTTTATTACCCTTCTTTGCAATATCTAATTAAAACCATTTCAAACAAGAGATTTAATCTAATGACTCTTTATTCTTGTTAAAAATTTGTTTCAACTTTTCCAACGCTCTAAAAGTTTTTACTTTTGCATTATTCTCTGTAATCTCAACTATTTCTCCTATTTCTCGAAATGATCTTTTTTCAAAAAACCTCATTTCTATCAACATCATATCTTTTTCCCTTAATTGAGAAATACTTTCTATTAAAACGCTTTTATAATTTTTGGTTACATCTTCATTAATTTCTTCAATAACATCCATTATTTGATAACTATCTACGTTAACAATTCGCTCATTTTTTTTATCTCTAAACGATTGGTAAACCTCACTTTTAGCGATTCGATATAACCATGAAGAAAAAGGAACTCCTTTATATTCAAACTTATGAATATTATTGAAAGCTTTTATAAAAATCTGAGAAGTAATATCGGCTGCAGTGTGCTCATCCAACACCCTTTGATGAACATATCTGAAAATACGTTCATAATTCTCACTATAAATCGGTCCAAAATAGGCTGGATCCTGTTGTGCCTTTTTCACCTTAACAACCTCATCTTCAAGTTGCTTTTGATTCTTGTGATAAATAGTGTTAACATTCATAGTAAAGTTTTTTTTTCGTTTCTAGTTTTAGCAAAGCAACTTCATAACGAATCAATCATTAAAAGTTACAAAAATTAAACGAAAAAATACATTATAATATTGTAGAGATGCATTTTAATCAATAAAAAGCATTCAATAATCAAAACTACTTTTCACTTTCAAAAATCAATTCTGATATTGTTTCAGGTTTAAAATAGATATTTGCAGCCTCTAATAAATCTTCAGCTGTCAACCTATTGATAGATTCATTTATTTCTTCAATCGTATCTATTTGATTAAATAATAACATGCTTTTACCCAATCCTAGCATTAGGCCTGAATTATTATCTAAACTTAAAGCTAAATGACCTTTAAATTGTTCTTTTGCAGCTTTTAATTGGAGAACCCCCATCTTTTTTTCTCTCAATAATTTTAGCTCTTTATATACAATATCAAGTGTTCTGTTCAAATACTTTAAATCCGTTCCAAAATAAACTGCCCAATAACCTGTATCAACAAATGATGTATAATTAGACTCAATTGTATAAGAGTAACCATACCTTTCTCTAACAGATAAATTCAATCTTGAATTCATAGCTGGACCACCTAAAATATTTATCAATAACGATACACTTTTTCGATGTTTATCAGTATGACTTGGAGCTAAACCTCCTATCATAGCATGAGACTGATAATTAGATAATTTTTCTCGAATTCTAAATGGCTTATAACCTGTAAATGAAAATACCCCTCTTGAAAGAGAGACTTTGGAACAATTTTTAAAATCTGATTCTAGAATTTTTGTTAGTTTCTTTTTAGTAATGTCTCCAACAAAAGAGATGACGATATTTTCAACTGTAAAAAGTTCATTTACATAATTTAACAAATCAAGTCTTGTGAAATTATTCACCGTTTCTTTTGTTCCTAAGATATTATTACCTAATGAATGATTTTTGAAGAGGTGATATTCGAAATCGTCAACAATTCTGTCAGTAGGACTGTCTAAATAAGAATTAATCTCATCAATAATAACTTCTTTTTCTTTATTAATTTCTTTCTCAGGAAACGATGAGTTTAGAGTAATATCAGCTAATAGCTCAGATGATCTCTTCAAATGTTCCTTTGTAAAAGAAGCATAAATAGCAATTTCCTCTTTTGTTGTGTATGCATTAATCTCCCCTCCTACTGAATCTAATCTTGATAATATATGATAAGCTTTTCTTTTATTTGTTCCTTTAAAAATACAATGTTCTAAATAATGAGCTAACCCTACCTCATTTTGTTTTTCATAGCTTGAACCGGCTAGAATTGTAACTCCCAAATGTGCAACTTGTGCTGGCGCATGTTGATAAACGACGCGTAAGCCATTTGACAGTTTAAAAACTTCTGGTTTTATTTCGTACATTAAGGGTTTTTACGATAAATTTTCCATGAACCACCTTCTAATTCAAAAACAATTCTGTCATGAAGTCGAGAAGGCCTACCTTGCCAAAATTCAATTAACTGAGGCTTCAACATGTAACCACCCCAATGTTCTGGCCTAGGCACCTGTTTTTCAAACTTTTCAGCATACAACTCAACTCTTTTCTCTAATACTTCTCTTTTCTCTAACTTCTCACTTTGATGAGAAGCCCATGCACCTATCTGACTACTTCTTGGTCTAGATTCAAAATAAGCATCGCTTTCTTCTATTGATATTTTCTCAACAACACCTTCAATCCTTATTTGTCTTTCTTTACCAGGCCAAAAAAACAACATTGAAGCGTATGGATTATGTTCTAAATCAGTTCCTTTTTGACTTTTATAATTTGTAAAAAAAACAAAATTATTTTCTGATAATGTTTTTAAATACAAAATCCGAGAACTAGGTCGATTATCTTGACCAACAGTAGACAAAACAAAAGCATTGGGTTCTAATTGCTTCGATTCAAAAGCATCCTTATACCAGTCATGAAATAAATCAAAAGGAGTATCACCAAAGTGCCCTTCCAATTTACCATGATCAAAATCTCGGTGATCGTTTTGTATTTGATTTAAAAAATCTTCCATTAAAATTATTCTTCTAATTTATCATCTGAAAATTCATCTTGTAGCTCTGAGTCAACTGTTTCATCTTCCAATTCAGAACCTGAAGCTGAATAAACTCTCCCTCCATTTGAAGAAGGTAATTCTCCTTCATACTGATCCACTGGAACTCTTTCAAGTTCTCTATCTAATTCTTCTCTGTAAGGAAAAATATCTACGATGGGGGAAACACTAATTGAAGGAACTTCAAAATCAGCCATTAATGTAGATAAACTTTCTTTTAATTTTTCGAATGCATCTTTAACAGAAACCGCTGAAACTAAAAAGTTTTGACTCACTTTTTTTTGCTTAGCTTCAGGATCATCCATACTACCTTCACTTGTAAAAGTGATTTTACACTTGTACCAAGTATCGCAATCATCATATTGAAAAATATCATGAATTTCTGTTCTTGTAATTCCTACTACATTAAACTCACCTCTAATGATTTGCCCTAACTCCTCATAGATTCTAGTTTCCGCATCCGTAAAAGTCATTGCGCTTAACAAATAAGGCTCAGAAACCCTTTTAAATGTTCCGTTTTCTAACTGCTTAGTATATTTCACTTTAACTGTAAACCAATTATTCATATGTAGGATTTTTAATAATAAAGTGCAAAGATAATTAGATTGATTTGATTAAATAATTTTCAATCGAATTTTATGAATTAAATCTTATGGATTTTCCCATTCGAATATATTACATAAGCATTATTAAACAGTTGTACAATTACAGAGTTTCCATAAATATGATAAGACTGAACCTCTTGATTAGTTAATTCAATCACTTTACCTTCAACAAAAATCGATATTCCGCCCAATACATTTTTAAATGCAAATGTCCCGTTTTTTAATTGAAAGTCATCAGGAATGAAATTACATACTTCGTATTTCAAACCTTCAAAAAAAGCATAAACAAAACCATTTTCTTCCCAAACAACTAGATCATCAATAACTCTCCAAAATTTAGCTGAAAAATATGTTAAGCTTTTCTTCTCTCCTCTTGCATAATAAATCAGATTATGATTTAAATCTTCATAAACTATAAAACCTCGACCTGCTTTATATTTATTCATGAAAAAATTCTCCACATCTAAAAACTCTCCTTGCTCAAAAACCGCAAATGTTCTCATTGTCGGATCGTTAAATGTCAAAACATCGGTCCCTCCTTGAAATTCAATCATACCATTCCAAACACCTAAATCGTAAATCTTACCTCTCCAAAAAACTTTGTAAAAATCTCCATTATCCCTGAAAGCAACGATGTTTTCTCCAATGAAAACTGGTAAACTTAATTCTGATACAACACTGTAAAGGTCATAAATACTTTCATTATAATAAATCTTAACTGCATTATATCTCAAATCTTCAAAAACAACAATACTATCTCTGACTTGATAATTTCTAGCATTAAAAGTTAAAGTTTGCTGTTTGCCATTATCCCATAAATTTAATGTTGGTCCGACTTTCCAAGTCATCAAATGATCCGAAACTTGATATTCAACATTTAAATTTGTTATATCTTTAATCTCTTCGCCATCAAACAATCTTAGATTACCACGATTATCAATATAAGAAACAAATTCATCTCCCACTTTATAATCAAGTATGCGCTGGAGTTCTATCATTCGAACAGACTCTCCTTGGAAACTCTGGAAATAATTATTAAAATCAACAAATGGGATTGTAGTTTGAGCATTAAATAAATTAACACTACAAACAAAATATAGGAAGATAAAATAATTTCTGATTACAATCATGAATATTGTATTAAAAGTCAAAACTCAAGTTTTAAAATTTAAAATGCAAATATTCAACTGTAAAAACTAGACACAAAAACTAATCTAATATTCAATAATTTCACAAAAAAGGACTGACAAATTGACATATAAACAAATGATTTATTTATTTTTGTGGTAAATTAAATTTAAACAATTTAGAATGTCACACAATACAGATACGCACGATGAATCACGTCAAGGAGAAGCATTATTGGTTTCAGAAAGCAATATTCCTAATACAAAAAAACTTTACATAGAGAGTTACGGCTGTGCCATGAACTTTTCAGACAGTGAAGTTGTTGCTTCAATATTGGCAAAAGATGGTTATACAACTACTCGAAACCTTGATGATGCAGATGTGATTTTTGTTAACACATGTTCAATTCGAGAAAATGCTGAAAATAAAGTTAAAACGCGACTAAATGACTTTAAAAGACAAAAGAAAAACAATCCAAGTCTTAAAATTGGAGTTTTAGGTTGTATGGCAGAACGCTTAAAGAAAAATCTCCTAGAGGAAGAAAAACTGGTAGACATTGTAGCAGGACCTGATGCTTACAGAGATTTACCGAATTTAATCGATGAAGTTGCTGGTGGACAAAAAGCTGTAAATGTTTTATTGTCACGAGAAGAAACGTACGCTGATATTGCTCCCATCAAACTTGATCAAAATGGAGTTTTAAGCTTTGTAAGTATCATGCGAGGATGTGACAACATGTGTTCATTCTGTGTTGTTCCGTTTACAAGAGGAAGAGAGAGATCTCGTGAACCTCAAACGATCTTTAATGAATGTAAAGAATTATTTGAACAAGGATACAAAGAAGTTACTTTACTTGGTCAAAATGTTGATAGTTACAGATGGAATATTACTGCTAAAGGAGAAATAAAAGATTCAAATTTACCTACAACAAATTTCGCTCAATTACTTGAAATGGTTGCTCAGGTTTCTCCTGAATTAAGAATTCGTTTTTCTACTTCACACCCTAAAGACATGACTGATGAAGTTTTGAAAACAATTGCTAAATATGATAATTTATGTCCATACATACACTTACCTGTCCAGTCAGGAAGTAATGAAATGCTGTATAAGATGAATCGTGGCTATACTAAAGAATGGTTCATGGATCGAATAAATGCAATCAAATCAATTATTCCTGACTGTGCTATTTCAACAGATATCATTGCAGGTTTCTGTAATGAAACAGAAGAAGACCATAAAGCAACTTTAGATTTAATGGATGAAGTTAAATTTAACTTTTCATACATGTACATGTACTCGGAAAGACCAAAAACTTTAGCTGAAAGAAAATTTGAAGATGATATTCCTCAAGAAGTCAAACAACGAAGATTAACTGAGATCATAAACAAACAACTGGAGCATTCACTAGAGAATAATAAAAAAGAAATTGGAAAAACAGTTCAAGTTCTTGTGGAAGGTTTTTCTAAAAAATCCAAGGATGACTTATTTGGAAAAGATCCTCGAAATTCAGTAGTTGTCTTCCCTAAAGAAAATGCTCAAAAAGGAGACTATGTCTATGTAGAAATTACAGACTGTACATCTTCTACATTAATCGGAAAACTTGTCGAAAAAAAATAAATACTCTATGAATATCCAACAAGTCAAACAACGATTTGGTATTATTGGAAATACACCTCAGTTAAACAGAGCTCTGGAAGTAGCTGTACAAGTTGCCTCTACAGATATAAGTGTGATGGTTACAGGTGAAAGTGGAACTGGGAAGGAAATCATACCTCAAATCATCCACCAATTGAGTGCTAGAAAACATGGAGAATATATAGCTGTCAACTGCGGAGCAATTCCAGAAGGCACAATTGACTCTGAATTATTTGGCCATGAAAAGGGCTCTTTTACAGGCGCCAGCGGAAGTCGTAAAGGCTACTTTGAAGTTGCTAATAACGGTACAATTTTTTTAGATGAAGTTGCAGAATTACCAATGCAAACACAAGTTCGCTTATTGAGAGTTTTAGAAACAGGAGAATTTATTCGTGTTGGAGCCTCAAAACCAATCAAAACTAATGTAAGAGTTGTTGCTGCAACTAATGAGAATATGATGAAAGCAATTGCTTCCAATAAATTCCGTGAAGATTTGTTTTATAGACTAAACATTATACCAATAACACTTCCTCCATTAAGAGAACGAAAAGACGATATTCACTTAATTTTCAGAAAATATGCAAGTGACTTTGCGGATAAATATAAAATGCCTTCAATTAAATTGGCAACAGATGCTATTGAAGTCATTAATACATATGCATGGCCAGGAAATATTCGTCAATTAAGAAATATTGTCGAACAAATTTCTGTAATAGAAACTGAAAGAGAAATCAATGCAGATAAGATAATTCGATATTTACCAAAACCTGAAACTACTTCACCAAGTGTGGTTGATGTTAAATCGAATGAATCATTTTCCGAAAGAGAAATCATGTACAAATTTCTTTTTGATATGAAAAAAGATTTAGGTGAATTAAAGAAATTAGTAATTGACATGGTTAACCAAAATGGTGAACTTTCTTTAAATAAAGATCAATCTGCTATTTTAAACCGTATACATCAAGAGGTAAATACAAATCCAAACACCTTACTATTAACCAATACTGAAAGTGAATCTCAACATCAACAAAGCGTTTATGAAAACGACACTGAAGATATAGAAGCTCATGAAGAGGTTGAGGAATCTTTATCATTAGAAGATAGAGAAAAAGAATTAATCAAAAAAGCTCTTGAAAAACACAATGGTAAAAGAAAGTATGCTTCTGAAGAATTAGGTATTTCAGAACGAACACTTTATCGAAAAATCAAAGAATATAACCTTTCAGAGTAAGATCAACATGGAAAACATTAGATTCATACTCATTTTTATACTTTCGGTTGTTCTTAGTTCTTGTTGGCCTACAAGTATTTCTTTTGTAGACTCTGGCTCTATGCCAGAAGAATGGAAAACATTCTCCGTTAAAACACTTGATTTAAACGCACCAAATGCTCCAATAAGTTATGCTCCAAATTTGACAGAGTCTATAAAAGATGGTATTCAAAACAATACACGTTTACTTTTAAATTCCAATCAAAACTCAGGTGAAATATTGATTGAAGGTAGTGTATCAAGATATGATGTAACCCCGTTAGCTGTTCAACCTGGAGCTACAGCAGCATACAACCGATTAAATATTTCTGTTAATTTTACTATTTTTACAACAAAACCAGAAGAAGATCAAATGATTTTGACTAGTTCTAGGTTTGCAGATTTTGATGTTAACACAGATTTTTCATCGGTTGAAAGTGATTTAATTGAAGAAATCAACAAACAGATTATTCAAGACGTAATCAATAAACTTTATTCCAATTGGTAAAATGAATTTAGAGGAAATAGCACTTAAAATTAAGAATCCAAACATATGCACTTCAGACGATATTGAAGCATTAAAAGCTTTGTGCGAAAAATATCCTTATGCACAAACATTTTCAATTCTTTATTTAAATGCACTTTCTATTTCAAATAATGTCCATTTTGATGACGAATTACCACTTCATGCATACAGAATTTCTGATAAAGTAAAACTTTATGAATTAATTAACCGAAAGAAAACAGAAATAAAAGAAAATGTTGGACAGGAAATATTATATAGTCAAAATGTTTCAGAATTACCTATAGATAACAATACTAAAGTTGTTGAAGAAGAGAAATCAAACGATTCAGATCAAACAGAATTCGAGAACGATTCAGTGATTAATGAAATTAATCAAGATATTAATCTTGAACCAATAACTGAAACTGAGCTAAGCGACATCAAAGAAAATGAAGTCCTTTCAGAAAGTAAACAAAAAGAAGATCTTGATATCGAAAAAATTGAATTAGAAAGCAATAGTAGCTCTATTGACACTATTAAGTCTATCAATGAAACAACTGAAAATTCAGTAAGTACTTCCGGCGAAACGAAAAAATTAGAAGAAACACATACAGATTCTAAAGATAGTGTAGAAGAAATCTTTGAGGAATATGAAAAGGAACTAATTCTCAGTGCAGTTTCTGATTCTGGCTTTAAAATAGATGAAATAGAAGATTTAGAAGATAATGATATTGAAGATAAACATGAAGAAATTATTTCAAAAGAAACCTTAGTAGATAAGCCTCTTAAAAATCCCGAAGAAACAGAAATTATTGATAAAGCTGAACCAGTTGAAAAAATCACTTCTAGTACTAAGAAAATGTCTTTTTCTTCATGGATAAAAAATAATAGTGCTGAAATTGAGGGAAACAAAATATCTAATAATCAGATTCATTCCTCTAAAGAAATAGAAAAGAAAGAAGAATCTGATCAAAAATCGAAAAAAGAAATAATTGATGACTTCATAAAAAACAAACCTATCATTGATCCAAAAAAACATGATCAAAAAGACAAAAAAGAGTTTTACAATCCAACGAAGGTTGCCAAACGAAGTTTAGATGAAAGTAACCTCCCTGTAAGTGAAACATTGGCTAAAATTTTTGCTCTTCAAGGAAATTTTATAAAAGCAATTTATGTTTATGAACAATTATCCTTGATTTATCCAGAAAAAAAGAGTTTCTTTGCAAATCAAATTGAAGAAATAAAAAAAAACACAAACTTATAATTAAATAAAATATGGATATTTTAATCTCAATTTTAATCATATTAGCAAGTATATTACTTGTTTTAGTTGTTTTTATTCAAAACCCAAAAGGAGGAGGCTTAAGCTCTGATTTTGGTGCAGCACAACAAATTGGTGGTGTTAAACAAACAACTGATGTAATTGAAAAAGCTACTTGGATTTTAGCAGCAGTTATTGTGGTTTGTAGTATTTTATTAACAGGTATGAAAAAACCAGTTGTCAAAAATATTACACCTGAACAAACTGAAGATACTCAAGCTCCACCAACAACTCCTATAAAATAAATTTTAATATATCATTTTTTATAAATGTCAGTATGTCATATACTGACATTTTTTTTTGAAATGACTTTGTTGAAAATAAGAAATTTTGACATTGAAAAAGTAATGGCACAATATTAGAAGTTCAGATTGAAATAATTTTAAAATTTAAAAAAATAAATAAAATGTCAAATTCATTTAAACCGTTAGCAAACAGAGTTCTAATAGAACCAGAAGCTGCTGAACAAAAAACAGCAAGTGGGATTATTATTCCAGATACAGCCAAAGAAAAACCATTAAAGGGTACAATTGTTGCTGCTGGAAATGGAAAAAAGGATGAGCCTTTAACTGTAAAAGTTGGTGACAAAGTATTATTTGGTCAATATGCAGGTACTGAAATCAAATTAGACGGAAAAGCGTTCTTGATCATGAAGGAATCTGATATTTATGGAATTTTTTAATTAATAAAACTAGATAAAATGGCTAAAGAAATTTATTTTGACGTTGAAGCACGTGAAAAATTAAAGAAAGGTGTTGATGCATTAGCTAATGCTGTAAAAGTTACATTAGGACCAAAAGGGAGAAACGTTGTTATTGGAAAAAAATTTGGTGCACCTCATGTAACTAAAGATGGTGTTTCAGTTGCTAAAGAAATTGAATTAAAAGATCCTATTGAAAATATGGGAGCTCAAATGGTTAAAGAAGTTGCTTCTAAAACAGCTGATATTGCTGGAGACGGAACAACTACTGCAACTGTTTTAGCTCAAGCTATTGTTAATGCAGGAATGAAAAATGTTGCTGCTGGTGCAAACCCAATGGATTTAAAAAGAGGAATTGATAAAGCAGTAGTTGAAGTCATTAAAAATTTAAAATCAATCTCTAAAGAAGTAGGTTCTGACAATGATAAAATAAAGCAAATCGCATCAATTTCTGCTAATAATGATGAAATGATTGGGGGCTTGATTTCAGAAGCAATGAAAGTTGTTGGAAATGATGGTGTAATTACTGTTGAAGAAGCAAAAGGAACTGAGACTGAAGTAAAAACAGTTGAAGGAATGCAGTTTGATAGAGGTTATTTATCTCCATATTTTGTAACCAATTCTGACAAAATGATCGTAGATATGGAAACTCCATACATTCTAATCTACGACAAGAAAATCTCTAATATGAAAGATTTATTACCAGTTTTAGAACCGGTTGTTCAAGCAGGTAAATCTTTATTAATCATTGCAGAGGATGTTGACAGTGAAGCATTAGCAACATTGGTAATTAACAGAATCAGAGGTTCATTGAAAGTTGCTGCTGTTAAAGCACCAGGTTTTGGTGATAGAAGAAAAGCAATGTTAGAAGATATTGCTATCTTAACAGGAGGAGAAGTGATTTCTGAGGAAAGAGGTTTAACTTTAGAAAATACAACATTAGATATGTTAGGTACTTGTGCTAAAGTTGAAATCGATAAAGACAACACTACAATTGTAAACGGTGCTGGATCTAAAGAAGGAATTCAAGCAAGAGTTGGTCAAATCAAAGCTCAAATTGAAACTACAACTTCAGACTACGACAGAGAAAAACTTCAAGAACGTTTAGCAAAATTAGCTGGAGGTGTTGCTGTTCTTTACGTTGGAGCTGCAACTGAAGTTGAAATGAAAGAGAAAAAAGACCGTGTTGATGATGCTTTAGCCGCTACTCGCGCAGCTGTTGAAGAAGGAATTGTAGCTGGTGGTGGAGTTGCATTAATCAGATCATTAG
>CAZOLZ010000037.1:10571-24878 GCA_964580965.1 uncultured Flavobacteriales bacterium | reverse complement strand
TCTGGTACTTATGCACCAGACAACTTAAACCCTACAGCTAATTATACACCATCAGTGGCGGAAGTTGCTGCTGGAACAGTAACTTTAACGTTAACTGTTACAGGGACTCAAAATGAATGTAATGGTGCTCAAGTTTCTGAAGATGTGACTTTAATGATTAATAATAACCCTTCAGATGTACCTACTGTATCTGCTGGAGCTGCGAGCACAATTTGTGCAGTTGGTGGATATGACCTTACTGGAGCGGTTACTAATGGGTCAGCGGTTTGGTCGGGTGGTTCTGGTACTTATGCACCAGACAACTTAAACCCTACAGCTAATTATACACCATCAGTGGCGGAAGTTGCTGCTGGAACAGTAACTTTAACGTTAACTGTTACAGGGACTCAAAATGAATGTAATGGTGCTCAAGTTTCTGAAGATGTGACTTTAACGATTTCACAAAATTCAAATGATTTAAGTTTAGACCCTTCATATACATATTGTGAATACGACTTACCTGATTCAATAGCATTCGATGGTGATCTTGGATATACTGTTAACTGGTATTTAGACAATTCTAAAACAAACTTAGCAGGTACAAATGTCATCAAATTACCAACAGAAACTACAACATACTTTCTAACTCAAAGCATTAATGGTGAATGTGAAAGTAGCCCTGTTGAAGTTGAAATCGAATTAAGTAGCTGCTTAATTGATACACCAACAGCATTCACTCCAGATGGTGATAATTATAATGATCGTTGGATTATACCTAATTTAGATGAATATTATCCTAATAATATCGTTAGAATATACAACAGATGGGGTGAGCTTCTCTATCAAACGGAAGCAGGACAATACAATAAACAACCATGGGATGGGTATTTTAATAACAAAGTTGTCCCTGTTGCATCTTATTATTATTTCATTGAATATAATAATGGTACAGGAAAAACTTTAAATGGAGTTGTCTCAGTAATAATTAAGTAAAAAACTAAGAAAGTTGAATAAATAATTCAGAATTGAGTCTTGGATTAATTGAATTATAACAAGGCTCAATTTTAATTTCATCAAATACCTTTTCAAAATAAGAGCGATATTCAATTTCATTTCCTCCAAAAGGTGGACCACCCTGAAATTCTCGATTAAATAATAGTCCAACTAACTTCCCTTTAGTTGATAATAATTCCTTCATTTTTTCTGCATATCGCATTCTTTCTGTTGGATTCAAGGCACAAAAAAATGTTTGTTCAATGATTAAGTCATACTCTCCTTGATGATCAAAGAAATTTTCGTTAAAAAAATAAATATTATCACTCTCTCCAAGCTCTATTTTTAGCCGTTCTAATGGTTGCTCTGCAAAATCTAAAACAGTAATATTTGTAAACCCATTTTGAATTAAATATTTAGCTTCGTAAGCATTTCCACAACCTGGAATTAATATTCGAATTGACTTATCTTTTAATTGGTCAAAATATTTTTTTAAAGGAGTTGAAACTTCACCTATATCCCATCCTATTTCATTTAATTGATAACGATTCCTCCAATATTCAGCATTTAACATTACTTAACGTATTTTAACAGTTAAAAATTTAATACAACTCAAACAATCTGTATATTTGTATTGATTTAGGTGGTTAAGTTAGGTTAATTAGTGAAGAGAGAGGAGACGCCCGTTTCCTCTCTTTTTATATTTACTGTACAATAAGCTTTAACTTTACGTTAGCTTCATTGTTAGCTTCATTACTTCCTTTGTACTCTATAAAGTACAAACCACTAGAAAGATTTAACAATGACAAATCAATTTGAGCTTTATCAATAATCAAATTTAAATTTTTAGTAAACAGAATATTTCCAGATGCATCATATATGATTAATTTCTTTGTATCATATGGTGAGCTTATCTTTAAATGAAGGTTATTATCTTTTCCTAAAATAAAAGGATTTGGATATATTTTAAAATCAATAATGTTTTGCTCCAATTCAGAGTTTCCTACTAAAGTATTAATTTCCTGAAAACCTGTTGTATAAGGATATTCATCATTTGGACCGATTTTAAGCACAGCTACATTTGATCCTCCAGAATTAAAAGCTGAGTTATAACCTACCATCACAGCTCCGCCATCTAATGTTTTACAGATTTGATTTCCTTGATCATCACCAACATTAGAAAAAGGAAAGCCACTATTATCATAATTTAAATATTGATTCATTCGAACAATATCAAAATCTTGGCCTACAGGATAAGTTGAAACACCATTCATTATACTTTTACCAACATAAAACTTATCAGATTCACCATATTTCAAAATCAGATCATAACTATCATAACCTTGTATGTAAAAACTATATGATAAAAACTCTTCACCGTCTAGGTCTAATTGAATAGAATAAGCATCAAATTCATAAAGAGTATCATTCCAATGTTTACCAACAGCATAAATGAATGAATCAACAACTTCCACATCATTTAAAAAGTAATTTCCTGAAAAACCATATGTTTTTTCCCAAACTATATTACCATCAATATCAAATTTTCTAATATAAGCTTTTGTCGCAGATGAATCAATCAAATAGGAATATCCAACTGCTATAAAAGTCGAATCAGACACTTTATCTATAGCTTTTATTTGATCATCTCCTGTAGTTCCGAATTGATCATACCAAAGTAAATCACCATCAAAGTTCATTCTTCCTAATATTTGATCATTATTTCCAGTTGTATTGGAGTTTGAAAATCCTGAAAAAATAAATGATGAGTCTTTTAATAAAATCGCATCAGAAAGTTGTTCCCAACCAGATTCTCCAATACTTTTCTCCCAAATAACATTTCCTAAAGTATCAGTTCGAACAAAATAAAAGTCATATCCTCCGCTTCCTATTGAGTTAGTATATCCTGCTAAATAATATCCTGTGGTATCAATTGATAATATTCTTTTTGCTCCATCTTCTTCTATGCCTCCATATGATTTGGACCATAAATAATTTCCTGATTTATCAATCCTCATTAAAAATGCTTGAGACGAATTTCCAAAACCACCAGAAGTTCCTACTACAGCATAAGAAGAATCATTTAATTGAACAATTCCTTCTCCAAAATCATAATCATTACTACTGTATACCTTGTAAAATGAAGATTGAGCTTTTATTGAAATAAACAGAAAAAATAAGATGAAAGTTATTAAAATCCGCATAAAAATGACATTAAAAATGATTTATTATAACCTTTAGATGAAACTAAACCATAGATATCATTTGTCCCAATTTGAACTTGTAAATGATTTCCATTATAATTGATACCCGTTGAAATTCTTGCATTTGAATATCCACCGATAGAAATTTGAGAGTTTAAAGACCAATTATGAAAAAATTGATAATTTCCACCTATAAAAAGCATTGGCATATATGGTAAATTGATATAACCTCTAACTCCATATAAAGATTGAAGTTTTTTTGAAGAATTAACCTCAATTAGTTTCGCTATTTGATAAAATGAAGGCAAAACAACCATTTTATTTTTAGTCCTTTCTTCTAGAATTCCTAAAGTATCTTTCAGAGGAAAATCATTATTTATAGATGTAATTTGATTCATCGAATAACCTTCAATCACTTTATCAGTATTAAAATGAAAATGAGAGTTTTGTTGAATAACTCCTATACCTAGATTGTTTACTTTAAATTGAAAAATAGATTTTTCATCTTCAAACAAATTAAATGAATGACGAAAATCTAAATCAAAACCAACTCCAACTCCATTCAAAAACTGATTATTAACATTGTAATTTAAATCCCCTAAAGCTTGAATCCGAATAGAATCAAAAGCATTATCCTGTATTATTTTTAAATGAGAAAAATCAAGTGACTGATAATTATTAATTCCATAAAAATTAATTTTAAAACTTGATTTTGTTTTTGTATTTATTAATCCTAAACCTATTTTTTGAAACGAAATAAATCTTTGATTAAACCCTGAAAAATCTTCATTGTCTATAGTCTCATTTCCTTTAAAAATTAAATCAAACCAGTTATTAGAATAAACTACTCCACCTGTCAAAGTTTGACCTATCGTTATTGAAGGACTATATTTTTTTGATTCTCCAAATTTAAAATTAAATAAATTCAATTCAATTTGATTCGAAAAATCAAAACCATAGCGATTTACATTTTTTTGTTCTGTTGATGTTTGATTTATTAAACTAGAAGAAATTTCTCCTCCTATAATAAATTTATTTACAAAACTATTGGACAAAGAAGTAGATGCACTTTCTAATACTGATTTAAAACTAATCTCAACTTTATCATTTGTTAAAGTATCATATTTCTCTAAATTAAATTGTTGTGCATAATTTAAACTAACAAAAAACAAGAAGTATGTCATCAGGATTCTCTTCATCTACAATTGATTTACAAGCTGACCTTTTCCACCAATTTTAAAGCTCATAAAAGCATTTGTAGGAATTGTTTGAATTGAACTTATTCCAAATGAGTTTGGTGAATTTATAGTCGCTTTAATCGTTAAATGTTTGATTTTATCCAGATCTTTCAATATAGGTAAATTTATGGGTACCTGTATTTTAGAATCTTGATATTTAACACCTTTATGCATTTTAACACCATTAATAGAGGATGTAATTTTTTCTGATAATTCAGTAGTCCCGATAAGACTTTTAGCAGTGTCTAAAAAGAAAAACTGTAAATCAGCTTCCATTGGAAAACCATTCGATACATTCATTTCCAAAACACCGTTTTCTATATAAAAATTGGCATTATCTTGTTTAAGATTAAATTCAATCGTATCCATTAATACTAAATTATTAAAACCAATAGCTAACGGAAATTCAATACCAACATCAACTTTAAAACTACTGTTTGAAAATGCTTCGTTCCAACCTCCAGAAGTATTTCCCAAAGGGTTTAAAGAAACTTGATAAGCAATATCAGTATTTGTCCCTAAATTTTCAATAAATGGAACAATATTAGATGAATTCACATCAAAAACAATTGCTTTTGAACTACTTATCAAAGTATTCCAACTTCCAGTTGCAGGATCTAAATTAAAAGGAGTCCCAAAATTAAAACTTGCCACCCCATTAGAAGTTAAAGTTACTTCATTAAAGTTTGACCTATTTTTGATAAATAATAAATTAGCTTGAGCTGGTATTTTATATCCATTTGAAATCTGTAAATTAACTTTGGCATCTGAAAGACTAATATTTCCGCTTTCAAGAATATTTAAACCTTCAATTTCAGATGATATCGTATCAGATATAATTTGTTTTCCAAAATAACCTCTAGCGTAATCAATTTTAATATCCTTTATTTCAATATAAATATGAAGCGTATCATTTTTTGTTAATGTCACTGTACCTCCATCTATTGGTGTCTTTATTGTTACTAACGTCTGAACTATATTATGCTTACCTCCATTTATTCCAGTCAAATCCATTTCATAACCTGAAATATCAATTTCCCCATCAATCTTTCCTTGATTTTCTTTAGAACCTGCAGGTACATGAAATTCATCTGTAAAATCTATATTATTTTTAGTTATACCTGGTAAATCTACCTGATATATGACACTTTTAGGTAATGGATTAAAAATTTGGACTTTGATTTTACCAGAAGCTACAATTATCTTTTTCAATTCTGCCCCTCCAAAATCAAATTGATGTTCATCTATTTCACCAGGAAAAACAGAACCTTGAGGTAAATTAATTGCATTAAAAGATGTTGAGTAAGGTAAATCAATAACTGTATCTGGATGAGAGATTAAATCTTTCAGTCCCAGATCTAAAGCATTAATTCTGGTACTTAAAGAATAACCACCTGATTGATTATTAACCAGAATTGAATCATGTACTAAATTGTTTAATGTTAGGGTATCATTTAGAATCGGAAAGGTCCAATTAGAACGCCAAACAGTCTTTTCTTTTTTACAAGAAAAAACAATGAATATTAAACATATGTAAAAAAGAAACTTCAATTACTCAGCTCTTTCCAAAATCGTTGCATAACCTTGACCTACTCCGATACACATGCTTACTAACGCATATTTTTTATTCGATCGTTGCAATTCCTTAGCAGCTGTTAACAATATTCTAGCTCCTGTCATTCCTAGTGGGTGACCTAAAGAAATTGCGCCTCCATTCGGATTAATTCTACAATCATCATCAGCTAATCCTAAAGCTCTTGAACAAGCTAAAACCTGCGCTGCAAATGCTTCATTTAATTCAATAATATCCATTTGGTCCAATGTTAAACCTGTCCTTTCCAAAACTTTTTCAATTGCAGGTACAGGTCCAATTCCCATTATACGAGGTTCAACTCCAGCAACTGCAGCTCCTACAATTTTTGCTAATGGTTTTAAGTTTTTAGATTTAACCGCATCTCCAGAAGCTAACAATAATGCCGCAGCACCGTCGTTCAAACCAGAAGCATTTCCTGCTGTAACTGAACCCTCTTTTTTGAACGCTGGTCTTAAACGTGAAAGCCCTTCTATTGATGTAGAAGGTCTAGAAAATTCATCCGTCGTAAAAACAATAGGATCCTTTTTTCGTTGAGGAATTTCTACAGATATAATTTCCTCTGAAAAAACTCCACTTGCTTGTGCTTTTGCAGCTTTCATTTGAGACCAATATGCAAATTTATCTTGTGCTGTACGCTCAATATCATACTTATCAGCTAAATTTTCAGCTGTCATTCCCATACTATCCGTACCGTAAACTTCATCTAATTTAGGATTGATGAACCTCCAACCAAAAGAAGAGTCAAACATTTGAGCATTTCTTCCAAAAGGTGTTGAAGTTTTAGAAATCACCCAAGGCCCTCTTGTCATATTCTCAACTCCTCCAGAAATATAAATATCCCCTGCCCCATCTTTGATAGCTCTTGAAGCATTTACTGTTGCTGCCATACCAGATGCGCATAAAATATTTACTGTTTCAGCACTTACCTCAACTGGTAAACCAGCCATCAAAGATGCCATACGTGCCACATTACGATTGTCTTCCCCAGCTTGATTAGCGCAACCAAAAATAACTTCCTCTATTTCAATAGGTGAAATTGATGGATTTCTATTAACCAATTCTTTAATGACTAAAGCTGCTAAATCATCAGGTCTAACTGAAGACAATGTCCCTCCAAAGTTTCCTATTGGTGTTCTTATACCATCGATTATATATACTTCTTTTGACATAATTTCATTTTTTGTTAAATATAGATATTCTAAATTTTATTTTTTAATACAATTAAAAGCTTTTAGTTATGATTTCTTCAACTGTCGCATCCTTTGATTCTTTAAATTCTAACTTTTTATTGAGTTTGTTTATTAGTAATAAATTCAACTCTTCTTTGATACACAATTCCAATTCGTGTGAAGAGAAAATGATACACTTATTAAATTTAACAGCTATGTCTTTTAGTAATCGAACAACCTTTATACGATTCACATAATCTAAAAAAGCTGTTGGTTCGTCTAAAACGATTACTTCTGTATCTTGAATTATAGCTCTTGCAATTGATAACAATTGTCTTTCACCATCACTGACTTCATCCAAAAATTTATCTGAAAGAATTGATAAACCTATGGTTTCTAAAAGCTCATCAACTTTCTCAATATCTTCATTTGAAAATGAACCTAAAAAATTAAGGTGTGGTGTTCTACCGAGTAAAACAAAATCTCTTACTGTTATAAATGGAATTTTTTCTTGAAAAGGATTCACCGATGCAATTAATTTAGATTTTTGTAAAATTGTCAAAAATCTGAGTGAACGCTCATTAAATTTTATCTCACCTGAATAAGCTTTTGAATTTCCTTTTATTGCTTTTAATAACGTTGATTTCCCTGAACCATTTGCTCCCACTATAGTATAAATCTCTCCTTGACTTAATTCCAAAGAATCAATTGAAAATAAATTCCTACTATAACCTATTTTAACTGTTTCAAACTCAATCATCTCATCTTCTTTATTATGATTGCTATTACAACGGGAGCTCCTATCAACGAGGTTATTGCATTAATCGGTAATTGAATATCATTCCATATTATTTGAACCAAAACATCACATAATAATAAAAACAAAGCACCAATTAATACAGTTGCAAACATCAATTGTTTATGGTTTTGAGTTTTGAATATAATTTTAACCAAGTTTGGAACAGCCAAACCTACAAAAGCAATTGGTCCACAAAAAGCCGTTAAAACTCCTGTAAGTATTGATGTCACAATAATTACAAAAATTCGAACTTGTTGAATATTAACTCCTAACATCTTGGCATTTTCTTCACCTAGAACTAATGCATTTAAAGGTTTAACCAATAAAAAAGAACCGATTAAACCAATACCAAAAGCAAGTATTAAATATATAATTTGATGTAAATCAGTCTGCTGCAAAGATCCCATCGACCATAATGTAAATTGTTTTAATTGAAAAGCATCCCCTGTAATTTGTAAGATAGTAATCATTGCAGATGTAAACCCCCCAATCATAACTCCTACTAATAAAAGCGACAACTTAGAAGTTAGAATAAATGATAAAAACAGTATGATTAACCCAAAAATAAAGGCACCAATTAATGCACTTCCAGCTAAACTAAAATCTGAATTTAATATTGGTATGCCTGTTATTATCATTAAAGCTGTAAATAAACTTGCTCCAGAATTAATTCCTAAAATAGAAGGACCTGCTAATTGGTTTTGAAATAATGTTTGCATCAACAATCCTGCTAAAGAAAGTCCGCTTCCTGTAACTAATGCTGTTACCATACGCGGTAGTCTAAACTCTAATAATAAAAGATGATTTACATTTTTTTGATCAAACTGGAATAAAAAGGATTTTAATATATTAAAATCAAACTTAACTTCACCTAAAAAAAGATGTGTAAACATCAATAATGGTAAAACCACTAAAATAATGATGTATATCCAATTCTTTTTTTGTTGCATATTACTTTAATTGACTATAAAAATAAAGTTTATTCTCTTTTAAAACAGATGGGTAAACAATATTTATCAAGTCTGACAATACTTTATGAGGTTCAATAGCACTCATTTCCCAAAATAATTGTCCATTAATGTTATAATCATAAACTTGACCTTTTTGGAAAGGCAATAGAAATGCATATTTCTTTTGTAAAAAAGCTAAATCATTCAAGCACAAAGAATTACAATTCAGCCAATAATCTGTCGATTTATTTTCATGAATAATTTCTTCCAAAGACTTCTTTATACTCCCTGTACCTTCTGAATCGGCATAAACATAATCTACATTTGCATCCTTGAAAAATTGTGCATTATAACTATCTCCAGCTGGAGCAAACCAAATATCACCAACAAGATGACCACTAAGTATTGATTTTTTATTTTGAATTGATCTAACCTGATTAGTTAATTTAAAATACGCTTTTTCAATCTCATTAAAATAATCATTTGCTTCTTTTTCTTTACCTAACAAAGCACCAAAAACTTTAATCCATTCAGCTTTTCCTAATGGGTGTAACTCCCTCCAATCGTAATTAGGAATACAATTTATACCAAACTTTTCCAATTGTTTTTCTTTTTTAAATTCTTTTCCGAAACCACTATACATTAAAACATTAGGGCGAAGTTTTAAAATCTTTTCTGAAGATTCCATTCCTTCACCTCCAACTTGCTCCACTTTACCGATATTAATATCCTTTAAAAGAAAAGGATTATAAACATAATTTGAATCACTAATCGCTACAATTGAATTTAAACTTTTTAAAACAGACAACATACCAACATGAGTAGAAGATAATGGTATAATTGATTTAATTGGTGCAACAATATTGTGTTCCAGTTCTAAAGGTTCTGCAGAAATTATGTACTCTCTTTGGATATTATGTGTTTCAGGATCAAATATTTGTAAAACATTCGATTGATTTTTATTTATCAAATTAAAATGTTTAGCATATTTAATCGAACCATTAATGATTTTTTTTTGTTCAATTGAATCATTAAAAGAACAACTAGTCAATACTAGCAATAGTATAAAAAAGGATAATTTCATTATAATATAATTATTAACATTAATAAAGTTAATGTGTAAGTAAAGATTGAAAAAAAAATCTAACTTACAAAATACAGAGTTTCACCAAAATATATTAAACCATCTTATATGATTCAAAATCATTCATTTTAGTAGGTTTTTGAAATAAAAAAGCTCGTTCAAATGAACGAGCTTTATTTTTTTTATAATTGAATTGAGGTATTATTCACCAACAACTTCAAATTTAAATGTTGGTTTAACACCTTTGTGTAAGTTTGCAACTGCTTCGTAAGTACCAACTTCTTTAATTGGCTCTTCTTTAATTTTTAAAGACTTACGATCAATATCAAAACCTTCAGCCTTTAATGCTTCAGCTAACTGAATAGTGTTTACTGAACCGAAAATTTTACCATTTTCACCAGCTTTAGTTCCAATTTTTAAAGATACACTTTCTAATTTAGTAGCAACAGCTTCAGCTTCAGCTAAGATTTTAGATTCTTTATGTGATCTTTGTTTTAATTTCTCAGCATGACTCTTCAAAGAAGAAGTTGTTGCTAAGATTGCATATCCTTGAGGAATTAAGAAGTTACGACCATACCCTGGCTTTACAGTAACAACATCATCCTTATATCCAAGTTTATCAACATTTTTAGTTAAAATTACTTCCATTTTAATCTGATTTTTTTCCTATTAAACAATATTTCTTATTTCAACATATCACCAACGTAAGGAAGCAATGCAATGTGACGAGCACGTTTAATAGCTTGACCTACTTTTTTCTGATATTTTGCTGAAGTACCAGTTATACGACGAGGTAAAATTTTACCTTGTTCGTTAACTAATTTTAATAGGTAATTCGCATCTTTATAATCGATGAATTTAATTCCGCTTTTTTTGAAACGGCAATATTTATCTTTTTTAATCTCGATCGCAATCGGAGTTAAATAACGTACATCGTTTTGTGACATCTTTAATTCTTTTTAAAGGTTAGTATTAAGCTTCAGCAGAAGCAGATTTTTTCTCACCTAATTTCGCTCTACGCTTTTCAGCATAAGCTAAATGGTGCTTGTCCATTTTTGTAGTTAAGAATCTCATTACACGCTCGTCACGTTTGAATGTTAATTCTAATTCAGCTACAACACTTCCAGGACCTTCAAATTCCATTAAGAAATAAAATCCTGTTGATTTTTTTTGAATTGGGTAAGCCAATTTTTTTAATCCCCAACTTTCACTGTGCTTAATTTTTCCACCTAACGAGCTAACCTCGCTTTCGAATTTTTGCACTGCTTCCTTTGCCTGATCATCAGACAAAACGGGAGTTAAAATGAAAACAGTTTCGTAAGAATTCATAATAATTATGTTTTTAAATAAAATTTAAGACGACAAAGATAGTTAAAATTCTTTTAGTTGCAAAGGGGAATATAGATTTAATTAAACATATAAAGTAGCCTACCTCCTATTCCTCGGATGAAACGAAATAATAGCTTCCCTTAAATAACTTTGATCTAAATGGGTATAAATTTCGGTTGTTGTTATTGATTCATGACCCAACATATCTTGTATGGCTCTTAAATTAGCTCCTCCCTCTATCAAGTGTGTGGCAAAAGAGTGGCGAAAAGTATGTGGTGAAATTGTTTTTTGTAACCCAATTGATTCAGCCAATCTTCTAATAATTGTGAAAATCATAACACGTGTTAGTGGCACTCCCCTCCTATTTAAAAACACAAAATCCTCTGCCCCTTTTTGAATTTTTAAATGTTTACGTATTGAGGAATAAATACCGATTTCATTCACAACAGATTTACTTAATGGAACCAGTCGTTCTTTGTTTCCCTTCCCAATTACGCGAATAAAACCTTCTTCTATAAAAATGTCTGAATATTTTAAATTTACCAATTCACTAACACGTAAACCACATGAATAAAGTGTTTCTAAAATGGCTTTATTTCGATGTCCTTCGTCTTTTGATAAATCAATCGCATTGATTAATTGATCTATTTCTTCAACGGTTAGGACTTCCGGTAATTTTCTTCCAATTGAAGGCGTTTCTAATAATTCACTCGGGTCTTTTATTATAACCTCATCTAAAATTAGAAAAGAAAAAAACTGCTTTATTCCACTTATGATTCGTGCTTGTGTTCGTTCACTTAAACCCAAATCATACAAATCTGCTATAAACCCTTTTAAATGGTCGTAAGTTACATTCTTTGGATTCAGTTTTTGACCTTGAGAGAAATCAGCTAATTTTCGGACATCATTATGATAAGCTGAAATAGAATTCTCAGCTAATCCTTTTTCTACTTTCAAATATGAAACAAAATCCTTAATATAGTGTTCCCAATCAAGCATATTATGAATATTCTTATAATAAACGGTCCAAATTTAAATCTTTTAGGCAAAAGAGAACCTTCAATTTATGGAAACCATTCTTTTGAAGATTATCTGACTCAACTCAAAGATACATATAAAAATATCACTATAGATTATTTCCAATCCAATGTCGAAGGGGAAATCATTAATGAGTTACAAGCTTCTAATCACGATGGAATTATTATTAATGCTGGGGGATATACACATACCAGTGTTGCAATTAGAGATTGTATTGCAGCCATTCAAAAAGAAGTGATTGAAGTACATATATCAAACGTTGCAAAACGCGAATCTTTCCGACACGACTCATTATTGACTCCTGTTTGCGTAGGATGTATTATAGGATTCGGAATGAAAAGTTATGAGTTGGGGTTGGAATATTTTTTGAAGAAATAATAATTTAACCAAATTATAAGTAGGCTTTTAGATTTAGAGTAATTTAAACAACTGAAAATTGAATTTTAACTAAATATTAATCGCTTTAAAATGGATATTAAAACAACTATCCTATTAACTGTGTATACAATGTTAAATTTTCATTCAAATATTCGTATGTAAAATTATATTTCTTCATTCGCTCACAAATGGATTCAAAATCTTCTTTGTGCTTCAATTCGATACCAATCACAACAGGACCACTTTCTCTGTTATTTTTTTGAGAGAATTGAAAATAGGTAATATCATCATTTGGTCCCAACACATCACATACAAAAGTTCTTAACGCTCCAGGTCTTTGAGGAAACTGAACTAAAAAATAATGTTTTAAACCTTCATAAAATAAAGAGCGCTCTTTTATTTCTTCAGTACGCATAATGTCATTATTACTTCCACTAACAATACAAACTACGTTTTTACCTTTAATTTCCTCCTTGTAATCTGTTAGTGCAGAAATTGTTAATGCCCCTGCTGGCTCTACAACTATTGCTTCTTCATTATATAATGAAAGAATTGTACTACAAACTTGACCTTCAGGGATTGCTATCATTTCAGTCAAATAATCTTTACAAATTTCAAAAGTAATCTCTCCAACTCTTTTAACAGCTGCTCCATCTACAAACTTATCAATTGAATCAAGAGTTATATTATGAGCATTTTGAATAGATGTTTTCATCGATGGAGCCCCTTTCGGTTCAACACCAATAATTTTTGTTGAAGGACTTAACTGTTTAAATACAGTAACAATTCCTGCAGCTAAACCTCCTCCCCCAACAGGAACAAATAAATAGTCAATCGTATTTTTGGAATCTTCTAATATTTCTAACCCTACAGTTCCTTGACCTGCAATTATTTGTTCATCGTCAAAAGGGTGAATAAATTGTAAACCTTTATCATTTGCATACTTCATTGATTCAACATAAGAATCATCAAAAGTATCTCCAACAAGAACTACTTCTACCCATTCTTTGCCGAATACTTGTACCTGTTTCACTTTTTGTTTTGGTGTAGTAATCGGCATAAAAATCATTCCTTTAACACCTAACATTTTACAAGAATAGGCTACGCCTTGTGCATGATTTCCTGCACTTGCGCAAACAACTCCTTTTCCTTTATTAACAGTATCTAAATGATACATTTTATTGAAAGCACCTCGTAACTTATAAGAACGGACAACCTGCAAATCTTCTCTTTTTAAGAAAATATTAGAATCATACTTTTCAGATAAATTTGTATTTCTCATCAAAGGTGTATGAAAAGCAACATCTTTCAATGCCTCTTGTGCTAATTTTACGTTTTCTACAGTTACCATTTTATATAGTTTTTTTTGTAATTAGCTGTTAGAATTATATCCTTCTTCCAACAGCTAAACAAACTATTTTATTTGAATTTAACTCCTTACTTCTGCTTTACTCTTATAATATTAAGATCTATTTAGCGTGAAAATCAAAATAAATCTTCACCTATCATCAAGCTAAAAACTAACAAATACTAATTACTAGATAATGCCTTC
>CAZOLZ010000037.1:0-10471 GCA_964580965.1 uncultured Flavobacteriales bacterium | reverse complement strand
TTCACCTATCATCAAGCTAAAAACTAACAAATACTAATTACTAGATAATGCCTTCATTTCCGTCATTGCTTCTCTCAAAACAGCTCCAACCTTTTCAATTGAATGTTCTCTAATTACTTTATTTACAGCAATAATTTCAATATTATCAACTTCATTATTTTTTAGTTCATTAAAGTTTTTACCGATAATATCTGTATCAACTTTAAGCATAAAATCTTTTAATAAAGGTTTACAAGCATGATCGAATAAATAACATCCGTATTCAGCAGTATCAGAAATTACTCTATTCATTTCGTACAATTTTTTACGAGCAATAGTATTAGCAATCAATGGAGCTTCATGTAAAGACTCGTAATAAGCAGATTCCTCCTTAATTCCGGTTTCAACCATAACTTCATAAGCTAATTCAACACCAGCTCTTATAAAAGCTACCATTAACAAACCATTATCAAAAAATTCTTGATCACTTAATTTAGCATTAGCAGGTGTTTTTTCAAATGCTGTTTCAGCTGTCATTGCTCTCCAATTCAATAAGTCTTTATCATTATTGGTCCAATCTTCCATCATTGTAGAGGAAAACTTACCACTCATGATGTCATCTTGATGCTTTTCAAACAGAGGACGCATAATTTGTTTTAATTCCGTTGATAATTCAAAAGCCTTAATTTTTGCAGGATTAGATAAACGATCCATCATTGCTGAAATACCACCGTGTTTTAGAGCTTCTGTAATAACTTCCCAACCATACTGGATTAAAGATGCAGCATAACCTCCTTCAATTCCTTTTTCAATCATTTTGTCAAAACATAAAATCGAAGCAGTTTGAAGAACACCACATAAAATAGTTTGTTCTCCCATTAAATCAGACTTAACCTCTGCAACAAATGAAGATTTCAAAACACCTGCTTTATGTCCTCCTGTTCCAGCAGCATATGCTTTAACGATATCCCATCCTTTTCCTTGTGGATCATTTTCAGGATGAACAGCGATTAAAGTTGGAACACCAAAACCTCTTTTGTACTCCTCTCGAACTTCAGTTCCTGGACATTTAGGCGCAACCATTATTACCGTAATATCTTTACGAATCTCCATTCCCTCTTCAACTATATTGAATCCGTGAGAATAAGACAATGTGGAATCCTTTTTCATTAATGGCATAATCGCTTTAATTACAGAAGTATGTTGTTTATCAGGTGTTAAATTAATCACTAAATCTGCTGTTGGAATTAATTCTTCGTAAGTTCCAACATTAAACCCATTATCCGTTGCATTTTTCCAAGAGACTCTTTTTGAACTAATAGCCTCTGCTCTTAAAGCATAACTAACATCTAAACCAGAATCTCTTAAATTTAATCCCTGGTTTAAACCTTGTGCACCACAACCAACAACTACGATCTTTTTACCCTTTAATGCATTTACACCATCATTAAATTGATCACGATCCATGAACTCACAAGTCCCTAATTGTTTTAATTGCTCTCTTAAAGGCAACGAATTGAAATAATTTCCCATTTAATTTTAATTTTTTATTTGATTATGCGTCTAACTCTTCTAAATGTTTTTCTAATGTCTTCATCGGTTTAGAAATAGCCACTCTCCCCGAACTAACAAATTCCAATAAGCCATAAGGCTTTAACTCTTCAAACAACAGCTGTATTTCTTGTTGATATCCAGTTTGCTCAATGATTGTAAAATCTTTTTCTACTGCTAGAATACGTGCGTAATGTTTTCTTAAAATTCTTTCAGCTCCTCCATCTTTAGCAATACTTGAAGTTGGAATTTTATACAAAGCAATTTCTTGATATACAACTTCTTCATCTTCATGATAAAAAGCCTTTAATACATCAACTTGCTTCTCAATTTGTGTTTTCACTTTTTTAACTTGGTCCAATGAACACTTTATCACAATCGTATATCTATGAACTCCTTCAATTTCAGATGGAGAAGCAGTTATACTTTCAATATTGATATGTCTTCTTGTAAAAATTAAAGAGATTCTTGATAATAAACCAATCTTATTCTCTGTAAAAATTGATATGTTATATGTTTTTTCCATTTCTTTCTTCTATTAACTTAAACGACATTCTGAAACTGATGCTCCAGTTTCAATCATTGGGAAAACATTTTCTTCTTTTTCAACCACGACCTCTAACAGGTAAGACCCTTTTGAATTCAACATTTTATCCAATGCCACATTCAAATCCTTTCGTTCACTTATTTTTGCTGCTTCAACACTATATCCTTTTGCAATTTGAATAAAGTCTGGATTAACAATTTCAGTTCCAGAATACCGTTTATCAAAAAATAATTGTTGCCATTGACGAACCATACCCAAGAAATTATTATTTAAAATCAAAATTTTAACATCAACTTGAGCCTGTAAAATTGTTCCTAATTCTTGAATTGTCATTTGGAATCCTCCATCACCGATTACAGCGATTACTTGTTGTGAAGGGCTACCTAATTTTGCGCCAATCGCAGCAGGCAAAGCAAATCCCATCGTCCCTAAACCACCTGAAGTAATATTTCCATTCTTCTCTTGATATTTATAATAACGTGATGTTATCTGTTGATGTTGTCCAACATCAGTTACTATAACAGATTTGCCATTTGTTTTTTCAGATAAAACATTAATGACTTCAGCCATTTTTAACTTATCATTTTTAGGATAAATAGCATCGTCAATAACTTTGTCAAACTCAATTTTATCTGCATCTTTAAATTCTTGCAACCAAGAAGAATATTCTTTTTTATCAATTAACTTCGTTAATTCAAAAAGAGCTTCTTTCGCATCTGCATGGATAGCTACTTGAGCTTTGATATTTTTGTTTAGTTCGGAAGCATCAATATCAATATGAATTACTTTAGCTTGATTAGCATAACGTTCTACATCACCAGTTACACGATCATCAAAACGCATTCCAACTGCTAATAAAACATCACATTCATTTGTTTTAATATTCGGTCCATAATTTCCATGCATCCCCAAATAACCAACATATAAATCATGATTTGTTGGAAAAGCACCTAACCCTAATAATGTTGAAGCAATAGGAATTCCTGATTTTTCTGCAAATTCAACTAATTCTGTTTCTGCTTGTGACAAAGTAACTCCTTGACCAACTAACATGTATGGCTTTTGAGCACCATTTAATAGATCTGCTGCACTTTTTAAGTCGTCTAAATTTAATTTAGGATAAGGCTTATAACTTCTTATTTCTTTGCATGGTTCATAATTAAATGAAGTTTGACCAAATTGTGCATCTTTTGTTATATCAATTAAAACAGGTCCTGGCCTTCCAGATTTAGCAATATAAAACGCCTTTGCAATTGCCGGTTGAATATCTTCAGCTTTTGTCACTTGAATGCTCCATTTTGTAACTGGCATTGAAATACCAATTACATCTGTTTCTTGAAAAGCATCTGTTCCTAATAAATGAGATGCAACTTGTCCAGTAATACAAACAACTGGTGTTGAATCGATCATTGCATCTGCTAAACCAGTGACTAAATTAGTCGCTCCTGGACCAGAGGTAGCAAAACAAACTCCAACTTCCATTGAAGTTCTTGCAAAACCCTGTGCTGCATGAATTGCTCCTTGTTCATGTCTTACCAAAATATGTTTAACTGTATCTTGATAATCATACATTGCATCATAAATTGGCATAATTGCCCCTCCTGGGTAACCAAAAATTGTTGATACATTCTCCGCTATTAAACTTTTAATAACAGCTTCAGAACCAGTAATCATTTGACTCATTGTTTATTAATTGATTTATTTATGACTTTAAATTTATTTACACATGTCTTTGGGATAAAACATTGTTCGAAAAGTTTTAATTTTAATATTCTCACCAAGATCTTTTATCCGCTTAACTTTATTATTTATCAGTTACACATCCATTCGAAGCTGAAGAAACTGTTTTAGCATATTTATATAAAACTCCTCGTTGAACTTTAAGATCAGGCTTCACCCAATTTGCTTTTCTTATTGCAATTTCTTCTTCTGAAACTTTCAATGAAATCTGATTGTTTTTTGCATCAATCGATATAACATCACCATCTTTTACAAAAGCAATTAATCCACCTTCATATGCTTCAGGAGTAATATGCCCCACAACAAACCCGTGAGTTCCTCCAGAAAAACGACCATCTGTAATTAAAGCAACTGAAGTTCCTAAGCCTGCCCCCATAATTAAAGATGTTGGTTTCAACATCTCAGGCATACCAGGTCCTCCTTTCGGTCCAACAGTCCTGATTACAACAACATTCCCTGCTTTAATTTTACCAGATTTTAAACCGTCAACTACTTCAAACTCATCTTCAAAAACTACAGCTTCACCTTCAAAGAATTCACCTTCTTTCCCACTGATTTTTGCAACAGATCCTTCTTCAGCTAAATTCCCATGTAAAACTTGAATATGTCCTGTTGCTTTATATGGATTCTCAACTTTTAAAACAACATCTTGATTTTCTTTTAATCCTGGTAAATCTTCTAAATTTTCAGCAACTGTTTTTCCTGTACAAGTTAAACAGTTACCATTTAACATTCCTTTTTCAAGCATATATTTCATGACTGCTGGTACACCTCCAACATTATGTAAATCTTCCATCAAGTATTTACCACTTGGCTTCAAATCTGCCAAAACAGGAATTTCATCACTAATTCGTTGGAAGTCATCTAAAGTAACTTTGACTCCAACTGAATCAGCAATAGCAATCATATGTAAAACCGCATTTGTAGACCCTCCCAAAACCATTATGATCTTAATCGCATTTTCAAATGCCTCTTTAGTCATTATATCTTTAGGCTTAATATCTTTTTCCAACATCAAACGAATCGCTTTACCTGCATCTTCGCACTCTTTCGCTTTTTCTGGGCTTAGAGCTGGGTTTGAAGAACTGTAAGGTAAACTCATTCCTAAAGCTTCAATAGCAGAAGACATTGTATTTGCAGTATACATGCCTCCACAAGCTCCAGCTCCAGGACAAGAGTTTTTAATTATCCCTTTAAAATCTTCAGGAGTTATTTGATTATTAATTTTCTTTCCTAATGCTTCAAAAGAGGAAACTATATTCAATGATTCACCTTTCCACTTTCCTGAATGAATCGTTCCTCCATAAACCATTATTGATGGTCTATTCAGACGACCCATTGCAATTAAAGAGCCTGGCATATTTTTATCGCAGCCAACAACAGCAATCATGCCATCATACCATTGAGCACCCATTACAGTTTCCATCGAATCTGCAATTACATCTCTCGAAACTAAAGAATAACGCATTCCTGTTGTACCATTTGAAATACCATCACTTACTCCAATTGTATTAAAAATCAATCCAACTAAATCAGCATCAACAACAGATTTCTTAATGTCTTTTGCTAAATCATTTAAGTGCATATTACATGTATTACCTTCATAGCCTGTACTTACAATGCCTACTTGAGCTTTTGACATATCTTCTTCCGTCAATCCAACTCCATATAACATTGCTTGCGCTGCTGGTTGTGTTTCATCTTGCGTAATCGTTTTGCTGTATTTATTTAATTCCACTTTATAATTGATGTTTAAATGATTGATAATGTATTCTAAAAAAAAAATCTACAGTTTCTAAGACTATACTCTATATGTACAAATCTTTGTGTTCATTACTTGTAACTCTTCTTTTGTAAGCTCTTTGAATTAAATTCGAAACTGAATCTTCCCATTTTAAAGGAAATTCATAATTTTCAATTTTTTGAATTCCAGTAATTTCAGTTGCTGTACCGCAAAAAAATGCTGCATCTGCAGAAAATAATTCCTCGGGCTTGAATGATCGTTCTTGAATTTCAATATCTAACTCTTTTGCTAATTCAAAAACAGTACTTCTAGTTATACCAGGTAAAATGTGACCTTGAGGTGCTGTAATTAAAAGACCATCTTTTTCAAAAAAGAAATTTGCACCTGGACCTTCAGCTACAAAGCCATTCATGTCTAATTGCAATGCTTCATCAAAACCTTTTCTTTTTGCTTCAGATGTAGCCAAAATACTATTTGTATAATGTCCACAAACTTTCGCTTCAACAAAGCAAGATTTTGGGTTTGGCCTTTCAAATGAAGACAGACAAACATTTAATAAATGATCCCCTAAATAATTCCCCCATTTCCAAGCTACAATCGCTACATGTACTTTATCATTTGGAATTAATGACATATTGTCTCCCATGTAAACTATTGGTCTAATATATGCATCATGCAAATTATTTTTTTCTAAAAGCTTGTATGCTGAACGTACAAGTTCTTCAACGGAATAATCAACTTGCATCCCCATTTTTTCAGCTGAAAACTTCAATCTTTCAAAATGTTTTTTTCCTTTAAAAATACGAACCCCATCTGCAGTGTCGTATGATCTAATTCCTTCAAAAACTCCAATACCATATTGAACAGTTTGAGAATATAATGAAATGTGCTGATCAGCAGCATTCACATACTCTCCATCTAAAAAAATAACCGTTGAATTGTTGTAGTACATACTCAATCTTTTTTTAATTCAAATATTAAAGTTAAAAAAAAAGCCTTTCCGAAAGAGAAAGGCTTAAATTAAATATTAAATATAGGATCCCTTCTCAAATTAACATTGAAATAATGATTACAATAATTGTATTGATGTAGACTCTATTCACTTCTTTTTTTTACAAATTTAAAACTTAATGCATTAAAGAGTTTAAAACATAATAAAAATGCTTCAAATCGATAAGTTTAGCTGTATAAGGTTACATTTGTGGTCAATCGATAAGCTTTTTTATAATCTTAATATCATAAGACCTAGAAACTGGTATTAAAATATTCAGCTCCTGCATTTTTACTTTATATGCTTGCGCTTTTCCTTTCAACTCATCCACAAAAATCTTGTTAATGATGTAAGATTTGTGAATCCTTTCAAAATTTGAAGTATTTAGATTCTCTAAAATTGACTCTATTTTTTTCAAAGAAACTCTTTCCATAGATTTCTTAACATCATTATTTTGGTTGAGGTAATAGGTAACCGCATAATTATCACTTGCTTCAAAACAAATAATTCTTGTAATATTTAAATCAATTAATATCTTACCGTTTTCATTTTCAAGAACAAATCTTTTCTCCAAATCATCTGCCTCCTCAGGGATATTTTCTTCATTTTGAATTTCATTTTGTGAAATTTCTGTAGGCTCACTTTTTAATTCGTTGTTAGTTTCATGAACATTAAATATCTTTTTTAGTATTAAAAATAAAGCAGGTAAAATTGGAGGAGCAAAAAACATAGCAAAAGCCACTAAAAATAAATCCTGTATTGATTTACCAATCAACAAAGTTGAGGTTAATAAAATTAAAGATGTAATAAAAAAAGCAACCTCTTCCCCATGCTTTAATCTTTTAACTAAAACTCGAATTGATAAGAATTGAGATAACAATGCAACAGTAAAAACTAATAAATAATAACTGTAAACATTTATTTCAACATCAAAAATGGTGTAACCATCAAAAACGATAATAGTAAGGACAAAATATAAGGCATATAGTAATGACCTGATAAGATAAATTCTTTGACCCATGATTTATTTCTTTTTTAAGTTGTAAACTACGTAACCAACTGTAAATATTAATACTAGTAATAAAAATATTGATAGTTTATTCGTGAACGATTTTAATTCCTCAATAGTAACCTTTTGATTTTCAATTAACTCTATCTCAATATCTTTCTTTTTCAACTCGTTAAAGTAAATTAAGTCATTCATCCTATTTTGAATTTCAGAAGACTGATATTTTTCACTCAAATTAATTAGTTCCTGATACTTTTCGGACATTAAGTGCCATTCAGAACTATTTTTGTGTAATTCAATCTCAAGTTTCAACAAATTAATATCAAAAATTAAATCAACTGTTCCATTTTTTGAACGTTGTATTTCGTTTAATAATGACTTTGATTCGTTTGTAGCTTTAGATTTTATGTAATATTTCAAAAGCAAAAAATCATATAACCTCTTTAAGTCATAATCATCATTTAATTTATCCTTGTTAACTTTATCTAAAAATCTTTTTGCTTCAGTCATTTGATTGATTTCTAAATAAATATCAACCAATCCTAACATTGCATAATTTACACCTACTATATTACTATTTCTCTTCTCAAGAATTAATGAATTATTAAAATAACTCAAAGCAATATCAAAGCTGTCCAATTGCTTGTATGATTCACCCAAGTTGTATAATCTGATTGATCTTTGCACATCATTTTTTAGCGACATCTCTAATTCCAAACTCTTATTAAAATACAAAATAGCTTGATCGATATTGTTTTGAAACTTATATAGCTCACCAATATTATTATAGGCGACAGACATTCTTGCAGAATCTTTGACTTTTTCTGCTATCGCAAGTAATTTTAAATTAAAATCTATAGCTGAAACATAAAAACCCTTGTTTTTATGAATTATTCCTAATACCGTGTAGGCATTCATCTTATAAACAGACGTGTCTTCTTCTAACTTACCAGATTCTTTAAGTACATTATTCGCTAAAACACTTACAGAATCATATTTTCCTTGATTTAGACACTGAAACATATCTGTATCCATTCGCAATCTATCAACCTGCTCTACAGAAAAATATGGATTTAAAACAAGTAATAATAAAACAACAATATACTTCATGGACACTTATTTTTATTAACACAAAAGTAATTTAATTTTTCAATTATAGCCATTCACCACGAAATTCAATTGAAACTTAACAATAAACACCATTCACACTAAAAAATAGCAACTCGTAATAAAAAATGATAATACAATAATTAAATACCCTTTATTGTTGTAGATTTTACTAAATTTAGTTGGAGTTGTATACAACATGTTGGGAGCAACTTATATTTAAATTATTCGTAATATTTTCAAATTAATCTTAAATGAAAAATTTATATTATACTGTCATTTGTTCAATACTAAGTTTAGGAACTTGTTTTACACAACAAAACATTTTGGTTAGTCAAGGAGGAAGTGTGAGTGTAAATAATGGTGATAAATTTTACGATGCGGGTGGACCAAGTGGAAATGATGGAAATACTGATTATACAATTACACTAATTCCTGCAGTAACTGAAGAAGTTATTTGTATTAATTTCACTTCTTTCATTACCGAAATGGATTCATGGGGAGGTATAAATGGTGCTGATAAATTAGAAATTTTTGATGGTCCAAACACAAGTTCAACAAATATAGGTTCACTTCAAGGTAACTATGGAAATAAATACAATGCAAGTTCTTCTAACGGCTCATGGAATGTTGGACAGCCAGCTGTTAGTGGTGCTAGTGCAGAGTTAAAACCTGGTATGTTTTGTGCAAACAATTCCTCTGGTATACTTACTTTAAAATTCACTAATCAAAATTCAGATCAAAACGCTGGATGGGAAGGCGACATTATAACTTTTGTAAAATCTAATGTTGGTTGTAATATAGATTTAACAGCAGACAACACATCAATATGTACAGGTGAGAATGTCCTTTTAACAGCTTCAGGAAACGTTGTTAGTCCGTCAATAGATACAGATTTCAACAACTCTCAGCTAGGTTCCGGATGGAGTGCTAGTCCCGGTTCGTTATCATTTATGAGTGTTCTATCTTGTCAACCTAATAATGGATTCAATACTCAAAATTCAGATAATTCCATATATGCATGGATGCAAAACACTTCTGGAACTAGAACTTTAGAAACAAACGGGTTTGACGTTTCTGGAGGAGGTTGGATGAGTTATGACTTTCGAGAAGCATCTGATGACTATGGTGGTAATGGTTGTGAAGCTTTAGATGATAAAGAAGGTGTATATGTTCAGTATTCAACTGATAATGGAGGGTCTTGGAATACTATGAAACTTATGTTTCCAGGAAGAGAGAGTGGTGGAGATATGGGAACAGGAGATTATGTATATGATTGGGGAACTACAACTTTACCTATTCCAGCTGGAGCAATGACTGCAAACACAAAATTTAGATGGATTCAATTCTCAAACTCCGGAGGAACTCAAGATAGTTGGGGAATTGATAATATTAAAGTCTCTACAATCACCCCTCCTACAATAACAATAACTGATTTAACCAATGGAGGAACAATAGAAACAGCTAACTCTTCACTTTTAACTTCATCGGTATCGCCTACTACAACTACAACCTACAGAGCGACAATTAGTGATGGCAACTCAAGTTGCTACCAAGACATTACAATAACAGTTTCACCTTCGACAAATCCAACTTTCACACAACATGCTAACATATGTGATGGTGAAACGATTACTTTACCAGCTATTTCTAATGAATCTATTACTGGTTCATGGTCTCCAGCAATAGATAACACAACTACTACAACTTATACATTTACCCCTGACGCAGGACAATGCGCAACTACAACTCAAATGACCGTAACAGTTAATACTCTAACTTCACCAACATTTACACAACATT